>DASRBA010000222.1:0-42992 GCA_035637895.1 Myxococcaceae bacterium
CTCGCCTGCGGCGCGCGGATGGCGTGGAGGATCGGGCCCATGGAGGGGGCGACGGGGAGTCCTTCGGTGGTGCTCGATTCGGACGTGCTGTCTGGGCTCTGCATGGCGATGCGCTCAGTTCCTTCCTTCGTCGAAGAACAGCGGGGCCGGGGAGGCGGAGGCGGCGCCCATCTCGGCCAGCAATGCGTTCAGCCCGTCCGCCAGCGAGCGCCGGGTGCGCCCGGGCAGCCGCTCCAGCGCGCGGATCAGCGCGGCCTGCGGGGCGGTGGGCGACCTTTGCAGCACCGCCTGCCCGGCCCGGGTGAGGTTGAGCGCCACCCGCCGCCCGTCCGCCTCGTCCGACCGGCGCGACACCAGCCCCTTCTTGATCAGCGGCGCTACCACGGTGGAGACGGTGCTCTGGTGGGTGAGCGTCCGCTCCGCGAGCGCGCCCACCGACTGGTCGGGGTGGTCCGCCAGCAGTTGGAGGACGAACAGCTGCGGCCCGGAGAGGCCCTGCTCCCGCTCGGCGCGGCGCGAGAACACCCGCAGTCTCTGGACGATCCGGCGGATGGCCTCCATCACCTCGCGGGCGTCGTTTCGACGCAGCTGGATTGCATGGGTGCCCATGTATCTGGAACACCTTAGCCGGTGCCGGGCCCTCGCGATAGCGTGGGCGACCCAGATGGAGCCTGGCATCCACCTCGTCCACAAGCCGGCCGGGCCCACCAGCGCCGACGTGCTGCGCGACGTGCTCGCCCAGCACCCGGGCGGACGGGCGCGCGCTTGCCACGGCGGGACGCTGGACCCGTTCGCCTCCGGCCTGCTGCTGGTGCTGACCGGCGGCGCCACCCGGCTGTTCGATTTGCTGCACGCCGCGCCCAAGCGCTACTTCGCCGAGGTGCGCTGGGGCGTGGAGACCCACAGCGGGGACCCGTACGGCATGGAGGTGGCGCGGGGCGACCGCTCCGGCCTCTCCCCGGAGGCGCTGGACGGCGCGCTGACCAACTTCCTGGGCTGGACGGACCAGGTCCCCCCCACCACCAGCGCCAAGAAGATCGACGGCGAGCCGGCCTACAAGAAGGTGCACCGCGGCGAGGCGGTGTCCCTGCCGCCCTCCCGGGTGTACCTGCACTCGGCGCGCTGGGAGTCGCACGACCTGCCGGAGGTCAGCTTCCTCTCCATCACCTGCCGCGGCGGCTTCTACGTGCGGTCGCTGGCGCGCGACCTGGGGCGGGCGCTGGGCGCGCGGGCGCACCTGGGCAACCTGCGGCGGTCGGACATCGGCCCCTGGCAGGACCCGGGCGCCGGCCCCGAGCCGTGGCCGCTGGTGCGGGGCGCGGCCACCCTGCCCTGGGCCACCTCGCGCAAGCTCACCGACCAGGAGGTGGGCGAGCTGCGGAAGGACCGGCCCATCCCCCTGGGCGCGGAGGAGCCTCCGCGGTGGCGGCCGTCGTCGGACTTCCCGCTCGACCCGCCGCCCCCGGTGATGGGCATGCACCTGGGCAAGGCGATCTACCTGCTCCACCGGAACGGGGACCTGCTGGAGGGGCGGACGCTGCTGCCGGGGGGGATCTGATTCCAGGGCCTGGCCACGACCCGAGCGCGCCCGGCGCGGGATCCGGCGCGCGGACCCGCCGCCGTCCGGCGAGCTTTCGGAAGGCGCCGCCTACGGCGACCCGAGGACCTGCGCCACCACCACGCCGATGTTGTCCGGCTTGCCGTAGCCGTCCGCCATCTGGTCCAGCGCGTAGCCCACCAGGGCCGCCACCCCGTCCGCGGCGGTGGAGGTGTGGGCCAGGACCCGGCCCTGCTGGTCGGCGCAGATGTCCGCGTGCCAGGTGCCTTCCGGGAGCTGCTCGAACTCGTGCGCGTCGCCCACGCCGTCCGTCTCCACCACGATCCGGTCGCCGGGCCGCAGCTCCCACTCGAACACGTCCGGGTCGTCGTTCTCCGCGCCCACGGACCGGGAGAGCGCGTTGGCGAACCTCAGCGCCATCTTGGGGGAGGCGTCCGCCACCTCGCCGGCCGCGATCAGCGCGCCGAGGTTGTGCAGCTTGGTCCGCTCGCGCACCTCGCCCGAGGCGCCCACCAGCAGCACCCGCGAATCGCCCACCACCGCCACGTGCGCCCGGCAGCGCCAGCGTTCGCCGTCCGGCTGGCCCACCAGCACCGCCGCCGCGAAGGTCGTCATCGCCCCCACGCCCAGCGCGTGCACCGCCTCGCTGGCGCGGGAGATGGCGGTCCGCAGCACCTGGGCCGCGTCTCCGCCGCCCTCCACCTCGGACAGCGCCTCGTCGAAGGCCTTGGCCGCGGCGTGGCTCGCCGCCCCGCTGTTCTCCGCCACCGACCCTTCCCCGCCGGCCTGGTCGAACGCGCCCACCGCGCAGATCTCCGGCTTCCCCGCCTTGGCGTCGCCGCGGCGCGCCCGCAGCACCACCGCGTCCTCGTTGATCGGCTTGTACTCGATGCCCTGGGCCTCTTGGGTGGGCCCGCGGCAGGTGTAGGAGGCGGCGCCGAAGGCCAGCCCCTGCAGCGCCGAGATGCCGCCCACGTCCTGGGCGGTGGGCCCGGCGTGCACCGCCGAGGCGGCCTCGCCGTCCAGCGCCACGGATATCGGCGCCGGGGACTTCCAGGTGCGCGGCTTGTACGGGAGCGCCAGCGCGGCCCGGTCGCGCGCGGGCTTGAGCGGCGGACCGGCCAGCGTGGCCAGCGCCGAGAGCGAGGGGACCCGCATCTCGTACATGTCCTGGCCGTGCTTGAGGATGACGATCATCAGCCCCTTGTCGTCCTGGCCCGCGAGGAACAGCCGGGGCAGCCCGTCGTCGGGGTCGCCTTCCTTCAGTTGGGGCGCGGAGAGGGCTTGCCGCACGAGCTCGGCCAGGCGCTCGAGCGGCAGGGCGCTTTCATCAGCTGGGGATGGCACGCCGGGCATCCTCGCACGGAGTGGCGTCGCGCCGCACCTTTCCGCGAAGAGAACCGCAGACGGCGGGCCGGTCAGTGAACGTCCTGGCTGGAGGGACCCGGCGCGCCCGGCCCCACCACGGTGAGCGACTTCAGCCGCTCCACGTAGCCGAAGCGGTCGAACGGGGCGCGGGCCTCCACCATCCGGGTCATCTCCGCCAGGGCCACGTCCGCCAGCGCGTGGACGGCGCGGTGCCGCGACAGCCCGGCGGCGCGCAGCCTCTGGAAGGCCTGGTTGGCCTCGGGGATCTCCTGCCTGGCCAGCTGCGTCTCCACCATCACGTGGGCGGCGGCGTGCAGCCGCAGGTTGGCCATCTGCGGGTGGCCGGGCGGGAGCGGCTGGTGCGCCTGCAGCGCCAGCGTCCGGCGCTGGTCCTCGGTGAGCTGGAGCCACTGGCGCGGGTCCAGCTCCTGGTCCGGGTCGTACCGCTTCATCGCTCAGGGGCCGGGCCTTGCCGCCGCCCGCCTTCAGCTGCCCTTCTTGAAGAGGTCCTGCATGGCGGCCATGCTCTCGTGCACGGCGCTCAGGGACGCCTCCAGCCGCTTCACCTTGGCCAGGCGCTCCCGGGCGGTGGTGATGGCCTCCAGCTCGGCGGACTCGCGGCTGGGCCCGGCGCCGCGGGCCACGGTGGCGCCGGGGTCGATGTTGTCCACCGTGCTCCGGTACTGGTTCCCCACCCGGTAGCTGGTGATGCGGACCGGCCAGCCCTCGATCTTGTCCTCGCGGGATTGCAGCTCCTCGGCGCGCAGGGTGCTCATCGCTGGTCGCTCCCCACCGCGACCGGCGCGCCGACGAGGTTCCCCCACTCGGTCCAGGAGCCGTCGTAGTTCTTCACGTCCTTGCGGCCGAGCAGGTACTTGAGGACGAACCAGGTGTGGCTGGAGCGCTCGCCGATCCGGCAGTAGGCGATGACCGGCTTGCCCTCGGTGGCGCCGGCGTCGGTGTAGAGCGACTCCAGCTCCTCGCGCGAGCGGAAGGTGCCGTCCTCGTTGCACACCCTCCCCCAGGGGACGTTGCGCGCGCCCGGGATGTGCCCCGCGCGCTGGCAGGTCTCGGGCAGGCCGGGGGGCGCGTAGATCTCCCCCGTGAACTCGGGCGGGCTGCGGACGTCGATCAGCGACGTCCCGCCGCGCTGCACCGCCGCCAGCACCTCGCTCAGCATGGCGCGCAGCGTGCGGTCCGGCCCGGTCGCCGTGTAGCGGGTGACCGCGTGCGCCAGGCGGTCGGTGTCCAGCGGCCGGCCCTCGGAGATCCACTTCTTGCGGCCGCCGTTCATCAGCCGCACGTCGCGGTGGCCCCAGATCTTCATCTGCCAGAAGGCCCAGGCGGCGAACCAGTTGTTGTTGTCCCCGTAGAGGATCACCGTGGTGTCGTTGGCGATCCCGGACTGGGACATCAGCATCTCGAACGCTTCCTTGCTCAGCAGGTCGCGCACGCGCTGGTCGGAGAGCTGGGTGGCCCAGTTCCAGCCCACCGCGGAGGGGACGTGGCCCTCCTCGTACTCGGAGGGCTCGGCGTCCACCTCGACGATCCGCACCCTGGGGTCCGTCCGGTGCTGCTCGACCCAGTCGGTCTCGACCAGGACCTCCGGTTGCGCGTAGGGCATCGGCGACGACCCCCAAAGGGTAAGGGTACGGCGGCGGCCCTTGTACCGCGGGTGAGCGCCCCGGCGCTACCAGCGCACGTCGAAGGTCCGCTGCTCGCCGGGCGCGAGGCAGATCTGGGCCTGCCTCCAGAACTCCGCCCCCTTGTGCTCCATGGACGCGTCGTAGCAGCCGGCGGCCAGCGGGCCGACGACGAACTGGTAGGAGCCGTCCGGCGCGTGGACCTCGGCGAGGTCGGTCTGGTGGACCTTCACCCAGCAGTCCCCCACCACGCCCTGGGTGGTGAGGTCGACCACGATGAAGGCGGCCGGCGCCGGGTCCAGGTCCGCCAGGTCGGTCATCCGCCCGCCCACCACCAGGGCCGGCACCCGCAGCGCCTCGGTGTCGCTGGCGACGACCAGCAACTCCTGGGGGCCGAGGTCGAGGGAGTCGAAGTGGAAGCGGCCCTCGTCGTCCAGGCCGGTGTCCTTGGGGTCCTCCCCCATCAGCACCACCCGCCCGGCGTCCTTGTCCGCGCGGAGGACGCGCCCGGTGAGGCCGCCTTCCTGGAAGGGCCGGTTGTCGAACCCTCCGCACGCGGAGAGCAGCACCAGCCACGAGGAGATCGCTGCAATCGGCAGTCTCAAAATGCCCACCCCGCTCCGGCCGTCGCGCCGGCATGGCCCAGCACCGACCCCGCCCCGTCCACGCGCACGTAGGTTGCCATCATGGAAAGCTGCAGTTGAAGCTCCAACCTTCCGAAGACCCGCCACGACGCCGCCGCCACCCAGCCGGGGGCCAGCGTCAGGTAGTCCTGGGAGCCCTGGTACAGCGACAGATTGAAGGACCGGCCCAGCCAGAGAGCGGCCACGCGCGGCCCGGTGAAGAGCGAGACCGGCCCCAGTCGCCACCCGCGGACCAGCGCGCCGCCCGCCAGCACCGCGCGGTAGCCGAAGTCCACCGGCGCGCCGCCGAGATCGAGCCGCGCGCTCCCCCCGGCGCCCATCACGTCCGCGAAGAAGGAGAGGTCGTCCCCCAGCACCCGGTCCAGGCGGAGCGAGACGGACCCGGCGGCGGAGGCGGGCAACAGCTGCTCCCGGCTCTGCCGATCGATGAACCCGAACCCCCCGCCGCCCAGCGCGATCGCCCCGCTGGAGGGCGGCGGCCGGTCCGCCAGCGAGTCCAGCGCCAGGCGCGCGCCGCGGCCCACCTCCACGTCGGCGGCGATCAGCAGCTGCGCGCCCTTCTCCACCTGCACCCGGTGGCGGCCGGGCGGCACCGCGGCCCCGCCGGGCAGCTCCGCCTTCTCGATCCCGTCCACCGTCAGGCGCGCGCCCTCCAGCCGCGCCGCGTAGGAGAACAGCTCGGCGTCGCCGGCGCCGGAGAGCGTCCCCGCCAGCACCACCGGGTCCGCGCCCACCTCCAGGATCTCCGCTGACGGGCGCTGGCGCCCCTGCGTGTACTCGTAGGTCCGGCGGCGCGCGTAGTCGTGCGCCTCGGTGGCCACCACCGCGCCGTCCAGGTTGCGGTCGGCGGCGCCGGACAGGCCCTCCACCAGGAAGTGGGTGTAGATGTCGTTCTGCAGCTCCGGGTCCTCGCGCGCCGTCTCGCCGAAGTCGCTGGCGGAGAGGACGATGGAGGCGCGGCTGACCGACTCCACCGGGCGGGTGAAGAAGCCGCCCTTGATGCCCGCCAGCTCCTCCGCCACCTCCGGCGGCAGCAGCGACTTGCCGTTCCCGGAGTGGCAGGTGGCCAGCACCAGCACCCGCCGCTTGGAGGGGAGCGCGTCGAACCTCGCCTTCAGCGCGTCCACCGAGAGCGCGCTGCGCGCCGGGTCCTTCAGCCGGGCGTCCTGGGTGACCAGGTAGCGGCGCAGCTCGCCGCGGTCGTCGCGCGCCAGCGTGCCGTGGGCGGAGATGTAGAGGAGCGCCTCGTCGTCCGGGCGGGTGGCCATGGCGGCCAGCGCGTCCACCGCCTGGAGCACCGCCTGGGTGGTGGTCTGCTCCGGGCGGGTGAGCACCTTCACCTGGTCGAACTTGCCGCGCGCGGGGTCCGCCAGCGCCGCGCCCAGGTCCTCGGCGTCCTTGGCGGCGTAGCGCAGCGGGCGCCACTCCGGGTCGCGCACGTCGGGGATGCCCACCAGCACCGCGAAGCGGCGGGGCGCGTGCGCCGCGTCCAGCGCCTCCTGCGAGACGCGCACCCGGACCAGGCCGCCCTTCTCGACCGTCGCCGGCGCGCAGCCGCCCACCCAGAGGAGCGCGGCGAGCGCTCCTCCGAGCACGGCGGTCCTGCGGCATGGCGCGGCGGTCACGAAGGTCAATTCTCCCCCGGAACGACGCGGAGGGTGAACCCCACCACGGAGACGCCGGGCGCACTGTTTGCCGGCCGTCGAACGGCGTCCACCGCCGCGGCGGACGCCAGCGGCGCGGACGACTGCACCAGCCAGAGGTGCACCTCCCCCTGCTCGCCCTCCAGGGAGACGCCCGAGACGCCGCCCGAGTCCGTCAGGTCGTGCGTCCCGGCGGAGAGCGCGAACCGGCCCAGCACCTGCGGCTGCCCGTCCGGGCCGGCCTTCACCAGGTACGCCGGGCTGGATTGCCCGGCGCGATAGCGGAGGACCAGGGTGTCGCCGGCGCGCGCGCGCCCGCCGGGGCTGAGGGGCGAGGTGGCGCCGGAGCGGGAGACCACCGCCGCCGACAGCTCCAGCAGGCCCGTCGCCTGGCCCTTCACGCCGGTGAACGCGTCCTCCGGGCCGGCGGCGCGGGGGACGCGGAGGACCAGCACCAGCGCGGCGGCGAGCGCCACCGCTCCGGCGATCGAGGCGGCCAGGGCCTTGCGCATCCGCCGCGCGCGCATCGCCCGCCGGACGGCGCGGAACCCGGTGGTGTCGCCGGCGGCCGGCATGGCGAGCGCGCCGTGGATGTGGAGCAACCGGTCCGCCTCCGCCTCCAGCCACCACAGCCGCGCGGGGGCGTTGGCGAGGTACTCCTCGCAGCTGGCGCAGGGCCTGGAGAGGTGGTCCCGGAAGTAGGCCACGGCCTGCGCCTCCTTCGCTTCCAGGGCCCGGACCGCCACGTCGTCGAGGTGCCGCTCCATCGTCGGTTCCTCCTCACTCCACCTGCACGGCCAGCACGCGGCGCAGCAGCTCGCGCTTCACCTTGGCCCGGAACCGCTCCAGCCGCATGGTGATGGCGCTCTTGCCCACGCCCATCCGCTCCGCGATCTCCCGGGCGGACAGCGCGCCGTCCACGTAGAACAGCCGCACCGTCTCCTTCTCCGGTCCCTCGGACATCTCCTCCACCAGCTCCCGCACCACGGCCGACTCGCGCTCCAGCGCCAGCGCCGGCGGCAGGGCCGGCGCGTGGCCGGGGCTCTCCCCCGCCAGTTGCTCCGCCGACCGCCGCGCCTGCTCCTTCCGCGCGTCCAGGGTGAGCGCCCGGTTGCGGGCGATCGCCAGCAGCCACCGCTCGAAGGCGGCGGCCTGCTGCAGTCCCCCGAGGGCCCGGAAGGCCCGGACGAACGTCTCCTGGATCACGTCCTCCACCTCGTCCGAATCCAGCCGCGCGAAGGAGCGCGCGAGGCGCAGCACGGCCGGCCGGTACGCTCCGTAGAGGGCCCGGTAGGCTTCCTCGTCACCGCGCTTCGCCCGCTCCAACAGGGCGGCCGTTGGCTCCATTGCCGTTTGTCCAGAAGACTCCGAACCGCCCTCGCCGGCCACTTCGTTCATGCGCAGGAATTGCCGCCTGGTTTCGCGGCTGTGGCCGCCGTCCGAATGCGCGAGTCCTGGGATTTTGCAACTGGCCGGAGTGCAGAAGACGACAGAGGAATGACATGCGGATCGTGTGGACGGGTGTTGTCGTTGCGGCGCTGGGGTGTGCCTGTGGTGGTGCGAAGGCCACCGTGTCGACGCGGGCGGCGGCGGTGACCGCGGCCCCGGCGGGCGCCGCCATCACGCTGGACCGGGCGCAGATCGAGGTGGAGCGCGTGCGGCTGACCCCGGCGGCGGCGACGTCACAGGCCTCCGGGACCAGCGGCGAGACCGAGACCGAGGACGAGGTGGGCGCCGGCCCGTTCCACCTGGACCTGACGGGGGCGGAGCTCTCCGGCGAGGTGAGCCACGCCTTCGACATCAACGCGGCGCCGGGCGACTACACGCGGGTGAAGGTGCGCGTGCACCCGGACGCGTCCAACCAGAAGTCCATCGTCATCGACGGGACGTTCAACGGGACCGCGTTCACCTTCGCGTCGAGCCTGGACGAGGACCAGGAGCGCGAGGGGACGTTCACCATCGACCCGGCGGGCACCGCCAACATCACCCTGTCATTCGACACCTCGCGCTGGTTCTCCGACGGCCAGGGCGGCGCGCTGGATCCGTCGAACGCCGGCAACCAGTCGAAGATCGAGGACAACATCAAGGCGTCGCTGGAGGCGTTCGAGGACGACGACCACGATGGGTCGGACGACGGCGCCGAGCACCAGTAGCGCTCACGGAACGTACGGCTGGGTCGCGGGCGGCTTGAGGTGCTGCCGCTCCGCGCCCACGCTCCGCCGGAGCGAGGCGATCTCGCCGTCCCCCTGATCCACCGCGGCCAGGCGGCCGGCGACTCCAGGCGATGCCTGGAGCGCCACCGCGCGGGCGGCCGCGGCGGAGGGGTTGCGCCGGGCGGCGAGCAACTCGTAGCGGAGGACCGCCGCCTCGGGCTTGAGGAGCGGGTCGGTGGCGACGGCGGCGAGGGCCGACGGGTCGATCTTCGCCACCGGGTCCGGGCCGTAGGCCGCGCGGTGCAGGAACAGGTGGAGCGCCAGGCGCTGCCGGGCCTCCGCGCTCAGCCCGGCCGCGACCGTCACCGTCGCCCAGTTGTTGGAGAGGAACGGCGCCCACGCGCCGGTGTCGGCGCGGGGGGACCCCATCTTCCGCAACCGCGCCGCCTCCTGCGCGTCGGCCTCGGAGGGCGCCACCAGCTCGACCGGGACGGCGTTGCTGGTCCGCTGCTTCTTCCCGCGGGTGAGCACCAGCGTGAGCCGGTACGCGCCGGGCGCCAGCGGCGTGCCGGCGTTGGAGAGGTCCGCGAGCCCCCGGACCGACTTCCCCGCCTCCACGGCCAGCCCCTGGGCCTCTTCCTCCTCCGGCGCGAAGCGGGCGATCACCGGCGCGCCGCCGCCGGACGGCTCCAGCTGCGCCCGGATCGCGCCGCGCGTCGCCAGCAGGCCCATGGGGGGCAAGTGGTAGAATTCGGCGTCCTTCGACCGGTTCTCGTAGGTGAGCGCCACGACCATCGGGAAGCCGATGAGGTAGCGAGGCGCGGCCTCCAGCTTCAGCACGGGCAGATCCTCGTCCGTCGCCTCGGTCTCTGCCATGGCCTTGCCTCCGTCCTTGCCCGCGGGGGGCCCCGCCGCGCTCTCCCGGGCGGAGCATGCCGCCAGGATCATCACCGCGACCGCGAGGTGCCTCACGCGTTCACCAGCCCAGCCCCGGGTTGTCCTGCAGATGGTAGTCCCGCATGTTGCGGATGTGCTGCGCGCACAGGTCCGGGCCCGTCCGGTTCTGGGTCCAGGGGATCGGCTTTCGCGGCGCGGCGTCGTCCAGGACGAGCTGGAACCAGTAGCACATGCAGCACGCGGTCCGTTTCGGCTGCCGGCGCCAGTCCCAGTTGCCGCATTTGTGCGCGTTGTCGAACGCGTGGCAGAACTCGTGGCACAGCGTCCCCAGGAAGTCGCCGTTGGACCGGGTGAAGATGATCAGCCGCCCGCCGAAGTAGTGCTTCCCGGCGATGTTCAGGCCGCCGGGGCTGATCCCCGCGGTGATGATCGCCTCGTCCCCCTCGCTCATCACCTGGACCTCGACCGGGTCGCCGTCCTTGAACCCGTAGTGGGAGAGGTCCGCGTCCAGGAACGACGTGTCCGGATCGTCCACCGCGTGGAAGTCGTGGGCCTGGAGGGTGAGCGTGGTCCCCGCTTTGGCGTCCACCCGGAACTTGATGTGCAGGTCGTGATCGTTGGGCTTGGGCTTGGCCATCGCTCCGATCTTGGCCGGGTCGAACACGCGCACCACCGCGGGCTTGGCGGAGAGCGCCGTGCCGGAGGGGAGCTTCACCTTGTCGCCGTGGGCCTCGGCCTTCCCCTCGTAGAGGATCTTCGTCGCCTTCGACGGCAGCATCCGGTTCGCCGCCGCCAGGAAGAACCATCCCGGCTCTCCCTCCTTGGAGAACTCGCCCTTGGCCTTGGTGACGTAGTCGTCGCACATGGCGTAGGCCGCTCCCGGGTCCGTCCCCATGTGGTCCAGCGACGAGGGGCCGCTCACCTCGCGCTTGAGGCTCACGTCCACCTGGATGCACGCCTTCTCGTAGTGGCTGGAGATCTGGTCCGCCGGCAGCTCCAGGGCGGTGTCCATCTTCACGTACTCCAGGTCGATCCGGTTCCAGAGCGTCATCACCCCGGTCTCCGCCGGGAACGACGCGTCCAGCGGGGCCGCCTTCTTCACCTCCGCCTTGACCCGGTAGTTGTCGGCGGCGATGTCGCCCACGTGGAAGCGCACCCGGGTGGTGCGGGTGGCGGCGTCGATCAGCGTCTCGTTGCCGCTGAGCGCGTACTTGGGGTCGATCTCCTCGAGCTTGGGCTTGGCCTTCCCCTTGCCGCTGGGGTCGTTGTCGCCGGCGGTGGCGGATGTCTTCACCGCGCCGGTGTAGTCGTTGGGGTCCAGGATCTTCCCCGCGTCCGGGTGGACGTCGGCGCCCTCGTTGCTGGGGTCGTCCGGGTCCTCGAAGGACCAGATCATCTTCGCGTTCGCGGGGAGCTTGACGGTGGGTGGCTCCACCACCGCGGTGAGCTCGATGTACTGGTCGCCCTTGGCCCACGACCCGTCGGGCTTGCGGTTGATGAAGATGCGGCCCCGGTCGTCCTCGCTCCGGTAGCCCTTCACGTACCCCGCGCCGCGCGTGGTGCCCGCCGGGACCGGCTTCGGCCGGTCGTCCACGCCCGGCTTGTACAGCCCGAGGATCTCCGTGAACGTCGCCACCGCCACGTTCGGCTTGGCCAGCGTGGAGACGTACGAGCTGCCGTCGTGCTGCCGCGAGACGACGGCCACCGACGCGCCCTTCACGGTGACGATGGTGGCGCCCAGGCTGTAGGTCAGCTCCAGGTTGCCGTCCCCCGAGGTGACCTTGACCTGCCGGCTGGTCCACGGCGCGGACACCGACGCCTTCAGCGTACCCAGGTCGTCGTCCGCGGAGAGCGAGTCCTCGTCCCAGGCGCGCAGCTCGATGGGGATGGGCCCCGGGGCGCCCAGCACCCGGACCTCCCACGACCAGCCCAGGGGCTTGAGGTCCGCCGTGTCGCCGGCCTTCATGGAGAAGATCTTGCTGCGGCCCCTGCTGCGCTTGTCGACGGTGGCGATGAAATACACGTCGCCGTCGTCAGGGTCCTTCACCTTGACGCTCTCGAGTGTGATGACGATCGAGTAGTACAGGTCGGCCATGGGCGGAGGGCGGAGTTAATCCCATTTGTCCCCGCTTGACAGCACCGCGCGACCGGGACTCTCCTGCCCCGGCCTCGATGCCGACTCGATACACGGTCAAGCCCGGAGATTGCCTGTCGAGCATCGCGGCGCGCTTCGGGTTCGGCTGGCGCACCCTGTACGACGCGCCCGACAACGCGGAGCTGAAGAAGAAGCGCCCCAACCCCAACGTCATCTTCCCCGGCGACGTGGTCGTCATCCCGGACCCGGCGCCGCACGAGGTGGAGGTCAGCTCCGGCTCGTCGCACAAGTTCAAGCTGAAGCGGAAGCCGACGCTGCTGCGCCTGGTGGCGGCGGTGGACGAGCCGCACAAGTTCCTGCTGGAGGTGGCCGGCGAGGAGCTGCGCGGGACGACGGACGGGAAGGCGCCCATCGAGATGAAGGTGGACCCGCTGGCGCTGGAGGGGACCCTCCGCCTCTGGCCGGACGCGTCCGGCGCCCCGGAGGATCCCCCGGACGACGCCGTCTCGTGGACGCTGCGGATCGGCTTCCTCGACCCCGTCGAGGAGACGTCCGGCGTGAAGGGGCGGCTGCTCAACCTGGGGTACTACGACGGCCCGGTGAACGGGGAGGTGGACGACCTCACCACCGCCGCCATCCGGCGCTTCCGCGAGGACGAGGGGCTGGAGATCAAGGACGAGATCGACGGCGAGCTGCGGAACAAGCTCGCCAAGGCGCACGACGAGGCGTCCGCGTAGCGTTCAGAAGATCTCGTCCAGCTTGGTCTTCACCCAGTTCTTCGCGTGGTCCACGGCCCCGGTCTCGCCCGGGTAGTGGGAGGCGAGGTCGATCATCCCGTTGACCCCGCGGCGCCGCAGGTCCTCGGCGGTGCCCCGCGGGTCGTCCATCCCGTCGCCCCACACCGAGAGCGTCCCGTGCTGGCGCAGCAGCGCGATGGCGTCGTCGGAGAACTGGTCGTAGTGGGCCTCGAAGGTGACGGGGCCGCCCAGGCGCTGGGCCTGGTCGACCAGCTGCTCCGCCTCCTTCTTCCCGATGGTCCCGGAGGTGGGCGGGTTGAGCGCCAGGAGCGCGTCCGGGAAGCGCCGGCGGATCTCCGGGCCCCACTTGTCCATGGCGCCGAAGCCCAGGTTGAACATCAGCCGGTCCTGGGGGACGCCCACCTTCTCCACCTCGTCCAGGATCTCCGGCATGTGGTCCGGCTCCTTGACGTCCAGCTTGAGCCCGCGGCCGGTCTTCACCCCGGCGGTGAGCCACTCGTGGAGCGTCATGTTGTCGCCGGTCTCGTGGGTGGTGTCGTGCCGCATCTCGATCCGGTCGGAGTTGATCTCCTTGCGGACGTCGCCCTCGAACCAGTTGGCGTTCGAGTGGAGCGCGGCGTCGAACTGCTCCTTGGTGTTGGTGCGGTGCGCGTTGCGCGCCTCGGAGAGCGGGCGGCCGGCCCACCACTCGTTGTCGTTGTGCGAGCCCAGCTTCACGCCCTGGCCCGCCCGGTCCGGCGCCGGGGTGCCGAAGCGGTCGGCCGCACCCGGCGCAGGGGCGGGCGCGGGTGACGGCGCGGCGGGGCGCGAGCCGGTGGGCGTGGCGGTGGGGGTCGCGGTCTGGGTCTGGGAAGCAGCCGGGCGGGACACTCGGTCGGAGGCCATGGGCGCACCCTATCCGGGCTAGGGTACGGAGCGGAAATGACGCTGCTCCGCGCCGCCGACGTGTCGCTCGCCCACGGCAGCCGGACGCTGTTCTCCGGGTTGACCTTCACCATCGAGGAGGGCGAGCGCGTGGGCCTGGTGGGCGTCAACGGCTCCGGCAAGTCGACGCTGATGAAGGTGCTGGCCGGCGCGCTGAAGCCGGACGCGGGCGAGCTGCAGCTGCGGCGCGGCGCGCACGTCACGTACCTTCCCCAGGAGCCGGCGTTCCCCGGCGAAGCCACGGTGGCCTCGGAGCTCCGGGTGGCCAACGCCCGGCTGCGGGAGGCGCTGGACCGGCACGAGGCGATCTCGGCGCGGCTGAAGTCGGAGCCGGAGGCGCGCCACGCCGCGCTGGTGGAGCAGCTGTCCGCCGTCTCCGACCAGGTCGAGCGCCTGGGCGGCTGGGACACCGAGCACCGCGCGAAGACGCTCCTGGACCGGCTGGGCGTCAAGGACTGGGACCGGCCCGTGGCGGAGCTCTCCGGGGGCCTGCGCAAGCGCGTGGCCATCGCCCGCGCGCTGCTCTCCGCGCCCGACCTGTTCCTGCTGGACGAGCCCACCAACCACCTGGACGCCGAGACCACCGAGTGGCTGGAGGACGCGCTGGACGACTCCCCGGCCGCGCTGCTGCTGGTCACCCACGACCGCTACTTCCTGGACGAGCTGGTGGACCGGATCGTCGAGATCGGCCCCGGCGGCGCGCTCACCTCGTACCCCGGCAACTACGAGGCCTACCTGGACCAGAAGCTGGCGGCGATGGAGGAGGCGGACGTCAAGCAGCACAAGCGCGAGCGCTGGATCGCCCAGGAGGTGGCGTGGCTGCGCAAGGGCGTGGAGGCGCGGCGCACCAAGAGCAAGGCCCGCATCGAGCGCGCGCGGAAGCTGCTCGCCGAGCGCGGCTTCGTCCGGCCGAAGGTGGCCGATCTGCAGCTGGCGCCGGCGCCGCGCGGCGGGGACACCCTGCTGGAGGCGCGCGGCGTGGGGAAGCGCTACGGCGACCGCCGGGTGCTGGAGGACGTCTCGCTGATCGTCCAGCGCGGGGAGCGCGTCGGCTTCCTGGGCAAGAACGGCGCGGGGAAGACGACGCTGTTGCGGATCCTGGCCGGCGACCTTCCGCCCGACGCGGGCGAGCGAAAGCCCGGCGCCAACCTGCGCGTCGCCTACTACGACCAGTCGCGGGAGGCGCTGGACCCCGAGCAGACGGTGTACGAGGCGGCGGCCGCGGAGGACCAGGTGGAGATGGGCGGCCGGCGCGTCGCGCTGCGCGACTACCTGGACGACCTGCTCTTCCCGGTGCCCATGCAGCGGCAGAAGGTGGCCTCGCTCTCCGGCGGCGAGCGCAACCGGCTGCTGCTGGCGCGGCTGTTCCTGCAGGGCGCCAACCTGCTGGCGCTGGACGAGCCCACCAACGACCTCGACCTGGTCACCCTCAACGTCCTGGAGCGGCTGCTGCTGTCGTTCACCGGCGCGGTGCTGCTGGTGACGCACGACCGGTACTTCCTGGACAAGGTGGCCACCTCCGTGGTCGCGCTGGAGGGGGACGGGCGCGCGGTGCAGTACCCCGGCAACTTCGACACCTACCGGCGGTTGAAGGCGCAGCGCGAAGCGCAATTGGCGTCGGAGGCAACGGCCCGCGCATCCTCCGCGGCGGCGGTGACCGCCCCGGCGCCGGAGCCCGTTCGCCCCCGAAAGCCGGGGAAACTGAGCTACAAGGACCAGCGGGAGCTGGAGGGGATGGAGGCGGCGATCGAAGCGGCCGAGCGAGAGAAGGTGGAGTTGGAGGCGGCCCTCGCCCGCCCGGAGAGCTACACCCAGCCGGTGAAGATGCGCGAGCTGGCCGCCTCGCTGGAGGCCGCCACCGCGAAGGTGGCGCACCTCTACGCGCGGTGGGAAGCGCTGGAGGCGCTCGCCGGTGGCGGCTGAGCATGGAGGGGACTGCGTGTGCGGGAGCGGCCGGAAGTACAAGGCCTGCTGCCGCCCCTTCCACGACGGCGGGGAGCCGCCGGACCCGGAGTCGCTGATGCGGTCGCGGTTCAGCGCCTTCGCGGTGGGCGACGGGGAGTACCTGTGGCGGACGCTCCACTCCGCGCACCCGGACCGCGCGCGCGAGGAGCGGGAGTACGTGGCCGACCTGCGCCGGGAGCGCCAGGCGCTCCGCTTCGTGCGGCTGCGCGTGCTGGAGGCGAAGGACGACCGGGTGCTCTTCCACGCGGAGATCTACCAGCTGGGCAAGGAGCGCTCCTTCCTGGAGCTGTCCACCTTCGATCGCGACGAGCAGGCGCCCGGCGCGCCCTGGCGCTACCTGAGCGGGAAGCTGCGCGTGGTGAGGGCCGGCGATCGGTCGCTGGAGGGGATGACCATCGCCGGCTGCGGGCTGTGACGGGCGCCTGGGCGAGGTGAAGCGCTACTTGCCGCCGTCCTCGCCGCCGGAGCTGCCGCCGTCCTCGCCTCCACCCGAAGCGCCGCCGTCCGTCTCGGAGGTGCCACCGTCGGAGGTGCCGCCGTCGGCCCCGGGGGGCTGCCGCTTCTTGAGCAGCTCGGTGAGCTTCTCGGTGGCCTGGTCGACGCGCGGCTTGAGCTCATCCAGCTTGGCCTGCATGTCCAGCGACTTCTGGTGCGCGGCGGCCTTGCCCTTCTTGTCGCGCTTGGGGACGGCCGCCTCCTCCTTGTCCGCCTCGTTCTTCTTCGTCTGCCAGTAGTTCTGCAGCTTCAGCAGGGCGATGCGCTTGTTGACGATCGGCGTCTGGGCGTCCGGGTTCACCGCCAGCACCTGGTCGTAATAGCCGATGGCCTGGTCCAGCTGGGGGAGGTCCGCGGGCGCGGCGCCGGAGCGCGCGCCACCCAGCGTGGAGTGGATCTCGCCGAGCCAGGTCAGGCTGGCTTCGTCGGCGGGCTTCATCTTGAGGACCTGGTTGAAGTACTCCTCCGCCTTGTCCGGGCGGTTGTTCTGCAGGTACATCGCCGCGATCTTGCGGGTGATGTCCAGCTTGTCCTTGGGATCCACCTTGAACTCGGTGGTCTTCAGGAGGGTCTGGGCGGCCTCGTCCAACTTGCCCGCCTTGGAGGCGGCGAACGCCTGCTTCTCGTACAGCTCGTGCTGGTTCGGGTTGGCGGCGATCGACTGGGCCCATTCGTCCGCCGCCTCGGCCCACTTCTCCTTCTTGAAGGCCTCGATGCCTTTGTTGCGGTGGATACGGGCCGGGTTGTTGCGGTCGAAGTAGGGGCTGTCGCAGGCGCTGCCGGTGACCATCATCAGCAGAGCGCCGGCCAGGGGGAGCGCGAACTTGGAGGCGGTGTGCATGGGCGGCGCACCTTAGACGAGCCCTACGGGGGGTTGCCAGAAGCGAGTTGGGGCTTTATTGGGGGCGTAAGCGGTAGGGAAGGAGAGTCGGCGATGCAAGGGAACTGGACCAAGCGGCAGAAGGAGCAGCAGCGCGCACAGCGCAAGAACGAGAAGCTGGCGGAGCGTGCCGAACGCAAGAAGGAGAAGGCGGAGCGACCGGCGCGGCAACCCGGAGATCCGGATCCGGACATCGCCGGCATCACCCCCGGGCCACAGCCCCCGCTCGAGGGTGTCTAGGGAACCAGCACGGCCGCGCCTTCCAGCCGGCCCTCGCGCAGGTCCGACAGCGCCTCCGCCGCCCGCTCCAGTGGGTAGAGGGTGGTGGAGACGCGCAGGCGGAGCCTGCCCGCGAGGTGGAGCAGCTCCCGCGCGTCCGCGCGGGTGAGGTTCGCGACTGAACGGACCTGTCGTTCGCCCCAGAGCAGCGCGTAGGGGAACGACGGGATGTCGCTCATGTGGATCCCGCCGCAGACCACCGTCCCACCTGGACGCACCGCCCGGAGCGCGGTCGGGACGAGTGCGCCCACGGGGGCGAAGAGGATGGCGGCGTCCAGTGGTTCAGGCGGGCGTTCGTCTGAGCCGCCGGCCCAGTGCACGCCGAGGTCCCGGGCGAAGGCCTGGGCGCGGGTGTCGCCAGGGCGGGTGAAGGCGTAGACGCGGTGGCCGAGATCGCGCGCGACCTGGGAGATGAGGTGCGCGGCGGCGCCGAAGCCGTAGAGGCCGAGGGATTGGGCGGGGCCGGCCATCCGGAGCGAGCGGTAGCCGATGAGGCCGGCGCAGAGGAGGGGCGCGGCGTCGGCGTCGGAGTATTCGGGGGGAAGGCGGAAGGCGTAGCGGTGATCGGCGAGGGCGTATTCGGCGTAGCCGCCGTCGAGGGTGTAGCCGGTGAAGCGAGCGGAGGGGCAGAGGTTCTCCTCGCCGCGGAGGCAGTACGCGCAGGCGCCGCAGGTCCAGCCGAGCCAGGGGATCCCGACGCGGTCGCCGGCGGAGTGCGCTTCCGCGCCGGGACCGAGCTCCACCACCTCGCCGACGATCTCGTGGCCGGGGATGAGCGGGAGCTTCGGATCGGGGAGCTCGCGGTCGACGACATGGAGGTCGGTGCGGCACACGGCGCACGCACGCACCCGGACGAGAAGCTGGCCTGGGCCGGGTGCGGGGCGAGGGACGTCCCTCAGCGTCAGCCCGCCCTGGTCGAGCACCATCGCGCGCATACGGCGGAGGGTAAGCACAAGTCGAACGGCTCTGGCGACGCGCTGTGCGCTCATCAAGCTCCGCGCGTTGCGCGACCAACTCTCCCGCGCGACGCGCAACCCTCTCGCGCAGCGCGCAACCCTCTCGCGCAGCGCGCAACCCTCTCGCGTAGCGCGCAACCCTCTCGCGTAGCGCGGCACATATCCGCGGCGTGGGCCGCGTCTCTCAGCGTGCTGGGACGCGCGCGCGTTCGAGAGCCGCGTCTCAGCGTGCTGGGATGCGCGCGCGTTCGCGAGCCGCGCGCGCGCGTACGTCGTCTTCCGGCGGGGCCTCCCGGCTCGGGCAGCTCTCATTGACCGGGCAGTTCTTGCAGTCCGGCGCGCGGGCGATGCACACGTAGCGCCCGTGGAGTTGGAGCCGGAGCGCCACCAGCGGCCACTGGTCCTTCGGGAACAGCGCGCACAGCGCCTGCTCCACCTCCGCCGGATCCTCGTCCGCGCACAGCCCGAGCCGCCGCGCCACCCGCCCCACGTGCGTGTCGACCGCGATCCCCTCGTGCACGTTCAGCGCGTTCGACAGCACCATGTTCGCCGTCTTCCTCGCCACCCCCGGCAGCTGCACCATCCCCTCGATCGACGTCGGCACCTCGCCGCCGAACCTCTCCACCAGCATCGCGCTCGCCGCCCGGATCGCCTTCGCCTTGTTCCGGAAGAACCCGGTGGACTTCACCACCTGCTCGACCTCCGGCTGCGGCGCCGACGCCAGCGCCGCCGGCGTCGGGTACAGCTCGAACAACCGCGGCGTCACCAGGTTGATCCGCGCGTCCGTGCTCTGCGCGCTCAGGATCGTCGCCACCAACAACTGCCACGCGTTCTCGAAGTCCAGCTCCACCTTCGGCGACGGGATCGCCTCCGCCAGCGGCTCCCACACCCTCCGCGGGTCCACCTTCACCCGCGCGCGGCGCTGCAGCTTCGGCTTCGGCTTCCCCTTCACCTTCGACTTCGCGGGCCGCTTCTTCACTTCTCCCCCTGGTCCATCAGCGCCGTCACCGCCTGCGGCACCGGCTCCCCGAGCGCGCGGCACAGCGCCTCCACCCGCTCCAGCTCCCGCTTCAGCACCTTGTGATGATTCCTGTTCCTCACCAGCGCCTCCCTCCCCAGCGCCTTGAACGCCTCGTCCCTCCCGCCCAGCGCCTCCACCGCCGCCGCCAGCAGCAACCCCTTGAACGCGTCCGCCAGGTCCATGTCCAGCTCCGGGCCCTGCCGCGCGCGCGCCGCCAGCGCCGCCGCCGCCCGCTCCATCAACCCGACCACCCCTCCCTCCTGCCGCGCGCCCTCCAGCCCCAGCGCCGCGGTGACCTCCTTCTCCTCCAGGGTGATCGCCCTCGGCGCCTTCCCCTGGTGCGCCATCACCGCCAGCGAGTACGCGCGCCGGATGATGTTGTCGAGCTGCCGCAGGTTCCCCGGCCACGGCCGCGCCGCCAGCGCGCGCTCCGCCCCCTCCGACAGCTGCGCCGTCCCGTCCGGCACCGCGTCCGCGTGGCGCCGCCGCAGCATGTACCTCGCCCACAGCCCGATCTCGTCCGCCCGCTCCCGCAAGGGCGGCAGCGCCACCGGCAGCACGTGCACGCGGTAATACAGGTCCTCCCGGAACCTCCCCGCCGCCACCTCCCCGCGCAGGTCCGCGTTCGTCCCCACCACGAACCGCGCGTCCGCGGCCTTCTCCGCCGAGCCCTCCCCCAGCACCCGGTACGTCCGCTCCTCCAGCACGTGCAGCAACCCCGCCTGCGCCCGCAGCGACAGCTTGTCGATCTCGTCGATGAACAGCGTCCCGCCCGCCGCCCGCGCGACCAGCCCGGGGTTGTCCCTCAGCGCGCCGGTGAACGCCCCCTTGCGCCACCCGAACAGCTCGCCCAGCTGCAGGTCCTCCGGGACCGACGACAGGTCGAGCGCCTCGAACGGCCCGTCCGCCCGCGCCGACCGCGCGTGGCACCACCGCGCCAGCCGCGACTTCCCCGTCCCGGTGGGCCCGGAGATCAGGACCGTCTCCTCCTGCGCCGCGAACACCCGCAGCACGTCGATCAGCCGCGCCATCGACGGGCCGATCACCGGCAGCAGCGGGTCCTCCTGCGACTCCACCGCCTTCGCCACCCCCGGCAGCTGCGAGAGGTGCGGCGCCGCCGCGTCGCAGTACAGCTGCAGGTCCGCCAGCGCCGCCTCCCACACGAACGGCCGCCCGAGCGCCGCCTTGCACTCCGCCTCCAGCGAGACCATCCCCTCCACCGCCCCGCGCACGCCTCGCAGCGGGAGCGCGCACACGTGCGTCGCATCCCGCCCGAGCAACCTCCCCCGGCTCTCGTTCATCCGCCCCAGCTCACCGGCCAGCGACGGGTCCTGCGCCACCTGCGCCGTCCCGCCCAGCGACTGCACCTGCCCCAGCAACACGTCCACCGCCACCGGCTTGCCGGACCCGGAGACCCACCGCCACGCCGTGGTGGACGGCAGCAACGACGCGGGTGGCGCGCTCGCGCTCCCCTCCCCCCACTCCAGCACCGCGAGCGCGCGGTACTCGCCGTCCGGCCGCAGGTGGACCATCCCCCGGATGATCCGCCCCTGGCCCTTGTACTTGCTCTGCTCCAGCGCCTCCGCCGCGCGCTCCACCAACCGCCTGAGCAGCGCGCGCGCGCCTTCCTCGAAGGCCCCGGCGGACCGCACCTCCGAGAGCAAACTCGACACCGCGTCGGTCACGGGAAGTCCTCGGTCACGTTTCGCCTCGGAGCTCGTTGGAGCTCCAACGGATCAACCCAGCGTGTGGAACACGCGCTGCACGTCGTCGTCCTGCTCCAGCGCGTCGACCAGCTTGAGCACCTCGGTGGCCTTGTCCTCGGGGAGCTCCACCGGGTTGAGCGGGATGTACTCGGAGTCGGCGGCCACCGGGGTGATGCCCTTGGCCTCGATGGCGTGCTGGAGGTTGCCGAAGTCGGGGAAGTCGCAGCGGATGAGGAGCTGCTTCTCGCCCTTCTCGCCGGTGCTCTCGCCCATCTCCTGCAGCCCGTGGTCGATCAGCTCCAGCTCCAGCGCGTCCTGGTCGAGGCCCTCCCGGTTGAGCCGGAAGGCGCCCATTCGCTTGAAGAGGAAGCCCACGCTCCCGCTGTTGCCCATGTTCCCGCCGTTGTTCTTGAAGTGCATCCGGACGTTGGCGACGGTCCGGACGACGTTGTCGGTGGCGGTCTCCACCAGCACGGCGATGCCGTGGGGCGCGTAGCCCTCGTACATGACGGTCTCGTAATTCTCGCCGCCCTGCCCCGAGGCGCGCTGGATGGCGCTCTCCACCTTGTCCTTGGGCATGTTGGCGGCGCGCGCGTTCTGCAGCGCCCGCCGGAGCTGCGGGTTGCTGTCCGCGCTGGTGCCGCCCGACTTCACGGCCATGGCGATCTCGCGGCTGATGCGCGTGAACGCCTTCGCCATCTTGTTCCACCGGGCGAACATCGTCGCCTTGCGCGTCTCGAAGATCCGTCCCACGTGCCGTCGCTCCCGCTGCAGGGCCTGATGCCCGCGCGTCACATAGCATGGGCGCCTCACGGAGGTCTTTCCCATGGCCGAAGCGTTCGAGGGATCGTGTTGCTGCAAGGCGGTGCGGTTCCGGCTGTCGTCGCTGCCGATGTTCGTCCACTGCTGCCACTGCACCGACTGCCAGCGCCACACCGGGGGTGCGTTCGCCATCAACGCGCTGATCGAGACCAGCCGGATCGAGCTGCTCGCCGGCGCGCCCCAGCCCGTCTCCATGCCGACCGAGAGCGGCCGCCCGCACGACATCTACCGCTGTCCCACGTGCCAGGTGGCGGTGTGGAGCGACTACGGGCGGCGGCCGGCGCTGCGGTTCGTGCGGGTGAGCGCGCTGGAGAAGCCCCATCCCATCGTCCCGGACGTGCACATCTACGCCCGCTCCAAGCTGCCCTGGGTGCAGCTCCCGGAGGGCGCGCGCGTCTTCAGCGCGTTCTACGAGATCGACAAGGAGTGGCCGGCGGACAGCCTGGCGCGGCGCAAGGCGCTCTTCGGCTGAGGGAGGCGTATGATCCGGGGCCTATGCCCTTGCTCCGGTTCTCCCCCGCGGCGGTGGTGGTGCTGTCGTTGTCGGCGTGTGGTCCCACCCGGATGGAGGACGGGGTCTCCCGGCGATCGCAGTCGGTCTCTTCGGCGCGCAAGCTGATCGGCGACATCGACGGGTTCGGCATCTCGCCCACCACCGGGCTGGTGCGCGCCACCCCGGCGCCGCACACCCGCCCGGCCGACGTGGACGGAGACGGCATCATCGAGCCGGGGGAGTTCCTGCCGGACTGGAACAAGAACGGGTCCACGGCGGTGGGCTCCAACGACGACTTCGACCGGCGATCGGCGGCGGAGCTCGCCGCCACCGACGGCGCGCAGTGGACGGACCACTCCATTACGCCGGCGGGCGCGTCCAACGGCGCCACCTTCACGTTCACCTTCACTCCGCCGGTCCCCGGCGACGATGACTACGGGGTGGACCACTTCATCAACTTCGTCTTCGGCGATTACGACGTCTCACCCGCGCACATCACCGTGGACGGGAGCGTGGTGGCGCTCACGCTCCAGGGCGGCGGGCAGGACGGCCTGGTGCAGAAGGCGTTCGGCAACGTCCCCTGGTCGGCGATGACGGACGGCCAGGTGGTCATCCAGATCATCGCCCCCAACGAGCCGTACCTCGCCTTCGACTACGCGCTGCTCGACACCGACCAGATCGCCGACTGCGACGGCGACGGCATCCCGGACAGCCTGGACAACTGCCGGTGCGTCGCCAACGCGGACCAGGCGGACGTCGACGCGGACGGGGTGGGCGATGCGTGCGATCCCGGCTGCCACACCGACGCGGAGTGCGACGACCACAACGTCTGCACCACCGACACCTGCCACAGCCAGGGCGACGGCTACTGCGTGAACACGCCCATCTCCTGCGACGACGGGGATGGCTGCACCGCGGACTCCTGCGATCCGTCCGCCGGCTGCCGGCACGCGGCGCAGTGCCCGGACTGCAGCGGCGCCTCCGCTAGCGCGCCCACCCTCTGGCCGCCCAACCACAAGCTGGTATCGGTCTCCGTGGGCGGGGTGACGGACCCCCAGGGCCAGCCGGTGTCGGTGACGATCGACGGGATCCGCCAGGACGAACCGGTGAATGCGCTGGGCGACGGAAACACCTGCGGGGACGCGGCCGGCGTTGGCACCTCCACCGCGTGGCTCCGCCCCGAGCGCAGCGGGCTAAACGACGGGCGCGTGTACCACGTGAGCTTCACCGCGACGGACCCGGACGGGCACGCGTGCTCGGGCGAGGTGACGTCGTGCGTGCCGCACGACCAGGGACAGGGCGCCACCTGCGTCGACCAGGGGCCGCTCTACGACTCCACCACCTGCGGCCCGTGACCATGTGGCGACGCGAACACACCCCACTCCCTGCACCGCTCCGGGAAGCGCTGGACGCGGAGGTGATGGGCCTGCGCTCCCTCCAGGAGGTCGTCCGGTGGGGCTTCGCCCAGAAGCCTCCGCGCGACGTGGCCGAGGTCGTCGTTCAGGACGAGTTCTGCCACGACGTGGTGCTCCCCTGGCGCGGCGAGATCTACCTCGCCTTCGACACGACCTGACTGGGTGGGATCAACGGGGTCTCCGTGTGGGACCACCGGCCGACCGCGGATGAGCTGCTCTCCGCCCGCCTCTCGAGCGGGTGGACGCCGACGCCCACCAGCACCGTCGACGGCGAGGTGGTGATGGGCCACGCGGCGTGCCTGGTGGGCGATCACCCGAAGAAGGGCCACGGTCCACCGGCGCCCAGGTAGCGACGCATCTCCTCGCACCGGGCGGCGACGTCGCGCGTGAGCGGCTCGCGGTGGCCCGGGCAGAGGAGGTCGAACGACCGCCCGGGATCCAGCAACCGCTCCATCGAGCGCCGCGCCTCCACCCGATCCGGCGTGACGTTCCGGGCCATGAAGCGGACTCGCCCGCCCACCACCGCCAGGGCATCGCCCGCGAAGAGGGCCCGCTCCGGCCGCCAGAGGAAGCTCAGATGTCCAGGCGTGTGGCCGGGCGTGGCGATCACCTCGAACTCGTCCTCGATCACCTCGCCGTCCGCCGCCAGGTGGTCCGCCTCCACCGCCCTCGGCGCCGCCTCCCCCAGCAGCCCCTTGAAGAGCACGAGCGGCCCATGCTCCGGGATGGCGTCCGCCAGCCGGCCCCGGAACCCGGGCCGGGCCGTGGCCCGGGTGAGCTGCGGCCGATCCGCCGGGTGGTAATGGACGCGCGCCGAGGACCTCGCCCGCACCACCGCCGCGCCCGCCGCGTGGTCGTTGTGCCAGTGGGTGAGGAGGATGGCGCGGACGTCCTCCGGGCGAGCGCGGAAGGCCTCCTGGAGGAGGCGCTCCATGTCCTTCCCCTCGGAGTCCATCCCCGCGTCCACCAGCACCAGGCCGCTCCCCGCGGAGACCGCGTAGGAGCACGTGAGGTACGACGGCCGCCGCGCACACCAGATCCGCGGCGTGACCTGGAAGACCTGGAGCATCGCGGCAGCTTGCCCCAGAATGGCCGCGGGCCGGCGGGAGCGGTGATGCGGATGCGCGCAGTCCTCCTCGTGGTCCCCTGGTATCCCCGGTGGGACCGCGCCGCCCGACGCCGACCATGACGGCATGCCCGACGCCTGGGAGAGCAGCCGCGGCCTGAACCCCAACGACCCCACGGACGGGCCGGCCGACCCGGACGGGGACGGGTACACCAACCTCGAGGACTCCCTCCACTCGCTGTGACCCAGGGCGCGCGTGGTATTCAAGGTGCCCGTGAAAGCCCTCAAGATCATCGGCGTGGTGTTGCTGGGGTTGCTGCTGGTGGTGAAGTTCGTCCTGCTCACCGCCCGCGACGTGCCGGAGAAGGCGCGCTTCGCCATCGACCTCCACGCGCTCCGCGACGCCGCCGGCCCGGTGGAGTCCTGCCCCGCCTCCGCGCGCGCCGAGCAGCTCGCGCGGTCGGACATGCCGGGGCCGGGCGCGATGGCCGGCGGGCCGTTCTCGATGGTCACCTTCGGCTTCTACGCCTGGCAGCTGCGCTACGACGACGGGACCTCGGTCGTCCTGGACCCGGTGCACTCCCACAAGACCCACGAGAAGCAGGGCGCCGGCTCGCCGTACGACGACGCCGCGTGGGACCGGCAGGAGCAGGCGCTGGTCGCCGCGAGCACCATCGCCGTCACCCACGAGCACTTCGACCACCTCGGCGCGGTGGAGTCGGCGCACTTGGCGGAGATCGCCCCGAAGCTGAAGCTCACCGCCGCCCAGCACCAGCCGCCCCGGTTCGGGGGCGTGGGGCGCGATCTCTCCGGCACCGGCACGCTCGAGTCCGGCCCGGAGGGCTCGCTGCACAAGGTGGCGCCGGGCGTGGTGGCGATCACCGCCGCCGGGCACACGCCGGGCTCGCAGATGTTCTACGTGCGCCTGAAGGGTGGCGCCGAATTCCTGCTTATCGGCGACGTCGCCTGGCAGGAGAAGAACCTGGAGCTCGAGAAGACCCGCGCCCGCGCCGTCTCCTGGATCATGGGCGAGGACGCCGAAGCCATCACCCACCAGATCCGCGCCATCCTCGACTTCAAGAAGGCCAACCCGTCCGTCGACGTGGTGGTGGCGCACGACATCGCGGCGATGGACCGCCGCTTCGCCGCCGGCACGGTCGGCCGCGGCCTCACCCCGTAGGGAGACTCCACATGCTGGCATGGCTGGTGGTCGCGCAGGTCCTCACCGCCTCTCCTCCGGCGGCGCCGGCCGGGAGCGTCTACGCCCTGCCCCACGACGAGTTCGTCGCGCAGGCCAAGCAGGACCTGGCCACCATCCACCTCTACGCCGCCGGGCTGCGCCGGCTCCAGGACGCGCTGACGCAGAACGCCGCGCGCTTCAAGGACCGGGGCAAGGCGCCCTACACGCCGGAGGAGAAGGCGCTGCTGCTCTCCACCTGGGGCGCGTTCTTCTCCTACTTCATCTCCACCGAGGCCATCCGCCAGCGCTACCGCGGCTTCATCTCCGTGGCCCCCACCGACCTGGTGCGGCACCTCTGGGGCTACCTGCTCACCCACACCGCGCTCACCACGGAGCTGGCGCATGGGCTGGTCTTCACCCACCGCTTCTCCGGCAACAAGCCGCTGGAGGTGCTGCTGGACGAACCCAACGCCGAGTTCGGCGTGCCGTTCCACGCGTTCGCGCAGCTCAAGGAGCAGGCCATCCACGTCGCCACCGCCACCATGCTGCTGACGGGCGACGCGTACGGGAAGGAGGCGGTGCCCAAGCTGAAGGAGCACAAGCTGACCGACGAGCCCGACGTCGCCTGGGCGGTGGAGGAGATGAAGCTCAGCTCCAAGGTGGCCCGCGACGAGCTGCTCTGGCGCGGCGTCACGCTCTTCGCGCGGCAGGCCGGCGACAAGGTGAAGGACACCACCTGGGAGGCGCTCTTCCCGGTGCAGAAGAACGTCGCCGAGTGGATGGGCGACACGCGCGTGCGCCGCGAGGGCAAGCCGCTGATCACGCGGGAGCAGGCGCTGGCGGTGGTGGCGAAGATGGAGCCCGGCGACGTCCTGGTGGCGCGGCAGAACTGGTTCCTCTCCAACATCGGCCTCCCCGGGTTCTGGCCGCACGCGCTGCTGTACGTGGGGACGCCGGACGTGCTCGCCGCCGCCTTCGACGCCGACCCGGAGGTGCAGCGGTGGATCGCCACGCAGACGAAGAAGGCCTCCACCTTCTCCGCCTGGCTCCAGGAGAAGTACCCGACGAAGTGGAAGGCGTACGCCGAAGGGAAGGACCTGCTGGGCGGGGCGCCCATCCGCTTCATCGAGTCGATCAGCGAAGGGGTGTCGTTCACCTCCGTCGACCACGCGATGCTGGTCGACTACCTGGGAGCCATGCGCCCGCGGCTGCCGAAGGTGGAGAAGGCGCGGGCCATCGCGCGCGCGTTCGGCTACCAGGGCCGGCCGTACGACTTCGACTTCGACTTCCTCTCCGACTCCACCCTGGTCTGCACGGAGCTGGTGTGGAAGAGCTACGCGCCGTCCTCGGACATGAAGGGGCTGGCGCTGCCGCTGGTGGAGGTCGCCGGGCGGCAGACCCTGCCCGCCAACGAGATCGTCAAGCGGTTCGACCTGGAGCTGGACTCCCCCACCCGCCAATTCGACTTCGTCGCCTTCCTCGACGGGCGCGAGGCCCAGGGCGACGCGGTGCCCGCCGGCGCCGCGGCGTTCCGGAAGACCCACGCGCGGTTGAAGTGGGACATCGCGCAGAAGTGAGCCCTCCCCCCTACGGCGGGGTGAGCGCCTTGACGTCGATCCGGAACCGCGCCGAGGTCCCCGCCTCGTCGTAGTACCCCAGGATCTGCATCGCCCAGAACGCGCGGTCGCCGTGCACCACGTAGACGATGTCGCGCGGGTTCACGCCGTGGTTGAAGAGGTCGTAGAGGTACCAGCCGTCGTCGACGAGGAAGGCGGAGTCGACGTCCTGGTTGGAGTCCGGCCCGTCGGCGGCGTCCTGCACGTAGCCGGTCGGCGGCGCGGCGGTCAGCGCGGTGAAGTCCTGCCCCGGGAGCGCCGCCACCTCCACCGGCCCCACCCCGCTCACGCCGCCGTTGGAGATGATCCGGAAGCGCTGGAAGGCGACGTCCCAGCCGGCGGCGCCGATCGCCTCCGCGCCCGGGACCTGGCGCTGGTCGTCGAGATCGACGAACACCCAGCTCTGCGGCTCGCCGGCGTTGACGCGCAGCTCCTGCACGCCGCCGCCCAGGTCGGTGAACGTGACGTAGTCCCCGGCCGGGAGATCCCCGTCGAAGGGGTAGTCGGTGCGCAGGTCGGGCGCGCAGGCCGAGCCGAGCACCGCGATGAGCAGAAGGCGCTTCACAGCGTCCCCTCCAGGCCGGCGTGGAACCCGCGCGGCGCCAGCGGCAGGTCGATGGGGTTCCCCGCGTTGAACAGGTTGGTGGCGTAGACGAAGACGCCCGCGAACGGCCACGGCCTCCAGGCGATCCGGGCGTCGGCGTTGACGTACGGCGACGTCCAGCGCAGCGCCGTCGGGTCGGCCAGGTTGGTCGGGTCGCGGAAGGCCCTCGGGCCCACCAGCGCCGCGCCCACCGAGCCGTCCAGGTTGAAGCGGCGGTAGCGCATGGTCAGCCTCGCCGTCGCCCGGTGCACCGCCCTCCCCTCCAGCGGGAGCCCGGTGTCCAGGTCGCGCGCGTCCGCCAGCGTGTACGCCGCGTCCAGCCAGATCGACGGGAAGAGGCGCACCCGCGAGGAGAGCTCCAGGCCCTGCGAAAAGGCGCGGGAGGTGTTCTCGTAGCCGAAGCGGGTGGGCGTGTCGGGCGTGGCCTCCTGCAGGGTGATGATGGTGATCAGCTCCTGGAGGTCCATGCGGTACGCGCCGGCGGAGAGGAGCACCCCGTCGTTCACCTCCCAGTCGGCGGAGACGTTCAACCCGCGCGAGTGCTCCGGCTGGAGCGCCGGGTTCCCCTCCACGACGTAGCCGACGCCGGGGTTCTCGAAGCGCAGCAGCAGCTCCTGGAAGCTGGGGGCGCGGAACCCTCCGCCCAGCGACGCGCGCAGCGCCAGCCCTGGCCGCGGGTCGCAGCGCACGGCGATCCGCGGCGAGAGGTTGGGGCCGAACTGGGAGTCCAGGTCCGCGCGCACGCCGCCCGCGACGGCGACCCTGGGCTGGTCGAGCACCCGCCAGTCGTCCTGCACGTAGAGCGCGCCGCGGTACCGCAGGCCGTAGCCGGTGGACAGGCGCGGCGACCGGAGCGTCTCGATCAGGCCGTCGGTGCCGACGCTGGCGAGGTGGGTGCCGGCGCCGAGGATCCGGCGGTCCAGCTGGAGCCCAGCCTCGACGAGCTGCTCCCGCGCGTCCTGGTACAGGTCGAGGTCGCGCGCCAGCCGCTGGTCCTGCTGGAACTGGTCGCGGAAGAGGCCGAAGGCGGCGCGGGCGGTCACGGTGGTGGGGTCGTCCGGCTTGAATTCGGCGCGGGCGTTGGCGGTGAAGGCCTCGTCGCGGTTGCGCCGGTCGAAGACCGCGCCGGAGGGGGCGAGGTCGATCCCGGAGGTGTCCCGCCGCTCGTAGTGGAGCCGCGCGCCGAGGTCGACGGGGCCCGGGTGACCGGAGACCGCCGCGCCCACGTCCCAGGTGTCGAGCGCGCTGCCGGTGGTGGCCACCGTGGAGGGATCGAGGTCGAACGCGTCGCCCCGCCGGAACCCGGCGCCCAGGGTGGCGTTCATCCACGGGAGCATCGCGCCGGCGCCGCCGCGGAGGTCCAGCTCGGAGCGGCCGCCGTAGGAGGCGCGCGCGCCGGCCTCCAGCGGGCGCTGCGGGCGGTGGGTGATGAGGTTGATCACGCCGCCCATGGCGTCGGAGCCGTAGACCACCGAGGACGGTCCCTTGACGATCTCGATCCGCTCCACGTCGCGCAAGGAGAGCCGTTCGATGTCCAGCGTCCCGCCGAAGCGGCCGGGGACGCGCTCGCCGTCGATGAGGACGAGGACGTATTCGGGGTCCAGCCCGAGGAGGCGCACGCCGGAGGTGCGCACCGGCACGTCGCGGGCGATCTCCACGCCGGGGTACACTTCCAGCAGCTCGGCCAGGTCCCGCGCGCCGGAGACCTCGATCTCGCGGCGGGTGATCACCTCGGTGGGGACCGTCACCTCGTCGGACCGCTGGGGCGTTCGGGTGGCCGTCACCACCGTCTCCCGCGGGCGCGCCGTCTCCGGGGCTGGCTCTGGATCCGCGGCGAGGGAGAGGAGGAGGACGGCGGGCAGGAGCACCACTGCGCCACTGTAGTTCACTCGAACGGGATTGAAGGCTCGGGCCGTTTTTTTCCGATCCGCGTGAATGCGGCGCGGCGAAGGGGGTGGCGCCGCGATCTCCGTCGCACGAAGATCGGGCTCCCTATGCGCTCCCCGTTCCAACGACCCGTCGCCGCCGCCGGCTTGCTCGTCGCGCTGTGCGCGTCGCAGGGCTGGGCCCAGGGATTCGACGGCCAGCGCTACGACCCTCCTCCGACCGCCGCGGGCGGGCTGGTCCTGGAGCGGCCCGTCGTCCCGCGACACCTCAGCTTCAGCCTGGGGCTGGTCACGCATTACGGCTACGAGCCGGTGGTCCTGCGCGACGCGACCGGTGCCATCCTCGAGCACCCGCTGCTCCACGCGCTCACGCTGGACGTGATGGCGTCCATCGGCCTGGGGCACGTGTTCGAGCTGGCCGTGGATCTGCCGGTGGACGCCGTGTACCAGGGCGACGCGGGCCTGGGTGGCGCGGTGGCCTCGCCGGGGATCGGCGATCTCCGCGTGGTGCCCAAGCTGGCCTTCACCAGCCGGGGCGGCGTCCAGCTCGCCTTCGGCGCCGCCGCGCCTATGACGTTCCCCACCGGCGCGGCGGGCGCGCTGCGCGGGGACGGGACGGTGACGGTGTACCCGCAGCTGCTGGGCGGGCTCCGCGGCGCCTCCTGGGGCGCCAACCTGAGCGCCGGGTTCCTCTTCCGCCCCGGTGGCCCCGCACTGACCCTGGTGGGCCAGGAGGTGAGGGTCGGCGTGGGCGGGCACTTCGCGGTGCTCCCGCGGTCGGACCTGCTCACCGCGCAGATCGAGGCGACGAGCGCCTTCTACCTGAACGGCGGATCGCCCATCGCGAACCTGCCCGTCGAGCTCTTCGCCGGGCTCGGGATCCGGCCCCACCCGGACTTCACCGTGGACGTGGGCGGCGCGTACGGAGTGACCCGTGGGTTGGGCGATCCGTTGTTCCGGCTCCTCCTCGGGCTGCGGTACAGCCCGAACCCGGTGAGCAGCTCGAAGGACTCCGACGATGACGGGATCCCGGACAGCGCCGACCGCTGCCCGAAGGTGCCGGAGGACCAGGACGGGTTCGAGGACGACGATGGCTGCCCGGAGGCGGACAACGACCACGACGGCGTGCCCGACGAGCGCGACGAGTGCCCGGACGAGCCGGAAGGGAAGTACGGCGACGGCGACGGGTGTCCGGAGGGCGAGGCCGTCTACGTGAATGGGCAGATCCGGCTCAAGGGGAAGGTCCAGTTCGAGACCGGCTCCGCGCAGATCAAACCGAAGAGCAAGAAGCTGCTGGACCAGGTGGCGCGGTTGATGGAGGAGCACAAGGACATCAAGCGCATCCGCATCGAGGGCCACACGGACGAGGTGGGCCCGTCGATGTCGAACCAGACGCTGAGCGAGCACCGCGCGGAGTCCGTGCGCAAGGCGCTGATCCAGCGCGGCGTGTCGCCCGGGCGGCTCACCGCGCGGGGGCGCGGAGAGACGCAGCCCATTGCCCCCAACAAGACCGCGGCCGGACGCGCCAAGAACCGGCGCGTGGAGTTCGTCCTCATCGAGTAGGAGGTGCGCCGTGCGCTGGATCAGGATCTGGAACGTCCGTGCTCCCCTCGCCGCCGCCGCCGCGCTGTGCGCACTGGCGGCGCGCGCGCAGAGCTTCCCCGCCGACAAGGAGTGGGTGCCGCTGCGCTGCGGCGCCGACGTGATGACGGACCCGTACCGGGACCGGGCCTCCGCCCTGGGCGAGCGCGACCTGGTGGGCGATCTCAACGCGGCGACGGGCTTCCGGGCGTCCGACGGCGAATGGCTGTTCCTCCGGATCCGCGTGGAGCAGGACCCGATCCCCGGCGGAACGCCCCGGCCCTTCGCGTGGGGCCTGCTGCTGGACCGGGACGGCGACCTGTCCACCTACGAGGTGCAGATCCTGGCCAGCGGCTTGGACGGCACGGTCCAGATCTCCCAGAACACCGTCACCGCCCAGCCGAACGATCCGGCGGATCCGCCAGACCAGCCGATCCTGAGGACGTACCCGATGGCGAAGAACGCGCGCAGCCTGGTGGCGCCGGGCTCCTCGTACGGGGGCAACGCGGACTACTTCCTCGACTTCGCGGTTCCCTGGCAGGACCTGGGCGCGGTCAAGCTGTCCCCCGCCACGCCCGTCACCGCGTGGGTGGCGACCTCCAGCACCTCGAACGTCCTGGACGGCGACTTCGCGTGCTTCGACGACGCGGCCGGCCGGCCGACGCTGTCCGGCGCCGACCCGGGGAAGACGACGCTGGATCCGCGAGTGGACTCGGACGGGGACGGCTACACGGACCAGGTCGAGCTCCGGAACGGGACCGACCCCCACAGCGCGTCGAGCCACCCGGGCGGTGCGCCGGACGCGCTGATCTACGCGGGCGGCGGCGGGTGCTCGGCCGCGCCCGGCTCCCCGGCGATGGTCGGGCTGGCGCTCATGCTGGTGGCGTGGGCGCTCAGAGGAGCGGCGACATCAGCCGCGCGCTCGCCTGGCCGAAGCGGCGCAGGAGACCCTGCCGGTCGAGGTCGGCGCGGCTCAGCTCGCGGCTGTCGCGCAGGTCGCGGTTGACCACCCCCACGACGCCGACCCAGACGAACAGCGCGGCCGTGAGGAGCGGGACCCACACGGGGCGCTACTCTAGACCGGCACCGGGTGCGGAGAAGGCGCGACGGGCCGCCGTCCGGGGAGGTATGAAGCGCTCGCCGCCGGAGGGGTGCGCGCGCTCGGCGGCCGCCCTTGCGCGCTCGAGAAAGAGGAACCATTCATGTCCCGATCGTCGGCGATCGTCGCGGCGGCGCTGGTGCTGGGCTGCGTGCCGCAGGTGTACGGGTCGCGAGCCCAGCGGCCGTTCCAGGAGGCGCCGTCCGGCACGCGGATCGCCCTGGTGAGCCTCGAGGTCCCTCCCTGGGTCATGGAGGGAGCGCCCAAGGGCGAGGACTCCGCGGCCCAGGTCAAGGCGGGAGTGCTCGCCGCCTTCAAGGGCGGCCCGTACGAGGTGGTGGATCAGCTCGGAGCGGGATTCACCATCGGCATCGGCCCGGACTCGAAGCCGATCATCCAGTACACCGCCTCCACCGGGGCCGAGGTCGGCCAGCAGTACCTCTTCGACGCGGACGGGGTGGCGAACGCGGTCGGGGTCCCGCCCATCACCTGGAAGGTGAACAAGGGGCCGCCGGGCCTGACGATCGACGCGGAGACGGGCCGCGTGGGATGGGTGCCGCCACAGAAGGGGAGCTTCGACGTGGAGCTGGCCGCCGTGAACAAGCACGGCGAGACGCCCTACGCGTTCTCCGTGACCGTGGTCGATCCGCGGAAGGAGGGGAAGCTCCCGCTGGGCAGGCCGGGGAACGCCGTGGGGCCGGACCAGGCGTTCGCGGCGTCCATGCCCAAGGGCGTCCCGGCGGCCGTCGACGCGCCGCTGCTCCTGGGCGTCCAGGTGGTCGGCTGGACGCTGGGATCCGAGCCGTTCGGCAACATCAGCAAGCCGATCGCCATCACCGACGTGGTCTACTCCCTGTGGACGCGCGAGGGTCGCGAGGTCGAGACGCGGCGCGTCCGGCTGGAGGGCGCCTCCGCCTCCAGCTTCCAGACGCGGTCCTGGAGCCCGGAGAAGGCCCACCGGCGCCTCACGCTCATCCCGCCGCGCGACTTCTGGCAGCGCTGGGACGACGCCGAGGGTCTGGTGGACTCCCCGCCGCTCGACGAGAAGCAACTCTTCCCGGTGACCGCCCAGGCGAACGGGCTGGCCTTCTCCTTCCCGTACACCGCCCACCAGATCATGTTCAGCCTGGAATTGGACGGGAGCGACGCCGCCCTCAAGCCGGGCATCGAGCTGTCCAACAAGAAGGACTACGCGGGCGCGCTCCAGGTCTTCGAGCAGGCCGCCAAGGCGAATCCCAACCTGGCCGGCGCGCACTACGACATGGGCGCCATGTGCGAGGTGCTGGGCCGCGACGAGGACGCGCTCCAGCACTACGCCGAAGCGGTCAAGCTCAATCCCGGCGAGGGGATGTATCAGCGCGCGCTGAAGCCCCTCCAGGACCGCGCCTCGCAACGGAAGGCGCTGCTTCCGTAGCGGGCGCCCCTCACCGCCGGATCCGGATGATGGCGAGCACGTCGCCGGGGCCGCCGGGGACGAAGCGGGCGTCGTGGTCGCGCGGGCCGTCGGGCGCCGGGAGCTGGTACTCCCAGCGCTGCGTCAACCTGGTCTCGAGCACGGCCCGGACGTGGCGCAGGCACTCCTCCACCAGGGCCGGGGGGAAGATCTCGCGGATGCTGCCGCCGACGAGCTTCTCCGGAGGGGCCGGGAGCTCGTGCGCCGAGTGCGCGCGGCAGTCGAGGATCGTTCCGTCGGCGCTCAGCCGGAGCATCAGGTCGGGCATGGCGTCGAGCATCGCCTCCAGCGCCCGCGCGGCCCCCTCGGCCTTCTTGACCTCCTCGCGCAGTCGCTCCCCCGCCTGCGCGCGCTTCACGACCCGGGCCACGACGTCCGGGAGGTCCTCGTAGAAGGTGCCGACCTTCCGGACGTACTCGGCCACGCCGTGGTGGAGGGCGTCCGCCGCCACGCGTTCGTTCCCCATCGCCGTCACGACGATCACGGGGATCCGGGGGACCCGCGAGTGGGCGGCCGCGACGACGCTCCACGGATCGCCGTCGGGCAACTGGTAGTCGAGGAGGACGGCGGAGAAGGGCTCTTGCTCGAGGAGCCGGAGCGCCTCGCCGACCCGGCTGACGACGCGCACCTCCTCTCCCGCACGGACGAGCGCGCGCCGCTCCAGCTCCGCCACCGGCTCGTAGTCCTCGACGAGGAGGACCGGCGCGCGCCCCGTCCCCTCGCTCACGCCGGCCTCGATCGTTCGGTGGGGACGCTCATGATCGAGATCATCAGGCCGACCCGCCGGATCGCCTCGATGAAGGCGCCGGACTCGATGGGCTTGGTGATGTAGACGTTGCAACCCAGCTCGTAGCAGCGCTCGACCTCGCGCGGGTCGTCGGTGGTGGTCAGCATGATCACCGGGATGGTCTTCGCCTGCGGGTCCGACTTGAGCCGCCGGAGCACCTCCACGCCGTCGTGGCTCCCCGGCATCCGGATGTCCAGGAGGATCAGCAGCTCGGTGTCCTCCTTCCGGTTGGCGTGGGCGCCGCGGCGAAACACGTACTCCAGCGCTTCGCTGCCGCTGGTCACGGACTCGATCGGGTTGTCGATGCCGGTCCGCCGGAAGTTGCGGCAGATGAGCTCCGTGTGCCCTTCGTCGTCGTCGACGATCAGGATGGTCACGTGTCGAGCGCTGGACATGGTCAGATCGCCGGACGGCGCCCCGCGGCGGGTAGGTCGATCCGGAACGTGGTGCCGGCGCCCTCCTCGCTCTCCGCCCAGATCCGGCCGCCGTGGCGCTCGACGACCCGCTTGGCGATCGCCAGGCCCATGCCCTCCCCCGGCGCCAGGTCGGGGTGGAAGCGCTGGAAGACCTGGAACAGGCGGGGCCGGGCGGACTCGGCGATCCCCACCCCGTTGTCGCGGACCCAGTACGAGGCGACCGAGTCCCGGGTCTCGCCGCCGATCTCGATGACCCCGGGCCTCCCCGGCTTCAGGTAGTGGAGCGCGTTGCCGATGAGGTTGGCGAAGACCTGCTCGATCGCCGTCGAGTCGCCCTGGGCCTTCGGCAGCGGCCGGGCGACGGTCACCTTCGCGCCGCTCGACTCCACGGACTTCTGCAGGGAGGTCACGGTGGCCTCGACCAGGGCGCCCACGTCGACCGCCTCGGAGCGGTATTGCTCGCGCCCGGAGCGCGAGAGGCGGAGGAGCGCCTCGATGAGCCGCTCCAGCTTGCTGGTGCCCGCGGTGATGTAGCGGAGGGCCCCACCCATCTCGTCCTGGAGGATCGCCGCGACCTCCTTCTCGAGCTCCGCCGGCAACGGCGCGCCGCCCAGCTTCTTGGAGAGGCTGGAGCAGCTCAGCCGGAGCTCCGAGGCGAACCCCTGCAGGTTGACCAGGGGCGCCCGGAGGTCGTGGGAGACGGTGTAGACGAAGGCCGCGACCTCCTCGTTCTTCCGCTCCAGCTCCGTGTTGACCGCCGCCAGCGCGGCGGTGCGCTCCTGGACCCGCCCCTCCAGCTCGCCGTGGGCCCGGTAGAGGGCCTCCTCGGCGCGGCTCCGCTCCGCGGTCACCGCGCCCATGACCAGCCCGGCGATCGCCGCGACGGCCATGAACACGTCCATGAGGACGAGGCGCTCGTCGAGCGTGCCCGTCGCGAACGGCCCCTCCGAGTGGATCGTGCCCCAGACGGCGAAGCCCGCCATCAGCACCGTGGCGGCGGCCACCTCGCGCATGCCGAAGCGGAGGGCGGCCCAGATGAGGAACGGGAACACCGCGTACTGGATCTGGTAGTGCGACGGGCCCGAGAAGATGACGTAGGACGCGATGGAGAGCGTGGTGAAGAGGGCGGCGACCTCGGCTGCTCGCCAGCCCTTCCAGCTCAGGCGGGGATCCGCGATCCAGGTGAGCAGCAGCGGAGCGAAGAACACGACGCCCATCGTGTCGCCGACCCACCACGTCCACCAGGCGTCGCCGTACTCGGCCCGCGAGATGAACCCGCGCAGGGCCAGGTTGGCCACGCCGTTGGTGGCCGTCACCAGCATCGCGATCATCGAGCCGAACGCGACCAGCGAGAAGACGTCCCGGAGCCGCGTGACGGCATTGTCGAACCTGGCCACCCGGCGGAGCAGCCATGCGCCGAGCAGCGGCCCGAGCGTGTTCCCGACGGCGATGCCGGCCGGCGTCCAGGGTATCTCCCCCGGCCTGAAGTTGGTGGCCAGCGAGCCCAGGAAGATGGCGGGCCACACGCGGGGCCCGAACAGCAGCAGCGCGGTGAGCGCGATCCCGGTCGGGGGCCACACCGCCGAGACCGGCTTGATGGTGAACGCGAAGGAGAGGCCGAGCTTCCCCGCCCCGAAATAGAGGGCGGCGATGGCCGCGGCGGTGAGCGCGTATCGACGGCCGGCGAGTCGCTGGGGATCTGGCATCGCTGGGGGGCCTACCCCGCGCAGCTTAGGCGGTCCCGGCCGAGCGCACGCGAGCCGGACGCCAAAGGCCTCGATCACCGTGATGGCCTGGTAACCGGGATTTCGGCCGAGCGCTGCGTTGTCAAGGGCAAGGCCCGGACGCCACCTCCTGGACCCACTGGGGATAGCATGCGCGCCGGATGAATGACGGAGCCAGTCGAGTGGCCGGCGCGATCGTCGGCCTCATCGTGGGCCTGATGCTCTTCGGGTTCATCGCGGGAGTGATTGCGTTCGCGCTGGTGAAGAGGGCGGAAGATCAATCGCAGTCCCGCTGGCACCTGGTGCCGGTGGTGGTGGCCGCCCGCGACCTCGCCCCGGGCTCGAAGCTCACCGCCGGCGACCTGTCGCAACGCCCCATGCCCGAGCAGATGCTGACCGGTTCGGTCGTCGCGCCGGAGTCCGCCAGGTACGCCCTGCTCGAGCCCCTGACCGTCCCCGTGCGCGCCGGAGATCCCCTGCAGTGGTCCTTCTTCTTCAACGGCGTGCCGCTGCAGGAGGGGGTGGTGGGCGTGGAGATCGCCAAAGGCTGTGCCGAGGCGGCTCGCCGCAGCCGCCGCTTCGCGCCGTCGAATGAAGCTTCGGACGCCGAGATCCGGAGCCGGCTGGCCGGGTCGAGATGAGCCCGTTCCGAACCGGACTGGCCCTGGGCCTGCTGGCGGCCGCCGTCCTCATCACCGCGCTGTCGGCCCGGGCGGTCCGCGCGAAGCAGCGCAGCATGGCGAAGGGCTGGAATGAACAGCCGGCGCTGGTCTTCGCCACCGACCTGGCCCAGGGCGCGACGGTGAAGCTCGACGATCTGTCGCAGCGGCCGCTCCCCGAACAGTTCCTCTCCGGCTCCGCGGTCTCCCTGGCCGACGCCCCGCTGATCGCCGGCCGGAAGATCGGGCTTCCGGTCCTGGCGGGCGACGTCGTTCGCTGGGCGCACTTCACCGCGCCGACCCCGCCGGAGCTGCTCCGCGCGTGCGGCCACGACGTCCTCCCCAAGGTCGAGCAGGCGACGGCCGCCGCGCGGGAGCGGTCGCTGGCGGAGCTCCAGAAGAACATGGGCGCGGTCCCGCCAGCCGCCGCCGTGCCTCCCGCGGACGGCCCAGGGGATGGAGAGGTGCTGGTCGCGAAGGAGGACATCCCCGAGGGCTCGGCGCTCTCCGCGGGAGCGCTGGCGCGCCGGCGGATGGGCGGAGGATTCGTCACCCCCAGCAACATCCCGGCGAAGGACCTGGATCGGATCGCCGGGGCCAGGGTGCTCGTCCCGGTGCAGCAAGGCGATCCAATCCTGTGGCAGACGCTCGACACGCCGGACCACCCGCGCTCCCGGGCGTCCTGCATCCGCCAGGTGACCGAGGCGATCGCCAAGGAGCGCAAGCGCGTCATCGAGGCGGAAGCGGAGGCCTTCGTCCGCGCTCAGGAGGCGAAGCCATGATCCGCCCGTGGCCGTTGCTGGCGGCTGGAGCGGCAGTCCTCACCCTGACGTCGTGCGACCAGGCGCTCGCCCAGCCCGGTCCGCGCGACGAGGCGCTCGTCCAGGTGGTGGTCGCCGCCAGGGATCTCGCCGCGGGAGATCAGGTGAAGCCGGAGGACATCACGCAGCGCCAGGTCCCGGCCTCGCTCGCCACCAGCTCGGTCGTCAGGCCGAACGAGGCGAGCACCATCATCAACCAGCACACCGCGCTCCCCATGCTGCGGGGGGATCTCGTCACCTGGGCCTTCTTCGAGACCCTGCGGGACCCGGAGACGTACCAGGCCTGCCAGAAGCTCGCGGCCGAGCCGGAGAGCGCCGCCGAACAGGTGGCGCGCGCTCGCCAGCGGATCCTCGCCCGGTAGCCGCTACCTCTGCGGGATCAGCGTCAGCTTGCCGTTGACGGTCGGATCCAGGGACGCCCTGCGGTTGGCGGTGCAGATGTCGATCCGGCTCGTGCCCCTGCCCCGGAACGCGCCGCCGGTGTCGACCACGCGGAACTCGATCGGCCGGCCGTACTTCGCCTCCAGCTCCGGGATGCGGAGCTTGGTCCCGTACGGAAACGCCTTGCTGTCCATGGCCACCGAGACGTACTTCGACTTCCCGGCCAGGAAGTCCTGCAGCGTGTGCAGCGGCGCGCCCTTCCGGTCCTTGAACCCGCCCTCCATGGCGGAGTTGTCCGGGAAGTAGCCGGTGCCCTTGGCGGTGAAGCCCTTCCCCTGCGGCGCCCCGGCCGGCGCGCTGGGCGCCTGCGCCTGTCCAGCGGGCTTGGCTGCCGGTGCGCCGGGCTTCTGGCTCGGCGCCGGGCTCTGCTGGTTCCCGCCGGCACCCGCCGGACGGGTCGACGCGGCCGGGGGACGGGCGGAAGCGCCGGGACGGCCCTGGCCCGCCGGCTCGAAGGTGTCCTTGAAGCGACCGGTCGGATCCGGGTTCCGGGCCTTCTGGCCCAGCATGTTCGTGCCGGGCGGAAGACCCTTCTGCCCGATGAGGTTGCCCCAGGTCTGCTGCCCGACCTTGCCGTCCACCTTCAGGTTGTTGTCCTTCTGGTACTGGCGGACGGCGGCCTCGGTCTTGGCGTCGAACTTCCCGGACGTGCCGGCGTCGTAGCCGGCGTTCTTGAGCTTGTCCTGGAGGCCGCTGACCTCGGACCCATTGCTCCCGCTCTGCACCAGGGAGTGGTCCGACAGGCTCTCCGCCGACGCTTGTGGACCTTGATCTTGCGAAGGCCCAACTGAGGACGAAGGCCCAGCGGATGACGAGGAATCAACCGGCTCGGGGGGAGGCTGCGTATCGACAGGGCTAGGACTCGCGGAAACGCTGTCCATCGGGGGGACCCCTCCAGTGGGCATCTGTGTGTGTCCAACCTACGCACCCATTCTCAGGAAGTGAGCCTCCAAAGTTGCGCACAATGTAGGCTATAATAATTCCGGCCATATACGCGTAAATAGACTGCCCAAATTTGAGAAATGGGGCCCGGATACCTCAAAACCAACCATTCCGGGGATTTGACCCTCATTGAATGGTTACTGTATTTTTCGGCTTAGGCGGGACAGCTGCGGCATCGTCTGGGCGGACGAAGCGCTGGAGGGAGTCGCTGTGGTCCCGGGGGGGCGACAGCCTCTGGTTCGCGCTCTAGGCGAGTCCAGCCCCGCCGCGGCACCTCGCTCCCTGAAGGAGGAGGAGCCTCGGCCCGCACCGGGCTGGGGGTGAGGAGGCGACCGAGGGTCCGGGAGATCGGCTCTTCGCGGGGCGCTCGCTTGTGCTCGCACGCTGCTTGAACAAGCGAGGGAGGTCGAGCGACTCATGCGCGATGCGCAACATAGGTGTTGCGGGTGAGGCGGATCTCGATGTCCACCACTGCCCCCGCACAGGAAAGGGACCATCATGGCAACCGACAACCTCGCGATGGGGCGTCGCATCGTGGAAGAGATATGGAACCAGGGCAAGCTGGAGGTGAGCGACGAGCTGTTCGCGAAGAGCTACATCAATCACATCGTGGGTTATCCGAAGCCGCTCCGTGGCCCGGAGGGCTACCGCCAGTTGGTCCGCTCGTACCGCGAAGCGCTCCCCGACCTGCGTCATGGCATCGACGAGCTTCACGCGATCGGCGACCGGCTGATCATGCGCTGGACCGTGGTGGGCACTCACAAGGGCGAAATCATGGGTGTCGCGCCGACGGGACGCAGAATCAGCGTTTCTGGGATCAACATCTATCGGATCGCGAACGGGCAGGTGCAGGAGGAGTGGTGCTACTGGGACTTCGCCACGTTCATGGCCCAGATCGGTCTCACGTTTCAGCCGGCCGCTACGGTCGCGCCGCAGGTCGCGCCAGAGGCCACAGCGCACATGTAGCTCGCGGCCTGAGCGGAGCGAGCTCGCGCGGCGCTCGCTTTTCGTCCCGTTTCAACTCCTCGCGCTTCGGCCGCCTTCACTTCCTCGGCCTCCTATGCCTCATTCATCAGGCCCCCGCTCTTTGCACAGCTGCGAGGATCTGCCCATCGTTCGAGGCGATGAGCCTGCAAATCACTCGCTCTCCCGGCTCAAACTGCCACGCTTCAATCGTCCGGTCATAGGGCTGGTGAATGATCCGGTAAACGTCCCCCTCGACGAGCTCCGCCTTGATTGGACGCCAGACGTCGACGCCTTCGTCCAGGAGCGCCACATAGATCTGGACAGGCTCGGTCAAGACAGATCTCCGCTCTCGGGACCGTATTGGAACCCTGGTCCGCCGACGTGAATCACCTCATTGGTAACGGTGTCAACCACGACTGACTGACCGGTCTCCGGATGGACATAGCGGATAGCCGGGTTCCCATTGGCCTTGTTGATGGCGGGAATGCGCTTTCCGGACCTGATCGCCTCTGCGATCTCCTCGGAAGTCCAACCGCGTGGCCCCATTTGCCGGGTGATCTTCGGGCCTATGGTCGGCAGGTTGGCGGCTCCTGCGACAGACGATGCTCCGGCTCCCGGGGTCGCTGCACTGATGGAGATGCTGGTCGCAAGCACAGCGCCGTTGACGAGGGAGATGGTGAGGCCGCCCTTGCCGATGGTGACGCTCTCCACGGCGCCCAGTTGCTCGAAGGGCACGCCGCCTTCGGCCACCGCCAACTCCGAGGCCGGACCAACTCCGGGAAGGGAAGAGAGCACCTTCAAGAACTGGCTGAGCCCGCTCCCCACCGCCGCGGTCGCCACCATCACCAGGACGCGCGTGCTATCCGCGCCCATCCAAGATGCTCGCGGAGGTCCCCCCAGCAGGCCCGCTGCTTCAGAAGCACCGGCAGATACATCCAGCGAGCAGGCCCGTTCGTTCAGCACTCCCTCGCTCTCAAGGGAACAGGCTCCACAGCCAGGCCAGGGGTCCGTCCGCGTCGTCCGTCATGGGTTGCCTCCTCCGGTAATGAGCGGTCATCGATCATAGGGCGCCCGGATGTCCGACCTCAATCAGCCCTACGGCGCATGAACCGGCCCCGCCCCGGCTTGTATGAGGGCTGCGAGGCGTCGAAGCGTTGGCGGAGTTGCGGATCGGCGCGACGCCAACACCCGCGACGATGGATACCCTTTCGGCGGCTCCGCCGCCTCTGGGCCGCGACCATGCCCGTTGCCGCAAGGCGCAGCGGCGGCAGCAGAAGGCCATCCCACCTCCCGCCTCCCGCCTCCAGCGCACCTCCAGGAGTCCGTCGCCACCCTCCGCGACGCCGCGATGGACGTGGTGCTGGACGTCGCGCGGTTGTGGCGAGAGCAAAAGGGCAACGCCTGGACCTCATACAAGCGCGTCCTAGCGTCCGCCCTCGACGTCTTGGTCAGGTCCGAGACGGTGCTGGGCGAGGTGTTGGAAGGGGAACCGGCCCGGCACTAAGGGCGATCAGGGGGCCGGCCCGACTGGCTTCTTCGGGTCTGCCGCGGCGGGGGCGTAGCACTCGTCGCCATGCCGGAAGAGGCGACCGCACGGGGGCTTCACCTTCGACGAGCCGAACCAGCAGTTGCCGTTGATCGCCACCTCGCCCAGCCCTGCATCGCACGGAGCCACCCTCTGCCCCGGAAGGCTACCAAGGCTCGCCGCGGGTGGGCCGCGAAGGCGGAGCCCGCATCAGGAACGGGCGCGGGAATGACCTTGGCGGGCCGCTGGGGGCGCGCGCGATCTTGGTCCCGAGAGCCTCGGCTGTTTCCGAATCGAAGCAGCGGACTTATTAATTCAGCCCAACGCACAGTGGCCCGACGTTGCTTTTCGTAGAATCCCACGCCATGGGCCTCCTCACCTTCGGTCTCAACGTGACTTTGGACGGGTGCATCGATCACACCCAGGTGATCGCGGACGACGAGTTGCACGACTATTGGACGCAGCTCATGGATCAGAGCGGGGCGATGCTCTTCGGGCGCAACACCTACGA
>DASRBA010000223.1:0-2975 GCA_035637895.1 Myxococcaceae bacterium
GAACTTCCACGGCATCGCCGGCGTGTTCACCGGCGGCGGCCGCGACGTGCCGGAGCGCTACCTGCCCGAGGTGCTGGGCGTCCCGATGCTGTCGGCCCGCTTCGGGTACGACAACGGCCTGTACGAGAACGCGTTCGCCGACCAGAGGAAGGACCTGGGCGGCACCAGGTTCGCGGTCAACCTCGACGGCATCTACCTGATCGACTCCAACATCGGCCACTCCACGGTGCTGAACGTGAAGCTGGGCGAGCGGTCGCTGCTGACGAACACCAACTGGAACCCGTACATCAGCCAGTCGCCGTTCTCGGTCGGCACCCTGATGCAGGCGGGCATCGACGGGGCGGTCCGGGTGCCGGTGGGGCCGGGCGCGCTCAAGGGTGAGGCGGAGGCGGACTGGGGCCGGTACTCCAACGGCTACGGCCAGGTCTCCCTGGGCGCGGTCCGGGCGATGGCCGGCTACCAGTGGGGCCCGCTGGAGGGCGACCTGCGGTACGGCGTGGTGCTCCCCTCCAACAACCTGACGAACAAGGGCGTGGCCATCACCGGGACCGACCCCTTCCACGAGGTCACCCCCTCGCTCACCATGCGCTTCAACATGCCGGGCTCGCCGCGGCTCACCGCGGACCTCCCCATCCTGATCAACGTCCCGGTGGTCACCGAGGCGGGCCTGGGCAACTACGTGGTCACCGAGCAGCCCGACCAGGTGTCGCTGATCAGCACCACCACCAACAGCATCGCCCGGCAGAACGTGGTCGAGGCCAGGCTGATGTTCGAGGCGCAGTTCTAGAAAAGAGCGCCTCGTCGCGCCCCCGCGGGGCTGGTCAGGCGGACCAGCTCCTGCGGGGGTGATTCTCTTGCGGGCTCAGGCGTGCACGCGCTCCTGGGCGCGCTTGACGATGGCGGGCATGGCGGAGCGCGGGATGAGCCGGGGCGCCATGGCCTGCACCTGGTTGGAGAAGCCGGGGATGACCACGCTCTTGCCGCGCATCAGCCCGCGGTAGCCGACCTTCGCCACGGTGGCGGAGTCCATGATCTTCCCCTTCACCAGCCGGGAGGACTCCATCTGCGCGCGGGCCTGGAAGCCGGTGCGGGTGGGGCCGGGGCAGAGCGCGGTGACGGAGACGCCGGTGCCCTGCAGCTCGGAGGCGAGCGCCTCGGAGAGCGAGAGCACGTACGCCTTGGAGGCGTAGTACACCGCCATCAGCGGGCCGGGCATGAACGCGGCGGTGGAGGCCACGTTGAGCACCTTGCCGCGGCCGCGCTTCACCATGCCGGGGACGAGCCGCTTGGTCAGCTCCGTCAAGGTGACCATGTTGAGCTGCATCATCCGCCGCTCCTGGTCCGCGTCCGTCTCGGTGAAGGCGCCGTACTGGGCGTAGCCGGCGTTGTTCACCAGCACGTCCACCTCGATCTTCCGGCGCTCCAGCTCCGCGCAGAGGGCGGCGGGCGCCTCCGGCTCGGAGAGGTCCATGGCGATCACGGTGACGGCGACGCCGTGCTTCTGCTTCAGCTCCTCCGCCAGCTGCGACAGCTTCTCGGCGCCGCGCGAGACCAGCACCAGGTCGTGGTGGTCGGCGGCGAAGAGGGCGGTGAGGTCCAGGCCGATGCCGGAGGTGGGGCCGGTGATCAGGGCGGTGCTGCGGGTCTGCGCGTTCATGGCGTTACTTCCTTTCGTGGGAACCATCGAGGAGCGCGCGCAGGCTGTTCGTCAGCTCGCGCGCGAAGTCGACCTTCATCGGCCGCAGGTGGGGCTCCTCCAGCAGCCGCGCCACCACCGGCGCGGGGGAGGACATCTGCCACAGGCCGATCACCAGGGCGTCCATCTGGAGGAGGAAGCGGATGCCGCCGCCCGGGGGGAAGTGCGGCACCGCGGACTCCAGCGCCGCGCCGGCGGCGATCAGCCGGGCCATCAGCCGCTCCTTGAAGCCGCGGGCCGTGGCCTCGTCAATGTTGGCCTCCAGCTGGCTGCCCAGGATGGAGAGCAGCTCGATCATCAGCCGGCGGTCGCGCAGGGTCTGGGCGAGGGCGTGCGCCACGCCGTTCGTGGTGAGCGAGCCCCGCGCGCGGTGCAGCCGGGCGCGCACGTCGGCGAACCAGCCCTCCAGCGCCCGCTCCAGCAGGGCCAGGCCCAGCGCCTCGCGGGTGGGGAAGTAGAGGAACACCGTCCCCTTGGCCAGCCCCGCCCGCGCCGCCACCGCCGCCACCGCGACGTCCGCCCACCCGCCCTCGCGGGCCAGCGCCTCCGCCGCGTCCAGGATCTCCTGGGCCCGCCGCTCCTTGTCCTCCGCCTTCCTCGCGCGTTCCATTGTGGTAGCTGACCGTGGGTCAGTAATTAAATGACCCGAGGTCAGTTGTCAAGCGGCCGCGCGCGCCCCGCGGGGCCGGATCCTCCGCCACCCGTCACGTGGTCCGGTCGAGGAGCTGGCTGATGCTGAGGTCCAGCCGGCTGCCCAGGCTGCCCAGGAAGCTGTCCAGGCTGGAGCTGGAGAAGTCCAGGCGCTCCTTGAGCAGCCGCTTGGTCTCCTCGAACACGGCCCCGCGGACGGCCTGGAGCCGGCGGGAGATGGTGGGCTGGCTGACGCCGAACAACCTCGCCATGGCGACGGTGGAGAGGCCGCCGGAGTGGTGCAGCCGGAGCAGGTGCCGCTCCTCGCCGGAGAGCGCGGCCACCGCGGCGCGCAGGCAGGTCCCGAACTCCGCCTGGGCGCGGCGGCGGATCAGGTCCAGCTCCGGGTCCAGCCCGGCGGAGGGCAGGTCCTCCAGCGCCTCCGGGACGGACTCCAGCCCGGCGCTGGCCTGCCGCCGCGCGACGCGCGCCGCGGCCACCCGCACCCAGCTGAGCAGCCGGCCGCGCCCGGCGTAGGCGGCGATGCCCGGCGGGCCTCCGTCCGTGGGGCGGAGGAGGAACAGCTCCCGCACCCGCTGGCGCACCTCGTCGATCAGGTCGTCCGGCGCGCGCAGGTGGGCCAGCTGGC
>DASRBA010000224.1:0-2029 GCA_035637895.1 Myxococcaceae bacterium
TGGTCGCAGTTCGAGTACCAGCCCGGCCCGTGGAACGGCAGCGTGTAGTCGACCTTCACGTACGGGTCGACCACGCCGATCCGCCGCGAGAACGAGGACCACAACTGGTACTTGTGGATGCGGTCGCCGACGGCGCCGTGCGTGGCGTCGTTGGCGGGCTCGGTGGGGTCCAGGCGGTCCGCGGTGGGCGCCTCGTACTCGAAGCCGACCACCCACGTGGGCTTGGTGTCGTCCTTCACCTGGTTGAACGCCGCCCAGGACAGCCCGAAGCGCATGTTGCCGAACCCGCCGCGGAACACCTGCGGCGCGCCGGGGGTGGTGGAGATGGGGGCGGAGAACATGGGCGACGCGCCGGCGCCGGTGTTCGGGCAGTTGGGGTTCACCAGCGTCCCGTCCGCGTTGATGCAGTTGACGAGGACGGAGGACGTGGTGGGAGAGGTGAGGCTGGACAGCCACCACTCCTCGCTCTGGTTGAACACCAGCGGGATGCCGTAGTGGAACTCCACGTCGTGCCAGAGGCCGGCGTGCAGGTCCAGGTTCAGCCGGTAGTCGGCGAACTGGTAGCGCAGCTCCGGCGCCACCTCCAGCGTGCCGTTGACGTGCCGCTCCCGGCCGATGGATTCCAGCAGCTGCGTCCGTTCGAAGCCCAAATCGACGAACAGCCCGAACGGCTTGGTCTCTTCGAACGAACTGGCCACGCGGGACAGCTCGGCCGCATGCGCCAAGAGCGGGACCACGGCCAACCCCATCACCAGCACGGCGCGAAGGCGTCGCATCGAACCTCCGAGGGTCCACGCCTCCCACGGCCGAAAGCGACAGGCGGCCATCCCGTGGTCGGTCCCCTCCCTGTCAGGCTGGCCAGCTTAGCCAGACGGGGGGCCCGGTCAATTCGGCGCTGGGACTGAATCCAGCAGGCCGTCGAGCCGCCGCACCTCCGCCTCCAGCGCGGTCTTCTGGTCCGCGGGGACGGGGCGGCGGAAGGTCGGCGACTCCTGGAAGGGGTCCAGGATGTCCGTCTCCCCCCGCATCAGCTGGTAGTGCAGGTGCGGCGCGAAGGAGTGCCCGCTGTTGCCCGACTTGGCCACCACCTCGCCCAGGTCCACCCGCTGGCCCACCCGCACGGCCTTGGGCACCTCGTCCAGGTGGAGGAAGAGGGCGCGGCGGGGCCCTTGGGACTCGGAGATCTCCAAGCAGTTGCCGTTGGCCCGCCAGTTCCAGTTCTTGCGGGTGATCACCCCGGCGAAGGTGGCCTTCACCGGCGAGTCGAACGGCGTCTTGAAGTCCACGCCCCCGTGGCGCCGGCCGTCCTTGATCAGGGAGGTGACCTGCTCGTAGTCGTCCAGCGGCGCCTGCTGCAGCCGCAGCTCCAGCTCCTCGCCGGCCGGCTGGTAGAGGCGGGCGTGCGCGTCGCCCTGGGCCTGGAAGCGGTAGACGCGCAGCACCTTCTCCAGCTTGCCGGAGTGGAAGCGCAGCGCGTGGAGCGCGGGCTCCTCCTCCCCGCGGCGCTGGAAGAGGATCTCCAGGCGGTCGCCCCGGCGCAGGTCCGAAGGCACCTCCACCCACCAGACCAGCGCCCGCGTCACCACCTGCGCCAGCTGGGGGCCGAGCGGCCGCCCGAGCGCGCCGTCGAGCGCCGACTCCAGCGGCCCGTCGATCTTCACGTCCACCCGCTCCAGGCCGGACTGCTTCAGAGGGTCGGCCGGCGGGGGAGGGGGCGCCGGCGTCGCGGGCGCGACCGGCGGGGGGGTGGGGGTCGCCGAGGCGACCGGGGCGGGGGCCTGGGGCGCGGCGGCGGCGGGGCGGAAGCGGTTCAGCAGCGGCTGGAGGGACGCGGGGACGGCGTGGCCGCGGAGCCACCCCGCGGCCGCCGCGCCGAGCAACCCCAGCAAGAGCAGCGTGCGGAGCGGGCGGCGGCGGGTCGGGGTCTGGCCCAGGGGAATCGGAGTGCGCAGCATGGTGGCGGAGCGGAAACAGGACCTGGACGCGCGTTATTTCAAGCCTCGTCGCCCTCGTCCTTGTCGCGCTCCTC
>DASRBA010000225.1:0-20912 GCA_035637895.1 Myxococcaceae bacterium
GAGCTGTCGAAGGGGGACGTGCGCGCCGCCATGTCCGAGGTGGTGGGCGTCAGCGCGGCCCGCGGGAAGGTCCGCGTCCTGGACAGCGCGTTCTCCGGGCCCTTCCGGCGCGCCGTGCACGGGCAGGGCGCGGAGGTGGAGGTGACGGTGGAGCGCACCCGCTTCGCCGACGCGGTGACGGCGGTGCAGCTGGTGGGCGCGGGCGTGCGCGGGCACCTGAAGGGCGTGAGCGCCCGAGGCGGGCGCGCGGCGGCGGTGTTCGTGGGCGGCGGCGGGGAGCTGGAGATCGACGGGCTGGAGGTGGACGGGCACGAGTACGCGCTGCTCGCGCGGGAGGCCCAGGTCACGGCGCGCCGGGTGACCAGCCGCGGCGCCGAGCGGGCGGGGATCGGCCTGGTGGGGAGCCGCGGGCGGCTGGAGGACGTCTCGGTGAGCGGCAGCGGCTCGTCGGGCGCGGTGGAGGTGGTGGGCGGCGAGCTGGAGCTGCGGCGGTTCCACATCGAGCGCGCCACGTCGTACGGCATCCACGCGCGCTCGGCGAAGGTGGCCCTCTCGGACGGGGAGGTCGTCGAGGTGGCGGGGGAGGGCGACGGGACCGCGGGGGACGGCGTCCACCTCCGCGACGTGAAGGGCACGGTGGAGCGGGTGACGGTGCGGCGGGCGGAAGGCGGCGGAATGCTGGTGGCCGAGGCCAGCGACGTGCGCGCGGCGGAGCTGACGCTGGAGCGGTGCCGCTGGGGCGGGGTGGTGGTGGAGACGCTCTCCACCTTCACCGGGAAGACCATCGCCGTGCGCGACTGCTCCGGCGCCGCGCTGTCGGTGCCCACCCAGGCGACCGCGTCGGTCGAGGGGCTCACCTCGGCGCGCAACCAGGACGGCGCGGTGTGGGCCGAGTGCGGCGAGGGCGCGCGCGTCACCCTGCGCGGCGTGACCGACGACGCCCCGCGCCCGCGCCAGCCGTGCGTGCGCCAGGAGCGGTAGGCCGTCACCAGGTGTTCGTGCGTCTCCGGCGGCGCCGCTCGTCCCGCAACGCGGCCCCTCCGCCTGGTCAATCGCGCGGTAGCGCGAAGGCGACCACCTCGTCCGCCTTCCCGAACACCTTCCCGTCTCCGCCCGCGGCCACCACGACGTACTGCCGGCCGTCCGCGCCCCGGTAGGTCATGGGCGTCGCCTTCCCTCCCGCCGGGAGCTTCGCCTTCCACAGCTCCTTCCCCGTCTCCACGTCGAACGCGCGGAAGTACGCGTCGGTCGACGCGCCGATGAACACCAGCCCGCCCGCGGTGATGATGGGCCCGCCCAGGCTGATCATCCCCTGGAGGTCGGGCCGGACCTTGAGCCCCACCTTGTCCAGCCCCTCCGTCGTCCCGAACGGCACCGACCAGGCGATGGCCCGCGTGCGGAGGTTCACCGCCACCAGCGACCCGAACGGCGGCGGCGTGCACGGCGCGCCGGAAGGTTGCCCCAGGAACGTCTCCCGCGAGAGGGCGTACGGCGTCCCGGTCATCGGCGCGTACTCCACGCCGATCCGCTCGCCGCGGAACCTCCGCTCGCGCATGGCCTGGTACTCCGCGCGGGGGATCAGCCGGATCACCGCCGCGATGCGGTTGGTGGGGACCACGGCCAGCTCCCGCGCCGGGTCGTACGCCAGCCCGCCCCAGTGCGCGCCGCCGATGTTGGAGGGGATGACCAGCGTGCCGCGCTCGCTGGGCGGGGTGAACGCCCCCTCGTTGCGGAGCGCCCGGAGCCGCTTCTCGCACCAGGCCCGGTCCGCCTCGGTGGGGCCCCAGGCCTCCTCCGGGCGTAGTCGTTGCGGGCTGAGCGGCGGGAGCGCGCTCCACGGCTGGGTCGGCCACGCCTCCTCGCCCGGCACGTCGCTCTTCGGCGCCGGGCGCTCCTCCACCGGGATGAGCGGCGCGCCCGTCTCCCGGTCCAGCGCGAAGAGCTGCCCGGTCTTGGTGGCCTGGAGGACCGCCGGGACGGACCGGTCGCCGGCCCGGAGCGTCACCAGCGCCGGCGGAGCCGCGTTGTCGTAGTCCCACAGGTCGTGGTGCACCGTCTGGAAGTGCCACACCCGCGCCCCGGTCGACGCGCGGAGGGCGACCACGGCGTTCGCGTACAGGTTCTGGCCGCGGCGCTCGCCGCCGAAGTAGTCCACGCTGGGCGAGCTGGTGGGGAGGATGACCAGGTCGCGCTCCGGGTCCGCGGCGATGATCGACCAAACGTTCGCCGCGCCGGCGCGGTGGGCGTTGGGGCCGATCCACGTCTGGTACGCCGGGTCGGAGGGGTCCTGCACCACCGGGTCCCACGACCACCGCAGCGCGCCCGTCCTGGCGTCGAACGCCCGCACCACGCCGCTGGGCGCGTCGATGTTGTTGTTGTCCGCCACCGCCGATCCCACCACCACCAGCCCGTTGATCACCGCCGGCGGCGAGGTCTCCTCGTAGTTCTCGAAGTCCTCCGCGGGCGGCGCGTTGCGCAGGCCCTCCCGGAGGTTCACCGTCCCCGCGGCGCCGAAGCCGGCGCAGGGCGCGCCCGTCGCCGCGTCCAGCGCGATCAGCCGGCCGTCCATGACCGCGTCGAAGATGCGCGCCGCGCAGGGAGCGCCGGCCGGCGCGTTCGGGTCCCGCCAGGAGGAGACGCCCCGGCTGTTGAAGTCCCCGTACTCCACCTTCCGGTCCAGCTTCGGGTCGAACGACCAGCGCGGCTGTCCCGTCACCGGGTCCAGGGCGAAGACGCGCCCGAGCGGCGTGCTCAGGTACATCGTCCCCTCCACGACCAGCGGGGTCGCCTCCAGCGCGGTGGTGCGCGCGGTGGCGAAGGCCGGATCCAGCTCGCCGGTATGGAAGCGCCAGGCCACCTGGAGGCGGGCGACGTTCTCCCGGTCGATCTGCGAGAGCGGCGAGAAGCGGTCCCCCAGGGCGGTGTGGCCGTAGGCGGGCCAGTCGCCGTCCGCGGATGGGGTGGGCGGAGGCGGTGGCGGTGGCGAAGGCGCCCGCGCGCAGCAGAGCGCAAGCGCCGCGAAGGCGGCCCGGATCGGTCGTGACATGGACCGCGGACCTTAGTCCGGTGTTTCACACACGGCTGGCGCCTCGTCGGCCTCGCGACGCCACCCGCATGAAGCATCCGGTCAGCCGGCCTGGCCGCCGTCGAGCGGCGTGGCGTGCGCCTCCAGCCACCGCCCGAGGATCGGGTAGACCTCGGTGGGCGCACCCCCCCCGTAGAGGAGATCGCCGTGGCCGTAGTCCATCTTGTCCCCGCGGTCGCGCCCGAAGATCACCAGCGTCTTGTCCGGCGAGCCGGCCAGCTCGTACTGCGCCTGCAGCGCGGCGGGCGGCGCCAGCCGGTCCTGGCTCCCGCCGCTCACCAGCAACGGGACCTCCAGGCGGCGGATCCCCTCCCGGTAGTCCACCGACCGGTCCGCGGAGCGGAAGGCGTCGTTCACCACCCAGTCGCGCTGCTGGAGGAGCACCCCGCGGCCGATGGTTCCCATGGCGTGCGCCACCACCCGCCGCTGGATGGGCCCCGGGACGTGCCGCGGGTTGATGACCATCTCCGCCACCGGAAGGTTGAGGTAGCCCAGGAACGGCGCCGCGGAGACGGTGAAGAAGCGGTGGCGGAGGCCGTAGGGCCAGGCGGCGATCGCTCCCGCTCGCAGGAGGTGACCGACCCACGGCTGGTACCGGTAGAACACCGGCGACCCCATCACGACCAGCCCCGCCAGGCGCGCCGCCTCCGGGCCCTGTGCCACCGCGTAGCCGATCATCCCCCCCAGGGAGTGGCCGACCCACAGCGCGCGGTCCGCCCCGGTCTTCTCCAGCGCGAACCGGATCAGCGCCGGCGCGTCCAGCCGGATGTGGTCGTCCACCGTGAAGGCGCCGAACAGGCCGCGGGGTGGGCGGCGGCTGGCGCCCGTGCCCCGCCACTCCACCGTGAAGCACTCGAACCCCGCCTCCGCCAGCGCGTGCGCCATGGAGTAGGGCGGGTCGAACTCGAAGGTGTGGCGGTTGATCGCGAAGCCGTGGCACAGGAGCACCGGCTCCCGGAAGCGGCGCCGCGCCGCCGGGCGGTGGTAGACGGCGATCCGCCAGCCGTCCCCGGTCGCCACCCACAGCCGCGCCGCCGGCTCCCCGCGCACCCGGTACCGCCAGGTCACCAGCAGGTGCCACCCGATCCAGGCGGAGGTGATCGCAAGGATCACAAGCAGCGCGGCGGTCACGGTCTCGTGCACGCCGCCATTGTGCCGCCCGGGCGCGCGACGCCCAGGGAAACCTTGTTATGGTCCTTCCACCGCCCAACGGGAGTCTGAGAGCCCATGAAGCTGCGAAAGCTCATGTTCGTGCTGCCGAACCTCTTCACCTGCACGTCCATCTTCTGTGGTTTCTACGCGCTCACCCTGTGCGCCGGGGACGCCACCCCCGCCCAGCTCTACCAGGCCTCCATCGCCATCATCTTCGCCATGTTCTTCGACGGGTTCGACGGGCGGGTGGCGCGGCTGACCAAGACGCAGAGCGCGTTCGGGGTGGAGCTGGACTCGCTGGCGGACGTGGTGTCGTTCGGCGTGGTGCCGGCGATGCTGGTCTACAAGTGGGCGCTGAGCGGGCTGGGGTTCGCGGGCATCTTCATCGCCTTCGCCTTCGCGGCGTGCGGGGCGCTCCGGCTGGCGCGGTTCAACGTGATCGCCCAGCGGCCGCACCCGGGCGGGATGCGCTACTTCGTGGGTCTGCCCATCCCGCTCGCCGCGGGCGTGGTGGTGTCCATGGTGATCGCCCACCACGTCGGCCAGGGCGGCACGCTGCCCGCGCCCGCCCGCGTGCCCGTCGCCGGGCTGGTGGTGGCGCTGTCGCTGCTGATGGTGTCCACGGTGCGCTACCGCACCTTCAAGGACCTGCGCCTGTCGCGGCGGTCGGCCGCCGTGTTCACGCTCTTCTGCGCCGCCGGGGTGGTGATCTCCCTCAAGCTCCACCCGGCCTTCGTCCCCGCCGCCTACTTCTCCGTGTACCTGGTGATGGGCCTGGTGGAGTCCGCGGTGAGCGTCGCCCGGAAGGTGGCCGCCGGGGTGGCGGCGCGCGAGGACGAGGACGAGCTCGCCGAGGACGAGGAGGAGGAGGGCGGCGAGGATGTCGACGAACAGGACTACCTGTAGCGGCGGAGACTAGAGTCCTCCGCCGGCCATGCGCATCGAGGTCCTCTGCACCGGCGACGAGCTGCTCAACGGCACCATCGCGGACACCAACAGCCCGTGGTTCATGAACCGGCTCTTCGAGCTGGGCGAGCTGGTGGCGCGCACCACCGTGGTGGGTGACGACCGGGAGGAGCTGGTCTCGGCCATGCGCGAGGTGAGCGCGCGGGCGGACGCGGTGCTGGTCTCCGGAGGGCTGGGGCCCACCGCGGACGACCTCACCGCCGAGTGCGCCGCGGAGGCGGCCGGGGTACCGCTGGTGGAGGACGCGCGGGCGATGCATGCGCTGCGGGAGCGCTTCGCCCGGCGGGGCGCGGCGTTCACGCCCAACAACGCGAGACAGGCCCGGGTGCCGCAGGGCGCGGAGGTGGTGCTGAACCCGGTGGGGTCGGCGCCGATGTTCATCCTCCGGATCTGGAAGTGCACCCTGTTCTTCGTTCCCGGGGTTCCTCGGGAGTACCAGGCGCTGGTGGAGAAGGAGGTGCTGCCGCGGCTGGGGGCGCTGCAGGCGAAGGTGGGCGGCCGCGTGGTCCGGAAGGTCCGCGTGCTGAAGACCGTCCGCATCTTCGAGTCGCACCTGGACGCGGTGGTGATGCCCATCGCCGCCAGGCACCCGCGCATCCGGGTGGGGTACCGGACGCACGCGCCGGAGAACCACCTCAAGCTCCTGGCGGAGGCGCCGACGGAGGAGGAGGCCGCGCGCGCGCTGGCGGCGATGGAGGCGGAGTGCCGGGCGGCGCTGGGGGACTTCGTGTTCGGCGCGGACGGGGACGAGCTGGCGGCGGTGGTGGGCGCGCGGCTGCGCGAGCGGAAGCAGACGCTGGCGGTGGCGGAGAGCGCCACCGGCGGGTTGATGGGGCAGGTGATCAGCTCGGTGGCGGGGGCGTCGGACTACTTCGTGGGCGGGGTGGTGGTGTACTCGGACGCGATGAAGAGGAGCTGGGCGAAGGCGGGGGGGGCGGGCGAGGACGTCGCGCGCCAGATGGCGGCCCGGGTGCGCGAGTCGACGGGCGCCACCTGGGCGCTCTCCAGCGCCGGGTCCGCGGGGCCGTCGGCGGGGACGCCGAAGGACGAGATCGGCACCATGTACTGCGGGCTGGCCGGTCCGAACGGCTTCTCCACGGTGGAGAAGAACGCCTTCATCGGAGACCGCGACCGGATCCGGAGGTTCGCGGCCCACGCCGCGATGGATCTGCTAAGGCGCACCCTGCAATGAGCGGGTCCGACGCCGCCGAGCCGTCCCCGGCGGAGACCGAAAAGAAGGCGGCGGCGGCCATGCCTGGCGGGTCGATCCAGGCGGCGATCCGGGCGTGGGCGTCGGCGCACCGGGTGGAGCTGATGATCTTCGCCGGGGCCTTCGTGGCGCTGGCGTGCTTCAGCTCGCAGCGATTCCTGCGGCAGAGCGAGGCGCCGCACTTCGTGTACCAGGCGAAGGCGTGGCTGGATGGGCGGATGGACCTGGACCCGCGGGTGCTGCCCAACCTCGAGGACTGGGCGTGCGTGCGGGAGGTGGGCGGGGCGAAGGTCCGGTGCGAGGGGCGGGTCCAGGCGACGGATCGCTGGTACGTGAGCTTCCCCGCGTTCCCGTCGGTGGTGATGCTCCCGCTGGTCGCCGTCAACGGGTACCAGCTCAACGACACGTCGCTGACGGTGTTCGCCGCGGCGCTCGCGCTGGCCGCCTTCTACTCGCTGCTCCGGAGGCTCTCCGAGACCGGCGAGTCGCCCCGGCAGCCGTGGGAGAACGCGGTGCTCACGGTGCTGCTGGGGTTCGGCACGGTGATGTTCTACTGCTCCATCCGCGGCGAGGTGTGGTTCACCGCCGAGGTGATGGGGGTGGCGTTCACCTGCTGGTACCTGCGGAACGCGGTGGGGTCGCGGCGGCCGGTGGTGGCGGGGGTCTTCTACTCGATGGCGGTGCTTACCCGGACGCCGCTGCTGTTCACCGGCATCTTCTTCGTGATGGAGGCGGCGTGCCCGGGCCCGGACCGGATGGCCCAGCTCCGCGCGCTCCGGGAGCGGTGGCGGGGGCCGCTGCGGAGGGTGGGGTTGTTCGCGGCGGGCGCGGCGCCGCTGGCGTTGGGCGCGGCGATCATGAACGTGGTGCGGTTCGGGGCGCCGGGGGAGTTCGGGCACCGGTTTCTGTACAACAACCGCGTCAACGCGGACATCGACCGGTACGGGTTGTTCAGCCTGGAGTACTTGCCGAGGAACCTGGACGCGGCGCTGATCAAGCTCCCCACCGTCCACTTGAGCCCGCTGGCGTTGGAGTACAGCCCGTTCGGGTTGAGCCTGCTGCTGACCCTGCCGGTCCTGGGGCTGGCGCTGGTGCCCAGGGAGAAGCGGCGGCTGCAGTGGCCGCTCTGGGCGGCGGTGGCCCTGTGCGCGCTGCCGGGGCTGGTGTACCAGAACACCGGGTACATGCAGTTCGGGTTCCGGTTCAGCCTGGACTGGACGCCGTACGTCATCGTCCTGTTCGCGCTGAGCGGGCGGTCGCTGAAGGCGCGGGTGAGCACGGCGGTGATGGCGCTGGAGTTCCTGGTGAACTTCTGGGGCGCCGTGGCGTTCCGCGGGTACACGGAGCTCGTGCGTCGCTGGTAGGGGTATAGGCTCAGCGGGTGTCGACTCATTCGGTAAAGGAACGGGGAAGGGCTGGTCTTCAGTCCGTACTCGTCCTGATCCTTGCTGCCCAACTGGCGTGCCTGCCCGAGATCAAGGAGCGCTGCCCGCTGCTCACCGAGCCCACTGCGGCTCCAGCCCTCCCACACGATCTGGCTCAGCTTGATTCGCTGCTGATCCGGCGGACGCAGAACCTGATGGAGGCATCACGCGAGCTTCACCGGTTTCAAGTGTGGTGGTTCCGGGTTGGCTTCGCCGAACGGATTCTCCCCGACCTCTGCGGCCGGCTGGAGCGCGCGAGAGAGTTGGCGATGGCGGGTCGGACCGTCGAGGCCGGGCGGAAGTACCAGGGGCTTCTGGTGGCATCCCAGGTGATGCACTTCGCCATCGCGATGCACCTGGTGGCGCAGCAGGCGGACATCGCCGGTCAGGCGGGAGGGCAGATCACGCAGACCATCTCTGCGTTTGCCGACCAGGCGAAGCCCCTCTACGAGGCGGCGTTGAGCGAAGATCCGCAGCGCATCGCGCGCACTCTCCAGGCACACCAAGCAGTGTTCAGGGAGTGGGCTGACTACCTGGAGCAGTGGCCGGTGCGGATCAACGCTGGGGTCGAACGTGCGAAGGCCGCCAAGCTGGTTTGGGACATCACCTTCCTGGTGGTCGCGACCTACCAGGCAGCCGGGGCAGCGGCGGAGATCGCGGCCGCTGGCCGCCCACCGATGCCGCCCCTGCCGGTGGCGTTGGCGCTCGGCACAGATGCCGCTGCCGCCGGTTTCAGCGAGGTGGCCATCATCGAGCTGGGCGAAGCGATCCGGAGGCTCATCGCTTCGGGGGCGCTCGACGCGGCCGTGGTCGCTGCCCTTTCGTACTCGATGAGCGGCGGCGATCCATCGTCCAGCGCTCCGGCGGCTCCAGTGACAAGAGGTGCCCTTACGGGGTCCCTCAAGGGCCTGACGGCCGCCGAACGCAGCTTCGTCGAGGAGCTCCTGACCGAAGGCAAGAACGTCGAGATCGTCGCGCGCGGCCCAGGGAAGACTGCCGACTTCCTGGTAAATGGAGTTTCGACCGAGCTGAAGACGCTGACGACAGCAAGCCAGAACACCCTGAAGAATGCGATCGAAGCCGCCGCGGAGCAGGGTAGGGCGATCGTCATCGACGCGAGACATGTTGGCATCACGCCCCAAGAGGCCGCAGCCCAGATCTCGAGGGCGCAGGGCAACGTTGGCGGCTTACAAGGCAGGGTGACCGTCCTCACCTCGGACGGCCCAGTCACGTTCTGATCGGAGAGGTCGCGCATGGGGCTCGATGCGGTCGTGTTCCGAAATGCCGGCAAGCTCGCGAGCACCTACGACGTGAAGATCGTTGGCGTGGATAGCCAGACTGGTGAGGCGCAGGTCGCTCCTGGGGATTCCGCACGTCTGCCGCGAGCCGCCCTGGTTGCCGTCAGATACAGGTTGGGCAACCTCGACGAGGTCGCACGACTCCGAGAGGTCATTGCCGGCGCGCTGAAAGATCCGAAATCCATCCTCATGAGCAAGGTCCTGTATTCGGCGTCCCATTCTGGCGACGTGATCGGGACAGGTGAGGTCCCCGGCGTGAGACGCGAGCTCTCCGTCCTCATGTCCATGGCGGACGCTCGACTGGACGCCTTCACGTCCTCGATGAACGAGCTTCTCGACGCTGCTGAAGCCGAGCAGAACCCCATCGTGTTCGTATGAGCCAGGCCCTTGACGCCCTCCCTTCTCCGCCCCACCGTTGAGGCGTGATCGGCCGCCTGCACACGCGCGAGGACAGCGGGCTCCGCCTCGACCGCCAGCTCCGCTGGTGGCACGACGGCGTGCTGGTCGAGCACCCCAACATCATCCGCGCGTTCAACGCCGGACTGGAGCCCGCCGAGGACGGCCGCTACATCCTCCGCTTCGGCCGCGACTGGTGCTTCGTCGAGGTCGAGGACGCCGCCTACGCCGTCACCGGCGTGGACCTCACCCAGGACCAGGACGCGTTCTCCGTTCGCCTCTCGGACCTCACCGCCGAACGCCTGGACGCCACCACCATCCGCCTGGAGGACGGCGTCCTCACCTGCCGCGTCAAGCGGGGCCGCGCCAAGGCCCGCTTCTCCCGCGACGCCCAGTACGCCCTCGGCCAGCACCTGGAGCCCGCCGGCGACGGAGTCATCCTCCGCGCCGGCGCGCTCCAACTCCCCGTCCCCAACCTGGATCCCTCCGCCTTCACCGGGTAGCTCCCGGCGAGTCCCGGCCGATCGGCGGAGATTGGCGGCGCCGCCCCAGGTACCACCGCGACCCCCGCGTCCGCGGCGGCGCACTCCACGGCGTGGCCGCGGTGAGCTGCTGCCGTGGGCTGGTGGGCGCCGCCAGCGGAGGCGCCGGCCCCATCGCCAGCGGATCGGACGGGTCGGGCACCGGCTCCCCGCCGTCCGCGAGCGACCCCACACCCATGACGGCGTCGATCCGGTCCGCCTCGTCCGCCGCCCACCGCCGCGCGCCGGCACAGCTGGCGACCGCCAGATCCAGCGCCACGGCCGCCAGCGCCAGCGCGACCCCGCGCCAGCTCATGCCGCCACCACCTCCGGCGTCTCGGCGGCCGCCTCCTCCGCGGGCGGCGGCTCCGGCTGGGACGCGGGCCGGGTCGCGACCACCTGGGCGGCCAGCTCCTCCAGCAGGGCCGGGTGCGCGCGCAGGTACTCCACCGCGCGCTCGCGCCCGTGGCCGATGCGCTCGCCGTGGAGCGAGAAGTGGTGGCTGGTCGACTTCTCGATCAGCCCCAGCGTCACCCCCAGGTCGATCACCTCCCCGGCCCGGCTGATCCCCGTCCCGTAGAGGACGTCGAACTCCGCCTCCTGGAACGGCGGCGCCACCTTGTTCTTCACCACCTTCACCCTGGCCCGGCTGCCGACGACGTTGTCGCCGTCCTTCAGCGCCCCCGCCCGCCGGATCTCCAGCCGCACCGACGAGTAGAACTTCAGCGCCATGCCTCCGGTGGTGGTCTCCGGGTTCCCGAACACCACGCCGATCTTCATCCGCGTCTGGTTGATGAAGATGATGCAGGTGTTGGTCTTGGACAGCACGCCGGTGAGCTTGCGCAGCGCCTGGCTCATCAGCCGCGCCTGCACGCCCATGTGCGCGTCCCCCATCTCACCCTCGATCTCCGCCTTGGGCACCAGCGCCGCCACCGAGTCGATGACGATCAGGTCCACCGCCCCCGACCGCACCAGGTGCTCGGTGATCTCCAGGGCCTGCTCCCCCGTGTCCGGCTGCGAGATCAGCAGCTCCTCCGTCCGCACGCCCAGCTTCCTCGCGTAGCTCACGTCCAGCGCGTGCTCCGCGTCGATGAACGCCGCCACCCCGCCGTGCGCCTGCGCCTGGGCGATGGCGTGGAGCGTGAGCGTGGTCTTCCCCGAAGCCTCCTGGCCGAAGATCTCCACCACCCGCCCCTTCGGGTAACCCCCCACGCCGAAGGCCCGGTCCAGCCCCACCGACCCCGAGGGGATGACGGAGATCTTCTGCTCGACGTGGTCCTCCCCGAGCCGCATCACCGCCCCCTTCCCGAACTGCTTCTCGATGGCGTTGCACGCCCCCTGAACCGCCTTCAGCTTCTCGCTCAGCGACTTGATGATCTCCACCTTGGTTCTCCTCCCCCGTGAAACGCGCCGGCGACGCGCCGGCCACGGCGGAAGCGCTGAGCAAGCGACATGCCGCCGGGGGCCCCTCGCACCGGCGCCCGAGCGCGTCGCGGATCGCGGACCGTCGTCCGGCCACCCGGTGCGGCGCGCGTGTTCCGCGGAGCTCTCGGAGGTCGAGAGCCGCCCTCACCGCCGCGGCGCCGGCGCCTCCGTCCGCGCCAGCGCGAACAGCGACATCTTCAGCGGCGTGGGGTGGAGGATCGACCCATCCGACGTCGCCTGCCACGGACTGGCCAGCCCGGTGAACGGCAGCTCGCGGGCGGGGTGGAACCAGCGCTCGGCCAGCCGCCGCTCCGTCCGGGTGAGGGACGACTCCTCCCACCGCCGCGCGCCCCAGTCGCCGCGCTCGTGGCCGTCCGGCAGGAAGTGCCACCGGAGCAGGAACACGCCGCCGGGCGCCAGCGCGTGCGCCGCGGTCCGCAGCAGCGCGGGGCGCTCGGCGGCGCGGAGGTTGATGAGCAGCAGCCGGTCCAGCACCAGGGAGAACCCTCCCGGACGCGGCTCGCGGAACCGCAGCGCGCTCCCGCGCTTGAGCTCCAACCGCGACGGGGAGATGCCCAGGTTCTCGCGACGCCTCCGGGCCTCGGCCAGGGCGGTGGGCTGGCGGTCCACGCCGACCACTGTCCACCCCGCCGCCGCGAGCTGCAGCGCCTCCGTGCCGTGGCCGCACCCCAGGTCCAGCGCCCGCCCCACCGGCAGCAGGGCCAGGACCGCGGCCAGCTCCGGCGTCGGCCAGTCGACGCGGGTGTCGAAGCCCTCGTAGTCGTCCAGGCCCATGCCCGAGGTCCGCGCTCAGGCGGTGGCGGCGCGGACGCCGCTGGAAGGGACCGGGGGCGTCTCGATCGCCGCTCCGCCTCCCTCGTCACCGCTCTTCCCGCCGATCTCCCGGTGCAGGTGGATCATCGCCTCCCGCACCTCCTGCGCCAGCGCGTCCCGGTCGTCCTCCGGCCGCCCCTCGGTGGGGATGGGCCGGCCCACCTTCACCCGGACGGCCCCGGGGTACAGGGTCCACGCGTCCGCGGGGAGCACCTGGCCGGACGCCTCGATCACCACCGGGACGATGGGCACCTTCGCCTCCAGCGCGAGGGCGAACGGCCCCTTCTTGAACGGGAGGATCCTCCCGTCGCGGGAGCGGGTCCCCTCCGGGAAGATGAGGATGTTGACGCCGGCGCGGATCCGCTCCCCGGCGCGGCGCAGGCTCTCCACCGCGCGGACGCGGTTGCTCCGGTCCACGAAGACCATCCCGGTCCGCCGCATGTACCAGCCGATGAACGGCACCCGGGCCAGCGACTGCTTGGACACGAAGCGGATGTTGACGGGCAGCGCCGAGACCGCCACCGGGATGTCCAGCGTCGACTGGTGGTTCATCGCGAACAGGTACGGCCGCGTCCAGTCCACGTCCGGCAGCGGCTCCACCTTCAGCCGCGCGCCGACCATCCAGAGGATGGGCCCGGACCAGACCACGCGCGCCATGGTCATCGCGGCCTCCGGGTGGAAGACCGACACCACCATGGCGATGGTGATCCAGGCCACGGACCACAGCGCCGCGCACAGCCACACGAACAGGGAACGCAGGACCCGGATCACCTTCATCAGGCGGCCTTCTTACCAGTTTGGCGAATGGGACCAACCAGCGTCGAGCGTCGGCCTGGACGCGAGGGAAGGCCGCCGGCCGCGGAGGCGCGCATATTCGTGGTGATGGGCTCGGCGCCTCCACGGGTGGTCATCGTCGGCGGTGGGTTCGGCGGGCTGGCCGCGGCGCGAGGGCTCGCCGGCCGCGGGGTCGACCTCACCGTGGTGGACCGTCGCAACCACCACCTCTTCCAGCCGCTGCTGTACCAGGTGGCGACCGCCGCGCTGAACCCCAGCGACATCGCGGCGCCCATCCGGATGCTGGTCGCCCGGCGCGGCGCCAAGGTGCTGCTGGCCGAGGCGCGCTCGGTGGACGTGGCGAACCGGCGGCTGGTGCTGGAGGACGGCGAGCTGCCCTACGACTACCTGGTGCTCGCCGCCGGGGCTACCCACTCCTTCTTCGGCCACTCGGACTGGGAGCAGCACGCGATGGGGCTGAAGACGGTGGAGGACGCGCTGGAGATCCGCCGCCGCGTGCTGCTGGCCTACGAGCGCGCCGAACGCGAGACCGACCCCGCCCGCCGCGCCGCGCTGATGACCTTCGCCATCGTGGGCGGCGGCCCCACCGGCGTGGAGCTGGCCGGCGCGCTGGCGGAGATCGCCCGCCGCACGCTGCGGCACGAGTTCTCCAACATCGACCCGGCGCGGGCGCGCATCGTGCTCCTCGAAGGGACGCCCAGGCTGTTGAACGCCTACCCGGAGCGGCTGTCGGAGAAGGCGCGGCGCTCGCTGGAGGGGCTGGGGGTGGAGGTGCGGCTCGACACCAAGGTGAGCGCCATCGACGCCGAGGGGCTGACCGCCGGCGAGGAGCGCATCCCCGCTCGCACCGTGCTGTGGGCGGCGGGCGTGCAGGCCTCGCCGCTGGCGAGGTCGCTGGGCGTCCCGCTGGACCGGGCGGGCCGGGTCAACGTGTCGCCGGACCTGAGCGTCCCCGGCCACCCGGAGGTCTTCGTCATCGGCGATCTGGCGGCGGTGCAGCAGGGGGGTAAGCCGGTGCCGGGGATCGCCCCCGCGGCGATGCAGGGCGGCCGGCACGTGGCGCGCGCCATCCTGGACTCGGTGGCGGGGAAGCCGAGGCGCCGCTTCCGTTACGTGGACAAGGGGATGTTCGCGGTCATCGGCCGGGGCGCGGCGGTGGGGCTGGCCGGGACGCGGATCGGCCTGAGCGGGTTCTTCGCCTGGCTGGCGTGGTTGTTCATCCACATCCTCTACCTGGTGGGGTTCCGGAACCGGGTGGTGGTGCTGGTGAACTGGGCGTACTCGTACCTGACGCTCCGGCGAGGCGTGCGGCTCATCACGAACGAGCGCCCGGAGCCCAGCGCCACGGCGGCGGTGCCCTCGCTCGGGCCCGGGTCGGGGGCCGGCTCCGCGGCGACCCAGGTCCCGGCAGGCGCGGAATCCAAGGCGCCCTGAGGACGTCAGAACGGCTCGTCATCGGTGGACACCTCCTTCTCCACGCGCTCGCGGGCCTTCGCCGCCATCGCCTCCGCCACCTCCCGCATCGCCCGGTGCATGTAGTCGTTCTTGGGATTCCCCCCGGAGCTCATCGCCCACGCCCAACTCTTGCGGTCCATCATCCGGCAGTCGATGGCCAGGCACAGGTCCGACTCCTCGATCTGTTCCCGCCCCTCCAGGTCCGCCCGCGTCCTCGCCAGCTTGAGGATCCGGTCGTGCGCCCGGGCGGAGAGCCCGTGGTCGCGCACCGCCCGCGCCAGGAGCGCCCGCCCCGCCGGCCTCAGCGCGCAGTGGCGCCGCAGGAGCGCCGGCGCCATCTGGGCGTTGCAGTGGATCCCCGGGTCCGACGCGAACCGCCGGCGCTGCACCTCCCTCGCCTGCTCCACCCTCGCGCGGTACTCCGCCGAGGAGCGCTCCTGGCTCGCGTCCGCCGCCATCGCGTGCATCCCCACCACGCGCGTCTGCAAGGTGATGTCGATCCGGTCCAGCAGCGGGCCCGACACCCGGGCGTGGTAGTCCGCCACCCGCTGCGGCGAGCACGTGCAGATCCGCCCCCCGACGTTGAAGAACCCGCACGGGCACGGGTTCATCGCCGCCACCAGCATCACCCGGCACGGGTACACCACGTGGTGCGCGGCGCGGGCGAGGTGGATCTGCCCCTCCTCCAGCGGCTGCCTCAGCACCTCCAGGACGTTCTTCCGGAATTCCGCCAGCTCATCCAGGAACAGCACCCCGTGGTGCGCCATGGACAGCTCCCCGGGCCGCATCAGCGGTCCTCCGCCCACCAGCCCCGCGTCCGAGATGGTGTGGTGCGGCGACCGGAACGGCCGGTCCTCCAGCAACGACAGCTCCTCCGGCACCATCCCCAGCACCGAGTAGATCTTGGTGACCTCCAGCGCCTCCTGGAACGTCATCCTGGGCAAGATGCTCGGCAGTCGCCGCGCCAGCATCGTCTTCCCCGACCCGGGAGGACCGAGCATCAGCGCGTTGTGGCCTCCAGCCGCCGCCAGCTCCAGCGCGTCCTTCACCTCCGGCTGCCCGCGCACGTCCGCCATGTCCGGCGCCGCCACCGCGGATGACCGCCGCGCCGCCTGCTCCCGCACGAACGGCTTCAGCGGCGCCTCGCCCTTCAGGTGGTCCACCGCCTGCTTCAACGTCTGGACCGCGATCACCTCGATCCGATCCACCAGCGCCGCCTCGGGCGCGTTCGCGGCCGGCACCACCACGCCCTTGAACCCGCGGTCCCGCGCCGCGATGGCCAGCGAGAGCACGCCCCGGATCGGCTTCACCACTCCGTCCAGGGACAGCTCCCCGACGAAGACGTACGGCCGGATCGCGTCCTGCTCCAGCTGCTTCGCCGCCGACAGCACGCCCAGCGCCACCGGCAGCTCGAACGCCGCGCCCTCCTTCTTCAGGTCCGCGGGTGCCAGGTTCACCGTGACGCGCTTGTGCGGCAGCTCGAAGCCGGAGTTCTTCAGCGCGGAGACGACCCGGACCTTGCTCTCCTTCGCCGCGCCGTCCGGAAGCCCGACGACGTTGAAGTACGGGAGCCCCACCGCCATGTCGACCTCCACGTCGACCATGACGGCGTCGATCCCCACCACCGCCCCCGACCGCACCCTCGCCAGCATCGCGGCCGCTCGATGAGCAAGCGCCATGCCCCGGCGCGCCCGTCAGGCACGCGCACCGCCGCATCCCGCACGAGAGACGCGCATCCTCACGCGCGGAGCGGCGCGCGGGCGCAAGCGCGTCTCATCGGTCGAGAGCCGCGCGATGCCAACTGCTTTGGAAGCGCTCGAACCTTGAGCCCCCTCGGAGTTGATCGGCGAGCCGTCCGCTGTACGGAAGCTCCTTCGTCGAACCTAGGCCAGGTTGCGGCCGAGCGAAGACTTGGTGTCGCGGTCCGCCTTGACCTCGGAGGTCAGCGCGTTGACCAGCGTGTCCTGGTCCGACTTCTTCTGCTGAAGCTGCATCAGCGCCAACTGCTGCTGGAAGGACTGCTGCTGCTGCTTCTCGACCGCACCCGTATCCATCCCAGGACCGCCCGCCGCACCCATCGCCATTGTCGTTCCTCCAGGTAGAACCAGCGCCGCACGTACCGCTGCCCAGGGGAATTATCGAAGTATGGGTAAATGTGGTTGCGTGTCGTGATTTAGGCGTTATAGTAGGTCTAACGAAATCCGCCGACGATGAAGAGGCGGGCGGACTGGGCCTCCCGTCACGGGGCGCGATCGACAGGTCGACGTCGAGGCCGTCCAGGTCGCCGAAGTGGAGGAGCGCGCCCTCGGTGATCCGACCCCCGCGCCTTCGAGCACCGCGTCGTGAACCATGGCCAGCGTGGAGAGGCGCGGGGTCGCGCACGGGGTGACCTCGACCCGGCGCTTCCCGTCGGAGAACCGCCACGGTGGAGCGACGGGCGGATGGTCGAACAGCGCCATGGGCAGCTCGCGGCACGTGCTGGGCGTCAGCTTGCCGAACTTCGCCACGAAGCCGGGCGCGGCGACCAGTTGCATGCAGCAGGTGGCGAACCGCCGCTTCACCAGGTCGTTCGTGTCCGGGGCGTTGACGCGGATCGCGGCGTCGAACCCCTCGGTGAGCGTGCCGGGCGCCGGCGCCCCGCATGCGATGGCCGCCACGAGCTCCCGCGGAAGACCACTCCGCGGGCGATCGCCGGCAAGATGGGCGAACATGGGGCGGCCGCATCTTTCCCGGAGGACAGCCAATGCGAATCGCCATCCTGTCGCTGTGTGTGCTCAGTAGCTCCGCGCTGGCTCAGGCGAAGGGTCAGGCCGAGGCCGAGAAGGGTGCGGAGGCCAGCGCCGGCGCGTGGCTCAAGCTGGTGGACGGGGAGAAGTACGGCGAGTCCTGGGCGGAGGCCGCGTCCCTGTTCAAGGGCGCCGTCACCAAGGATGCCTGGAAGCAACAGGTGAAGGCCGTCCGCGGGCCGCTGGGCCGGGTCATCTCCCGGAAGCTCAAGTCGAAGTCGTACACCGAGAAGGCGCCCGGAGCACCCGACGGGAAGTACGTCATCATCCAGTACGACACCAAGTACGAGCACAAGGCCGAGTCGGTGGAGACGCTGACCTCGATGCTCGATGCAGACGGCACGTGGCGGACGGCCGGCTACTTCATCCGGTAGCGGGGGGCTGCCCAGGTGGTGCGCTCCGGGGTCGCCGCCCGGGTGACGGCGTCAGGGCGCCTCTTCGTGGACGTGCTGGTCCAGCCAACGCGTGGCGTCCCCTTCGTTCTGGAATATCCGGTGCTTCTCGTTCCGGACCGCGCGCAGTACGAAGTTGGCCGTGACGCGGACCGTGGGGCTGGTCACCACCGCCGCGATCCAGTCCTGGGCCCAATCGCTCTTGCGGTTCCGGATGAACGCGCTGCCGGTGCTGGGGTGGACGTGCTCGAGGAGATCCGTGATGACCAGCTTGGGGAGCCCGTGGAATGGGCAGCCCGGAGCGAGCTGGCTCATCCAGGACTCCGCGTCCTCTCCGGTGACCGTCCCGGTGCAATCCACTCGCACCGCCCAGACGCCGGAGGGGAGTTGGAACTGGGTGCCCTGGATCGGCATGGGAGGGAGGTACCGCATCCTCCCTGCGCCTGCCAGGCGCGCGGGGCTGGACGCGGCGCCGGGGTGGCTGTCGCCGCTAGGCCGCGAACACGCCGACGGGTGAGGGGTTGAAGCCGGGGAACACCGGCTCCACCGCCGGCAGATGCAGGTGCCTGGACATCACCTCGGAGAGCACCGCGCGGTAGTCGGTGGTGACCGCGAGGTCGCGCTCCTCGAACAGCTGCCCCCGGCCGAGGCCCGGCCAGCGCCCGTGGACGCGCCCGCCCCGCACGCCGATCCCGCCCATCACCAGCATGAAGGACGCGGTGCCGTGGTCGGTGCCGCGGGTGCCGTTCTCGCGCGCGGTGCGGCCAAACTCGGTCATCGCCACCACGCACACGTCGCCCAGCCGGGGCCCGAGGTCCTGCGCGAACGCCCCCAGCGCCCCGCCGAGCGCCTTGAGCTGGTTGGCGAGCTGCCCCTGGTCCGCGCCCTGCTGCACGTGCGTGTCGTAGCCGCCGATCTCGGTGGCGGCGATCTGCAGTCCCACGTCCGCGTGCACCAGCCGCGCGATGTCCCGCAGCCGCTGCCCGAGCTGGCCGGGCGGGTAGGCGGCCCCGTTCTGCGGCTCGGCGCGCGCGAGGGCGCCGGACGCCGCCTCGTGGATGGCGGAGAACGCCTCGCCCCCGGTCACCCGCAGCGCCTGGTCCACCGCCCCGGCGTAGAGCTGCTCGAAGCTGGGCGCCGCCTGGAGGCCCGCCGCGCCGCCGCGGATCTGCAGGTCCTCCAGCGCGTTGATGGACAGCGCCTGCTGCTGGCCCCACAGCGAGCGCGGGAGCCGCGGCTGCACCGCCACCGCGCGGAACACGTTCGGCTCCGCGGGCTCGGCGGCGAGCGCGCGGTTGAGGAAGCCCTGCGGGTCGCGGTGACCGGGCGTGCCCGCCTCCATGAAGTCCTGGGCGTCGAAGTGCGAGCGCGTGGGCGACGGCTGGCCCGCGGCGACCACCAGCCCGAGCGCGCCGTCCTTCCAGAGCGGCATCAGCGGCGCGAGCGCCGGGTGCAGGCCCCAGCCTGATTCGAGCGGAAGCGCGTTCCTGGTGAGCGCCAGGTTCGGGCGGAGCGCGGCGTAGGCCGGGTCGCCCAGGGGCGGCACCACCGAGAGGCTGTCCGCGCCGCCGCGGAGGAACAGCACCACCAACGCCTTCTTGCCGGCGGGCGGCCCGGCGAACGCGGCGCGGGTGAGGAAGCCGGGGAACGCGCCGGTGCCGAGCGCGGCGAGCGCCATCCCCGAGGACTTGAGCAGCCAGCGGCGCGAGCGGTCCATCCCGTCCCTCACTGCTTCTGGAACTCCGGCGATCCGAGCAACAGGCCCGCGACCAGCCGCGGATCCGCCGGGCGCGTCTCTCCGTCCGGCATCGCCTCGCCGGCCGCGGCGCGGAGGATGGTCTGGCGCGTGGCCTCGGACACCGGGCGCCCGAGCAGCTGGGCCGAGAGCCGGTCCAGCACCGCCTCCGGGGTCGCGGCCCCCGGCGCCATCCGCTCTACCGCCGCGCGCGTGCCGGGGATCCGGTCCTGGGCCAGCAGCAGCCCGAAGTTGATCCGCGTCACCAGCGCGCCGGCGTTCACCCACGCCTCGCTGGCCTCCGGGTAGCCGGTGGGCGGCTGCGCCCGGTAGATCGCCTCGCCCATCCGCTCGATGGCGCGGTACAGGGGCCCGCCGCCGTCGGTGGCCCCGCCCACCGCGCGGATCGCCGACGCGGCCAGCTCCAGCGGCGTCTTGGTCATCGCCGAGGCGTTCTCCTTCGCCCACAGCTCGGGCGACGACAGGATCGCCGCGTACACCTGCCGCAGGTCCCCGTCGGTCTGCAGGAACACCTGCGCCACCCGGCTCACCAGCGCCTCGGGCGGGTGGTCCGAGACGAGCTTGCGGCAGAGCTTGCTGGAGATGAACCGCGCCGTGGACGGGTGGCGCGCGAGCATGTCCAGCACGCGTTCGCCCTCCTCGGCGCCGGCGCCGCCGGGGAACGCCTGCCCGAGGATCTGCTTCGGCCCCGGGTCGTGGGCGCGCGGCCGGAACACGAAGCCCCCGCCCTGGCGCGGCTTGTCGATGCTCCAGCCGGTGAACGCGCGCGCCACCTCGCGCACGTCCTGCTGCGAGTAGCCGCCGTCCACGCCCAGCGTGTGCAGTTCGAGCAGCTCGCGGGCGTAGTTCTCGTTCAGCCCGCGCGGGCCCTCGCCGTCCTGGTCGCGCGGGCGCACGAAGCCGTCGCGCACGCTCTGCCAGTTGTCCAGGTAGAACAGCATCGCCGGGTGGTGGGCCACCGCCCCGAGCAGGTCGCGGAACCGCCCGAACACGTGCGGCCGGACCGCGTCCCGCTCGTAGCTCACCAGCATCCACCGCACCGCGCCCTTCTCCGCCGAGACGTTGAAGTGGTTGAACCAGAAGTCGGTCATCACCTCGGCGAGCTGCCGGCGGCTCTCCACCGCGCGCACCAGCTTGGCGGAGAACAGCTCGAGGCCGATCTCGCGAGGGCGCTCGCGGCGCGGGACCATCTCCGCCAGCCGCTCCCTGGCGCCCGGCTCCCCGAGGTCGATCCCCATCTGCCTGGCGAGCTGCTTCGGCGGAGGGAAGGCGGCCACCAGCTGAGCGGTGCTCATCCCGAGTGTCTGGAGCTGCTGGAGCTTCGCTTCCACCGCGTCGTCGGGGATGGAGGCCGGGTCGAGCTGCCGCTCGATCCACGCCTGCAGCCCCAACTGCTGCACCGCCCGCAGGTCGTCCG
>DASRBA010000226.1:0-4783 GCA_035637895.1 Myxococcaceae bacterium
GAAGAAGCCGCCCACGCCCGCCAGCGCGACGAGCACCACCCCCGCCAGCATCAGCACCAGCAGCCGCTTGAGCACGCGCATCTTCGGAGCAGGTGGCATAGCACTTTCACCGGAGCCCAGCTTGGGTCCCTGCTTGAACGACCGGGGCCCCGCGCCGGTTCGAGCGCGGGGCCTGCCTGCCTGGACGGCGTCCATCCGGTCCATCACTCCGCCGGGGTCTCGATCTCCGGCTGCGCCTTCTGGTTCTCCTCCGGCGACACCCCGGAGCCGATGTTCTCGCCCGGCTCGACCACCGCGTCGGTGGCGCTGCCGCTCTCGTCAGGCGTGAGGGCGGCGGTCTTCTTCATCCGCTCGTGGTTGAGGGCCGCCTTGACGTACTTGGGGGAGAGCGAGGTGGAGAGCATGTACTCGGCGCTCGCCTCGTCGGTGCGGCCGACGCGCTCCAGCGCGACGCCGAGGTTGTTGTGGACGTAGGCGACGCTGGGGAGCAGCTCGGAGGCCTTGCTCAGGACCTCCACCGCCTCCTCGTTCATGTTGGCGCGGAGGTAGGCGAAGCCGAGGTTGTTCAGCGCGTAGCCGTGGTCGGGCTTGAGCTCCACCGCCTTGCCGAACATCACCATCGCGCCCTGGAGCTGGTCCGCGGAGAGCATCGCGCGGCCGGTGACGTGGTACGCCTCCGGGTTCTCCGGGTCGCGGGCGATGGCCTGCTGGCCGACCTTGATCGCGCGCTCCGCCTGGCCGGTGGAGAGGAGGACGCGGGCCAGCGCGATCACCGGCGTCGGGTCGTCGGTGCGGATGGCGACCACGCGGGTGAGCGCCTCCACCGCGACGGCGGTCTGGCCGGTCTGGCGGGCCAGCTTGGCGGCCATGTCCAGCGCCTCGTCGTCGGACGGGGCGTCGTAGACGGCGCGGCGGGCCTCGGCGAGCGCGCCCAGGAAGTCGCCGCCCGTCCTCAGCGACTTGGCGCGCTCGAGGTGGTTGGCGGAGTCCTGCGGGTGCGCGAGGCCCACCACGTCCGGGGGCGCGGCGGGCGTCCCGGCGTCGAGCTCGGCGGAGGCGACGGGCGCGGGAGTGGCCGCCGGCTTCGGTGCGGCGGCGATGCTCCGCGGCGGCGGAGGCGAGGTGGATTTCGAGGCGTGGTCGCCGCACCCGAAGAGGGAGCAGGCGAGGAGAGATGCGGCGAGGAGCGGCTTGTGCATGGCGTGTCTCCAGGGGAGAGGGTGACGCCCTGCTTCATTGCGAGCGATGTGCCAGGGAGCGGGTGCGGCTGATCGGACGCGGCGATCAAACCGTCAGACCCAGGGCCGGACGCTGCGACCCCAGATGTAGATCGCGTTCTCCAGCTTCATCCCGTTGAGGGGATCGAGGATGGAGTCCAGGCCGTAGCGGCGCGCGGTGCCGAGCAGCTCCTGGTGGAAGGCGGCGCCGTCCGGGTGGATCCGCGCCGCGGCGAGCGCCAGCGCGCTGGAGCCCACCGCGTAGCCGAAGATCAGCGGGCCGGAGTCGGAGTCGGGCGGGTTGTCCACGCCGCGCGGCCACTCGCGGCACGCGGTGAACGCCGCCTTGCGGTCGCAGAAGCGCTTGAAGAGCTCGACGGCGAAGGCCTCGCCGCTCTCGGGGGAGGAGACGCCCAGGAAGGCCGCGGTCCAGGCCATGGTGGTGGCGCGCGGGGTGGCGATCAGGATCTTCCCGCTGGGCGCGTAGGCGGTGGGGAAGCCGCGCGGGCGGTGGAGGTCGGCGACCAGGCGGTCGCGGAGGGCCTCGCCGGCCTTGCGGGTGGCGTCGTCGTGGTGGAGCTGGCCGTGGAGGATCAGGCCGGAGGCGGCGGGGGACTGGTCGCAGGGCCAGATCTGCTTCACGCCGAAGGAGGGGAGGTAGCCCAGCTTGGTGGCGGCGAAGTCCCTGGCGAGCGCCGCCGCCAGCGCGTCTCCGACCTTGGCGCGCGGGCCGCCGAGCTGCAGGCGCTCGCGGCCCTCCAGCATGAGGAGGAGGAAGCCGCGGTAGAGCACGCTGTTGGGGAGGGTCTCACCGCCGACCACCGTGCCGCCGGTGGCGGCGAAGGCGCGCTTGGCCTTGGAGCCCAGGGCCTGCTCGATGAGCCGATCGACGACGGGGAGCACCTCCGCGGTGCGCTCGGGCTTCTCCACCGCCAGCGACACCAGCGCCGAGGTGAGGAACGCGTCACAGGCGATGGGCGCTTCGATGAAGGAGGCGCCGGAGGTGCGCATGAGGTAGGGCGGGCAGCTCTCCTTGAGCACCAGCGGCGCCAGGCGCAGGGCGCGGTGGTAGGGGTCCTCGTCCACGGGGCGCGCGGCGTGGCTGATCAGCGGCACCAGCGCGGCCAGCAGCAGGATGGGCGTGGCTTTCATGCGGCAATCCCTCCTCGGTGACGGGGAATGCGGAGGGAATTGCAACCGGGAGACCAGGCGCCCGCGCGGCGCGGCGGCCACGGTGGGGGTTATTCGAGGGTCAGGTCGCCGTAGCCGCTGAGGGAGTAGAGGAGGGGCGTGGCGTCGTCCGCGGGGAGCTGGACCTGGGTGCGGGCGCGGTGGAGGGCATGGGCCACGGGGAGCCCGGCGAGGACGGCCTGGTGGAAGGCGACGGCGATGGCTTCGGCGCCGTCGTCGGTGGGGGAGCCGAAGCAGCCGATGAACGCGCCGACGCCCGCGCGCATCGAGACCTCGGTGAAGCCGGTGCGGCCCATCATGGTGGCCTTCATGGGTTCGGCGCCCTTGGCGGAGACGCCGGGCGGGACGAAGGCGGTGTAGTGGGAGTTGAGGAACAGCACGCAGGGCGGGCGGTGGCTGAGGCCGGAGCGGATCAGGTCGTCGGTGAGGTGAATCCCGCCCGCGAGCACCAGGTACACCTCCTGGGCGTCGTACCAGGCGTGGCCGGCGAAGTGGACGACGTCGAACTTGGTGGGACCGTTCAGGAGCGAAGCGACGTTGTCGAGCGTGGCGTCGCGGCCCATGAGCACCGTCGCGTCCGGATAGAGCTGGGTGAGGCGCTCGATCTCCCTGCGGGAGCCGGGGAGCTCCCCGGTCGGATCTCCGATCAGGGCCGCTCGGACGGGCCTGCGGAACATGGACCAACCGCGCGCCGCGGAGGAGAGGCCCACCGGCGCGCGCCAGACCGCGGCCTGCAGCGCGAGCGGCTTCCCCCACGCGCGGAGGAGCTCCCACGGTTTGGTCTCCGACTCCGCGTCCAGCTCGAGGACGATGGAGGGGGTGGCGCCGTTCTCGAGGAGGGCCTCCAGCGGCTGCCGCACGGCTCCCGGGAGCTGATCGGCCAGCATCCCGCCCACGAGGAGCTCGTTCTTCACCTGGCCCTGGAGCCGCGCCAGCGACGAGCCGGTCGAGGCGGGCCCGGTCCCCTGGGCGATGGTCTCACCCGCGGCGTCCTTCAAGGCGGCGACGGTGTGCTGACCGCGGGCGGAGAGGGCGAGCACGACCGTTCCACCGGGTCGACCTGCCTCCACGACCCCGGCCGGCGCGCTGCTGGACGAGGCGGAGCCGTGCGCCGTCGTTTGCGTTTGCTCGAGAACGACCTCATCTGCCTCAGGCTCGACGCTGCGTCGCTGGGCCCTCGCGGGGAAATCAAAGGGGGCCCGGTGTTCGGCGGCTGGTACCGGCGGCGGCTTCGCGCTCGGGGAGGGGGGAACGGCATCAACCGCGTTGGCCTGGTGTTTGGGCCTTGGAGGAAGGGGCGCGGCCGCGGGGGGCGCCGCCGCGGCCGGTCGCGACTGGGGCGGCGGCGCGGAGAGGAGATCCCCCAGGTCCAGAGCCGGACCGCTCATGCCGCCGCCACCCAATGGCATTCCCCCTCGGGAGGGCGCCCGCATCCCCGGGGCGTCATCTCGCTCTCGCTCTTGCTCCTCGGGGACGCCGCGCGGCGGCGCCGCGGTGGTGCCCGAGACCTGCGCCTGGAGCGCGCGAAGGAACTCCACCAGTTGCTCGTGCTGCCCCGCCGGATACGGGATCACCTTGATCTGCGCGGTCCGCCGCAGCACCTCCCGCTCCACGTCCCCGACTCCCGCCATGACCGCGTACCGCTCCGGGACGAACTTCTTGAACATCGTGAGCTGGCGGTCCAGCAGCAGCCGGAAGTCCGGATCGTTGAGCGAGTACCCGACGAACAGCACCGCGCGCGTCAACAGGATGGCGGAGAACACCGCCTGGAACGCCGGGTTGGAGTGGATCATCTCCCGGTAATCCCGCGTGGTGAAGATGAGGCTCTCCGGCTTGTCGACGTCTCCGTGGGCCTTGAGGATGAACGGCGCCCCGTCGAACAGCAGCGTTCCAAAGGTGTCCGCGTCGAGGTGCGTGAGCGTCTTCGGCACGCTGCCGCGGACCTGGAAGTGCGCCTGCTCCAGGAGCTTGTCGTAGTTGGTGGTGATCCACGCCGCGAACGGCAGCTGCATCACCAGCCGGTGTGCCTCCGGGACCGGTCCGCTGCCGACCTGCAGCACCTTCGACAGGAACTCCGCGTACCCGGAGCCCAGCCGCTCCTTGCACTCGTCCGCGACGTCGAGGTACCGCCCCGCTTCGAGGAGCTTCTTCAGCTCGGCGGTGCTCTCCTCGTCGGATTCGTCGGCGCCGACCTGCGTCACCAGGTCGTCCAGGAGCTTCCCCCAGCTCGGGAGCTTCGCCTGCGCGGACAGCCCGGCGCCCACGAAGATCACGCACCGCTTCTCGTTGAGGTGCCGGACCAGGGACGCGGGGACCTTGAGGGGCATGCACCCGCGACGGTACCAGCCCGGGCTCCGTTTGCTGAGAGCCTGAGA
>DASRBA010000227.1:0-13198 GCA_035637895.1 Myxococcaceae bacterium
ATCAAGCGGCTGATCGAGCCGGAGGAGGTGGCAGACCTGGTCGCGTTCCTCTGCGGGCCGACCGCGAGCTTCGCCACCGGCGCCTCCTACGTCATGGACGGCGGCTGGTCCGCGCAGTAGCCACGAGGTGCTTCATGAGCCGCGGGTGGAAGCCGGGTTTGTACCCACCCGAAGCGGCTGCGAGGTCCAGCGTCTGACCGCAGTCGAGGAGCCGGGTGCACTCCGGGCCGATCGTGTCGGGGAGCTCCGGGGCCACCTCGCGGAGCACGCTCCAGTGCTCGGGTTCAAGCGGGTTCATCTGCCCGAACGAAATCCTCCACCTGGGGTCTTTCCATCGGCGACAAAGGGCGAGCCATGTGTCGTTGATCCCGAGCCACGTCACTGGCAGCGCATGGCGGCGGCCGACGAAATCGATGTTCAGGGCTCGCATCACCAGGAACGCGGTCAGATCGAGTGTGTCGAGATCCCCGATGTAGTGCCAGGGCACTCGCAACTTCTTGTGAAGGTCGGCCATGAACGCCATCTGCGGCTCGTCAGGGACGCCGATCCGCGAGAGCACCATCCAGTCTGGCGGCACACTGAGCCCCCCACCCACCCACCGGTAATACACGTAGTCCTTGGACAGAAACACGACCCGCCGGGTCTTCCGGCGCGCCGGCCAGACGCACAGCGGACGCTCCGGGGTGGTCCAGGGCGGCTCATGAACCTTCGCGCCCACGTCGTCGCGAAGCCATTTCTGGCGGAACTTCCGCCACAGCTTCTGGCGGTCGTTCACGGGCAATCCTCCATGTTGTCGAGGCCCGAGATCGGAAGCCAGAGCTCGGGCAGCGGCCCATCCGGGCAACCTATGAAGGGCGTACGAGTCAGTTTGCAGATCTTTCGGCCGTTCGTGCACTCGTAGATGCACTTGCCCGGGTCACGTGGGTTGTACCCACCACCAGATTCCGTCAACCGGCACTTGACGGTCTGGTCTCGCCCTGAGCCAGCCGCCTTGGGCGGTGGTTTCGGCCGCTTCGCCACCTCCGCCTCCACCTCCCGCTCGGCCTGGGCCAACTCCTTCACGCTCTTCTCCACCTTCCCCCTCGCCGCCCGCACCTGCGGCCGCTCATCCTTCATCCCCGGCGCGTGCGCGGTCGACGGCCAGACGAAGAGAAGTAGGGGGAGGACCTCGGCCATCCCGCCGAGGATTGCCCCCCCTCCAGTCGTGGCGGCCTCCGCGGCGACCACCGCCTCTCCACTCACCGCCACCAGCTCCGCATACGCCTGCTGCGTCTCGGCGAGCCTGGTGCTGAGCAGCGCGTACTGCTCTGCCGAGAGCTCCCCCTTGTGCAGGTCCAACAGCGACCTGGCCCGGGACAACTCGGCCGGCCCCAACTGCTGCTGCGCGAAGCCCGCGCACGGCGCCAGGAAAAGCGCGATCGCCGCGTAAGAGGCTCTCGACATGCTTGCTGGTTTTACTACTTCTTCGCGCCGGCCACGCCACGTTTGAACGCCGCCACCGCCGTCCCCGCGATGCCCTGACGGAAAGCCAGCACACACACCACGAAGATCACCCCGCGCAGCACCGCCACCCACCCGCCGAAGTCGGCCAGGTACGACTCCAGGGCGACGATGAGGAAGGCGCCGAAGATGGGTCCGTAGGTCCGCCCCATCCCGCCCAGGAGCGTCATCAGCACCACCTCGCCCGAGGTCTGCCAGTCCACGTCCGTCAGCGACGCGAGCTGGAACACGAACGCCTTGGTCGCCCCCGCCATCCCGGTCAGCGCCGCGGACAGCACGAAGGCCACCAGCTTGAACCGGTTCACCTCGTAGCCCAGGGAGATGGCGCGCGGCTCGTGCTCGCGGATGGCGCGCAGCACCTCGCCGAACGGCGAATGGGTGGCGCGGGCGATGACGCCGAAGCCGGCCAGGAAGACCGCCAGCACGAAGAAGTACATCGGCAAGTTGCCGTTCAGGTCGATCCCGCCGAAGAACAGCGTCCCCCGCGGCACCGCCTGGACGCCGTTCTCACCCCCGGTGAGCGAGTCCGCCTGCAGGCACACGAAGTACACCATCTGCGCCAGGCCCAGGGTGATCATCGCGAAGTAGATCCCCTGCCGCCGGATGGCGATGGCGCCCACCACCAGCCCCAGCGCCGCGGAGAGCAGCGTCGCCAGCAGCACCGACGGCAGCGTCCCCAGCCCCCACATCTTGGCCACGTCCGCCGCCGCGTACGCCGCCACCCCGAAGAACAGCGCGTGCCCGAAGGAGAGCAGCCCCACCTGCCCCAGCAGCAGGTTGAAGGCGCACGCGAACAGCGCGAAGCACAGCGCCTTCATCAGGAACACCGGGTAGACGACGAACGGCGCCGCCACCAGCACGGCCACCAGCAGCGCGAACGGTTGCCACCCCCGCAGCCACCGCTCCATCGTCAGGCCGCCTTCCCGAACAACCCCGCGGGCCTGAAGATCAGCACCAGGGCCATCAGCACGAACACCACCGTGTTCGACCCCTGCGGGTAGACGACCTTCGTCACCCCCTCCACCAGCCCCAGCGCGAACCCGCTGACGATGGACCCGAAGATGGACCCCATCCCGCCGATGACCACCACCGCGAACACCACGATGATCTGCTCGGCGCCCATCATCGGGCGCACCGGGTAGATCGGCGCCGCCAGCACGCCCGCCACCGCGGCCAGCGCGACCCCCAGGCCGTACGTCAACGTGATCATCCTCGGCACGTTCACCCCGAACGCGCGCACCAGCGTGGGGTTCTCGGTGGCGGCCCGCAGCAGAGCGCCCAGCCGCGTGCGCTCGATCTGGAACCAGACCACCGCGCACACCGCGACGGAGAACACCACCACCCACGCCCGGTAATACGGCAGCACCATGAACCCCAGGTCCATCGCCCCCTGCAGCGCGGCGGGGATCTGGTACGGCTGCCCGGACGACCCGAAACGCAGGCTGAACGCGCCCTGGATGATCAGCGCCATGCCGAAGGTGAGCAGCAGCCCGTAGAGCGGATCCACCCGGTACAGCCGGCGGAGCATGGTCCGTTCGATCGCCACCCCCAGCAGCCCCACCAGCAGCGGGGCGAGCACCAGCGACGGCCAGTACCCGACCCCGGCGTACTCCAGCAGCAGCCACGCCGCGAACGCGCCGCACGTGTACAGCGCGCCGTGGGCGAAGTTGATGACGTTGAGCAGGCCGAAGATGATCGCCAGCCCCAGGCTGAGCAGCGCGTAGAACGAGCCGTTGATCAGCCCGACCAGCAGCTGGCTGAACAGCGCCTGCATCTACTTCTTCACCAGCGGGCAGACGCTCTTGTCCAGCGGGAGGAAGGCCTCCTCCGCCGGGATCTCGCGGACCAGCTTGTAGTAATCCCACGGCCCCTTCGACTCGGCCGGCGCCTTCACCTCGTACAGGTACATCTTGTGGACGTGCCGGCCGTCGATGCGGATGGAGCCGGCCCCGAAGATGGGGTCCTGCGACGGCAGCTCGCGCATCTTGGCGACGATGGCCGCGCCGGACGCGTTCGCCGCCCCCAGCGCCTGCCGCGCCTTCAGGTAGTGGAGCACGGAGGCGTAGACGCCGCCCTGCACCATCGTCGGCATGTGGTCCTTCACCTTGGGGGCGAAGCGCTTGGCGAAGGCGCGCGTCTGGTCGTCGCGGTCCCAGTAGTACGCGGTGGTGAGGTTCAGTCCCTGCGCGGTCTCCAGCCCCAGCGCGTGGATGTCGGTGATGAACACCAGCAGGCCGGCCAGCTTCTGCCCGCCCTTGGCGATGCCGAACTCGTGGGCCGCCTTGATGGCGTTGATGGTGTCGCCGCCCGCGTTCGCCAGGCCGATGATCTTCGCCTTGGACGCCTGCGCCTGGAGCAGGAAGGAAGAGAAGTCAGGCGCGTTCAAAGGGTGCTTCACCGTCCCCAGCACCTTGCCGCCGCTGGCCGTCACCACCGCGGAGGTGTCGCGCTCCAGCGCCTGCCCGAAGGCGTAGTCGGCGGTGAGGAAGAACCAGGTGTCGCCGCCCGCCTGCACCACCGCCTTCCCGGTGCCGTTGGCCAGCGCGTAGGTGTCGTAGGCCCAGTGGACCGTGTTGGGCGAGCACGCCTTCCCGGTCAGGTCCGTGGACCCGGGCCCGGAGGCGAGGAACACCTTGTCCTTCTGCTTCACCAGCTCGCTGACCGCCAGCGCGACCGAGGAGGTCGGCACGTCGACGATGACGTCCACCCCGTCCACCTCCATCCACTGCCGCGCCAGGTTGGAGCCGATGTCCGGCTTGTTCTGGTGGTCCGCGGAGACGACCTCGATGGGGAGGTCGCCCAGCTTCCCGCCGAAGTCCTCCACCGCCATCTTGGCGGCCTCCACCGACCCGGGGCCGGCGAGGTCCGCGTACAGGCCGCTCATGTCGGTGAGCACGCCGATCTTCACCGACTTCTTCGCCGCCGCGGGGGCGGTGGTCGCTGAAGTGGCCTCCTCCTTCTTGCAGCCCACCGCGGCCAGCGCCACCACCACCATCAACACGCCGAACCTCTTCATACAGCCTCCACTTCACACTCCGAGGTAACTGCGCACCCGCTCCATGCCCTGCGCCTGCGCCAGCTCCGCGGCGGTGAGCTGGTCCACCACCTGCCCCCGCTCGATGACGTAGTGCCGGTCCGCCACCGCGGCGGCGAAGCGGAGGTTCTGCTCGACCAGCACGATGGTGAAGCCGTCCCGCTTCAGCCGTTCGATGGTCTTGCGGATCTGCTCCACGATGACCGGCGCCAGCCCCTCGTTCGGCTCGTCGAGGAGCAGGAAGCGCGCGCCGGTCCGGAGGATGCGGGCGATGGCCAGCATCTGCTGCTCCCCGCCGGAGAGCTTGGTGCCGGGGCTCTTCAGCCGCTCCTTCAGGTTCGGGAACAGCTCGAACAGCGCCTCGACGGTGAAGCCCCCGGGCCGCACCACCGGCGGCAGCACCAGGTTCTCCTCCACGCTGAGCGACGCGAAGATGCCGCGCTCCTCCGGACAGATGGCGATGCCCGCCCTGGCCACCGCCTCGGGTGGAGACCCCGCCAGCTCCTTCCCCTCGAACTTCACCGACCCCTTCCGCTCCACCATCCCCATGATGGACTTCAAGGTGGTGGTCTTCCCCGCCCCGTTGCGGCCCAGGAGCGCCACCGTCTCGCCCGCGCGGACCTCCAGCGAGACGCCGTGCAGCACGTGCGACTCGCCGTACCAGGCGTGGAGGTCCTTCACCTCGAGGGCCCCGGGCTCAGGCATCGCCGGTCCCCAGGTACGCGCGCTTCACCTCCGGGTTCGAGGAGACGGCGGCGTAGTCGCCCTCCGCCAGCACCTCGCCGCGCGCGAGCACGGTGATGCGGTGGGAGAGGTTGGCCACCACGCTCAGGTTGTGCTCCACCATCAGCACCGTGCGCTCCCGCCCCAGCTTCTGGATGAGCGCGGCGATCCGGTCCACGTCCTCGTGGCCCATGCCGGCGGTGGGCTCGTCCAGCAGCATCAGCTCCGGGTCCAGCGCCACCGTGGTCGCCAGCTCCAGCGCGCGCTTGCGCCCGTAGGACAGCTCCCCGGCCGGCGTGCCCGCGTGGTCCTGCAGGCCCACCATCTCCAGCAACTCCCGAGCGCGCGGCTCCAGCGGCGCCAGCGCCTGGCCGCTTCGCCAGAAGTCGAAGCTGTGCGGCCGGCGCAGCCGCTGCAGCGCCACCCGCACGTTCTCCAGCGCGGTGAGCCCGGCGAACACCGCGGAGATCTGGAACGAGCGCACCAGCCGCCGCCGGGAGATCTCCGCCGGCCGCGCGGCGGTGATGTCCTTGCCGTCGAAGAGGATGCGCCCGCGCGTCGGCTGGAGGAACTTGGTCAGCAGGTTGAAGCAGGTGGTCTTCCCGGCGCCGTTGGGGCCGATGAGGGCGTGGATGGTGCCGCGGCGGACCTTGAGGCTCACGCCGTTGACGGCCACGAAGCCGAGGAACTCCTTGGTGAGCCCCTCGGTCTCGAGGATGTAGTCGCCCTCGGGCATCCGGGCCAACGCTTCTAGAAGAAGAGGAACGCGCTGCCCAGCACGGACCAGTTCCAGGCGGTGGTCCCGTCCGCGTAGGCGTCCCGGATGAGGCCGTAGTCCGCCCCGAAGCGCAGGGCCGGCACCGGGTCCCACAGCAGGCCCGCCTCCGCCAGCGACACCCGCCGCCGCCGCGCGGTGGCCGCGTTGGAGAAGTCGTCGGTGTTCAAGATGTCGGTCTGGTAGTAGCCGCCGAAGACGCCGACCTTCCCCTCCAGCACGGGCAGGTAGTACTCCAGGCTGGCGAAGAACGACTGGTTCTGGACGAGGTGCAGGGTCCCCGCCGCGTCGTAGGCGGCCAGGTTGGCGTCCACGCGCGCCGGGAACGCCACCGGGTTCCCATTCGCATCGGGTGGCAGCGCCGGGTTGGTGACGCCGGAGGAGAAGCCGGTGTACTGGTCGGCGATGCCCATGCCGCGCACGAACTCGGCGGTGAGCGCCAGCGAGTTGGCCCGGTTGGCCAGCGTGCCGGGGATGATGGGGATGAAGGCGTCGATGGCGAACGCCCCGCCGGTGGCGGCGTTGGAGGCCACTGGTGCGGCGGAGAATTCGGGGATGTGGAAGGCGCGCACGTCGCCGGTAATGGCCAGTGACAGCGGCAGCGCGCTGGTGCCGGTCAGGTACGCGGTGTGGACGCCCGCCCACTTGTTGAACGTCAGGCGGACGCCGGCCTCGCCGTTGGGCAGGCTGGAGTCGCGCTGCACCGGGCGCAGCGCCGCCGCCGCCGCCTCCACGGTGATGAAGTCCGACTTGAAGGCCTTGGAGAGCTTCAGCTGCGGCGCCCGGCCGTAGAGCTCGCCGATGAGGCCGGGCCACTGCACCACCACCGGGATGAACGCCGGCTGCCACCCGAGCAGGTTCCAGGTCTGGCCAATCGTGACGTCGACCACCGGCGTCTCCGCCTTCAGGTACGCGTGGCGGATGCGGAAGGTGGGGTTGAGGAAGAAGGCCGCCTCGCTGTTGGTGGTTCCGGCCACCGGGGGGGTCCCGCCGGTGTTCTGGAAGATGCCCGGCTCGGAGCCCAGGAAGTCGCCCTCGAAGACCGCGGTGACGTTGAAGCCGGCCGGCGCCGGCGCGCTCAACCGGAAGCCCAGCCGCGAGTCGCGCGCGGTGAAGACCAGCCGGCTGTTGGCGGCGGCGTAGGTCCCCGGGCGGGCCACCTGGAAGTTGGCCGCGAAGTCCGACGCGTAGCTCTGGGTGGAGTTGAAGAGGAAGTCGGTCTGGACGAAGCCGTAGACGCTGGTGGCGAACTTCCCCATCACGAAGGTGTTGGCGTCCTTCGCCCGCGCGCCCAGCTCGCCCAGGTCCTTCAGCGCCGCCTGGTACTCCTCTTCGGTGATGACGTTCTTGTCGCGGAGGAGCTTGAGCGTGCTCACCTGCGCCGCCCGCTGGCGATCGATCTCCGCCGGCGTCGGCGGTGGGGTGGGAGCCGTCGCCGCGGGAGGGGCGGCGGGCGCGGGCGCAGGGGCCGGCGCGGGCGTGGCCGCCGGCTGTGGCGACTGCGCGAACGCAGGGAGCGAGACCAGCAGGAGCAGGGCGAACAGAGAACGGGTCACGTGAACCTCCCGAAAGCCGTGGAACCGCGGGCGCGCACCTACGCCCACCCTGAGAGGGAGTCAATGTAAATTGAATCCTGACTCACTTGTCAGGTTGAGGTGGCCTCCTGTTCCTCCCGCGCGCACGATCGGCGGGCCGCTTTCGTCATCCCAGCAGAGGGAAGTGAATTTCCACTCCAAGGAGACGAACCATGTCCGCCGTCAACTTCAACCAGTCCGCCGCCATGCAGCACCTCGCCAACCGGGAGCAGCGCCAGGACGCGCGCATCCAGCAGGGCATCCAGTCCGGCCAGCTCACGCCGCAGGAGGCGAACCGCCTCCAGGCGCGGCACGACCGCATCGACGCCGCCATCCAGCGCCAGGAGGCGCAGCCCGGCGGCCTCACCCGCCAGGACTTCATGCGGGACATGTTCCGGCAGGACCGCGCCAGCGGGGGCATCTGGGCGCAGAAGCACGACGGGCAGCAGGGCGCCCCGCCGCCGGCCGCCGACCCGGGCCAGGGCGCGGATCCGACTCAGGGGGCGGATCCCGCGCAGGGCACGGGCACGGACCCGGCGGCGGGCGGCCCGCTCTCCGCGTTGCAGAGCGTGGTCTCGCAGATCCAGGCGCTGGTGCAGCAGCTCACCGGCTCTGCGACGACCTGAGCCAGCCGCTGATGCTGACGTCGAGGCGGCTCTTCGCCTCGCGGATCAGGCTGGAGACCTCCGAGGTGCGGACCTTGAACCGCTCCCGGAGGAGCCGGCGGGTCTCCTCGAGCAGCTTCTTGCGGGTGGCGGCGATCCGCCGCGAGACGGTGGAGCGGTGGGTCTGGAAGATGGGGGCGATCTGCTCGAAGTTGAGCCCGTCCACGAAGTGGTAGCGGAGGAGCACCCGCTCCTCGTCGGTGAGGGCGCGGGCGGCCTCGCGGAACGCCCGCGAGAGCGCGCTCGCGCCCGCCCGGCCGATCAGTGAGTGCTCCGGGTCACGGCCCGGGCCGCTGATGGCCTCCAGCTCCTCGTCGTCGCCGTCGCCGTGGTCCGGGGCGGCGGCGCGGTTGAGGTCCAGGCCGACGCGGACCGCCGCGACCGTCGCCCAGGCGAGCAGCGCGCCGGTGCCGGCGTACTCGGCCAGGCGGGGCGGGCGATCGCCTTGCGGGAGCAGGAGGCGCTCGCGGAGGCGCTGGTGGACCTCGTCCACGAAGTCGCCGCCCTTGCCCACGCGGCGGGCGGAGGCGGCGGCCGGGCGGAGCACGCGCTCTTCGAGGATGGACAGCGCGGCTTTGCCGCCCTGGAGCGCGGCGAAGGCGAGGAAGAGATCGCCGACGCGGACCGACTGCATCCAGTCCGGCTGCAGGGGCCGCTGGCCCACGTGGTGGGCGAGGTGCTCGCGGAAGCCGGGCTCGTCCATGGGCACGGTGGGGTACGCGAGGCGGGCGGCGGCTACCGCCTCGTCGAGCCCCTGTGCGCGGTTGCTGGACGCCACCCGTTCAGGATCGCCGGGCAGTGCGCCGGAGGTCCAGATCCGTGCCGTGGAATCAGCGGCCGCCCTGGAGCTCGGCCAGGCGGGACTTCGCGCGGAGGAGGCGCGGAGAGGCGGGGCCCCGCTCGAGGATGGAGACCGCGCGAGCCTGGTCGCGCCTGGCCTGGGCGAGGTCGCCCTGGGCGGCTTCGGCGCCGGCGAGCTGGAGGAGGGATTCGGCGACCAGGGGATGGTCGGCGCGGAAGACCCTGGAGCGGACGGAGACGGCGTCGCGGAGCTGGGCGACCGCTTCGGCCCCGTGGCCGGCGCGTTCGAGGAGGGCGCCGCCGTCGGTGAGGACCTGGCCCAGGAGCGCGTCGGTGGGCCTGGGGCGGGCCTTGAGCGTCGCGACGGCCTCGGCGTTCGCCTGGACGGCTTTCTCGATCCGCCCGGCGGAGAGCGCCACCTCGGCGTGGGCTTGCCGCTCCAGCGCCTGGAGCTCGGGAGGGTTCCCGGCGCGCTCCGCCGCGGCGAGGGCGAGCATGCCCTGGCGGCGGGCTTCGCCCGGGCGGACGCCGGAGGCCGCCATGAACGCGGAGAGCTGGAAGCCGGCGCGCGCCGTGGCGTCGTCGTCACCGGCCATCTGGGCAGCCACCTCGGCGGCGCGCAGCGCTTCCCCCGCGGCCATGAGATCGCCCTCTTCGCGGAACCTGCGAGACAGGGCGGTCAGGACCTTCGCTCGGGCGGCATGCTCGCCGGCGGAGGCGCACTGCATCGCGAGGGCCCGGTACTCCGGTGGCGGCGCGCCGCGGCTCTCCAGCTCGGAGAGACGGGTGAGGAGCGCGGCTTTCGGCGAACCTGGGGGCGAGGCCGCGCCCGAGGCGATCGGCCCAGCGGAGGAGGAACCGCGGTCCCGGAGCGCAACCTCCGGCTGCGACGCGACGCCCGGCGGACCGTCACCGGTGCCGGTCCCGCGAGCGACCGCGTCGGATCGATTGGGGACGATCGAGATCGGCCCCTCGCGGACGGTGCCGGCCGGTGGGGCGCCGGAGCCCGGTTGGATCGCGACCTCTGGTCCACGTCCCTCGGGCGCCCCTCCGGCGGACGGTGGACCGGCAGCGGATGCCGGTGGGCCCATCGTCCCTCGAGGCGCCGCGGGGCTGGGCGCCGAATCCTGGCCGGGCGCCGCGCGATCGGCGCCGCTCCGGGAGATCACCAGCCCGCCGACGACCGCCAGCACCACGGCCGCTCCGATCGCGATCGGCACCGCCGGCCCGACCGCGCGCGCCCGCGACGCGCGCTCCAGCGCGTCCAGCAGCGCATTCATCGACGGGTACCGCTGCTCCGGCTCCACCAGCAGACCCCGCCGGAGGACGGCGCCGACCGCGGCGGGCACCTGGTGGCGGCCCGCCGGCGGCGTCACCTCGCCGCGCTCGATGATCTGCAGCCGCGCGATGAGGTTGTCCCCGCCGTACGGCCGCACCCGGTAGAGCGCCTCGTACAGGGCCACGCAGAAGCTGAACTGGTCGGCGCGGGCGTCCGGCACCTTCCCGCGCAGTTGCTCCGGCGCCATGTACCCCGGCGTGCCCAGCAGCGCGCCCACCGCCGTGATCGGCGAGGCCAGCACGTCGGGGAGCGACTCCAGGCTCTCCAGCTTCGGCCGCACCAGCCCGAAGTCCGCCACCCGCGCGCGACCATCGGCACCCATCAGCACGTTGTCGGGCTTGAAGTCCCTGTGGACCAGCCCCTGCGCGTGCGCCGCCTCCAGCCCGCGCCCTGCCTGGAAGAACGCCTCCAGCACCTCCCGCCACTTTCGCGGCGCGGCCTGCAACCACTGCCGGAGTGTGGTGCCCTCCACGAACTCCATCGCCAGGAACACCTGGCTCCCCACCATCCCCACCTCGTGCACCACCGTCACGTTCGGATGGCTCACCTGCGCCATCGCCTGGGCCTCGCGCAGCAGCCGCTGCCGCAGCTCCGGCATCCCGACCCGCGACGTGTTCGAGATCACCTTCAACGCCACCCGCCGCCCCAGCTCCGGGTCGCGCGCGGCGTACACCGTCCCCATCCCGCCGGACCCGATCCGCTCCAGGATGGTGTACCGCCCCATCGACGCCCCGGGCGCCAGCGCGTTGGGTACGGTGACCTCGGCCGCGAACCCGGAGGCCGGGCCGCTCGACGCCGGGGAGCCGGACGGCGGAGGCGGCCCCTCGCGCCCGGACGGCTCCCGAGCGCGCGCCGCCGCCACCACCAACTGCCGGCACCGGGCGCAGCTCGCCGTGTGGGCGCGGGCCGCCGCCGCCTCGCGCGGAGGCAGGCGCCCCTCCAGGAGCGCGAGGACGTCCTCGTCCGTCAGGCACATCGGCCCGACAGTCTACGCCCCCAGCAGGTCGTTCCAGTGGTGCGCGGGGGCGGAGGACGGGTCGAGCGCCGCCTTGATGACCAGGTCCGCCATCTTCTGCACCACCCACCCGAAGTGCTCCTGCCCCAGCGAGCTGACGTCCAGGTCCGGCGCGGAGTTCATGAAGTCGATGGCGTAGGGCTCGCCCTGCTCGGTGACGGCGAACTCCACCGTGTTCATGTCGTAGCCGAGCGCCAGGTTCAGCTTCCGCGCGTCCGCCACCACCCGCTCCAGCACCTCGGGCGAGAGCGGGGGCATGGTCTTGGGCGCCTCCGTGTAGCGCTGGAAGTGGGACTGGCGTGGGTCCCAGAGCGCGGGCCGCACCTCCTGCCCGCCGACGACCAGGCAGCGGACGTACTGCACCCACTTGATCTCCTGCTGGACCATCATCGTCAGCTTGCCCGACTGGTCGTAGGCGGCGAACAGCTCGTCGAAGCTCTTCACCCGCGTCACGCTCTTCCAGCCGCCGCCCCAGTGCGGCTTCATGTACATGGGGAAGCCCAGCTCCTGCTCGATGCGCTTCCAGTCCACCAGGCGCAGGTTGGTGAGCGACTGCGCGTTGACGTCGTCGCCGTAGGACTTGGACGGCAGCACCACCGTCCGGGGCACCTTCACGCCCAGCTTCGCGGCGAGCGCGGCGTTGAAGAACTTGTCGTCCGCGACGCGCCAGAACGGGTTGTTGATGACCCGGGTGCCGTGGAGCGACGCCACCTTGAGCACCGGCTGGTAGCAAGTGACGTCGTGGGAGATGCGGTCCAGCAGCACGTCGTAGGGCAGCTTCACGTCGGCGCGGGTGGCCTCGATCTCCGCGTAGACGGCCTCCACGCCCTGGCCGCGCCGGTTCACCTCGGCGATCAGCGCGTCCGGGAAGGAGCGCTCCCGGCCCACCAGGAGGCCCACCCGCTTGCCGGCGCTTTCCGCGGCCACGGCGCTACCAGCGGACCTTCTCGGCCACGTAGTGGGGCAGCATCCGCCGCCACCACGGCCAGTCGTGGTTGACGTCGTGGCCCCAGAGGTCCAGCCGGTGCGGGATGCTCTTGGACCAGAGCAGCTCGGAGAAGCTGATCGACGACTGGGGGCTCTCGTACGCGCCCTGCCCGGTGACCAGGTTGATCTGCGTGTGGTGCCGGAACAGCTCCAGGCGGTCGTGGTCGTTCAGCCCGCCGATGTAGGACCACGGGTTGTTGAAGTAGACGTTCTCGTCGCCGTAGCCGTGCAGGTAGGTGGGCCCCAGGTCGTAGAACCCGCTCATCCCGATCAGGATGTCGAACATATCCGGCCGACGGAAGAGGGCGTTGGAGGCGAAGAAGCACCCGAACGACGCGCCGGTGACCGCGACGCGCGCCCGGTCGTTCTGCAGGCACCGCCGGATGTGCGGCACCACCTCGTTCTCGACGTACTTCGAATACTGGTTGGTGTTGTGCGCCTTCTCCGCCACGCCCATCCCGTCGGCCATCCAGGCGTGCTTGTTGATGCTGGCGATGGAGAAGACCTGGATGCGGCCTTCGAAGATGAAGGGTTCGACGGACTTGATGAGGAAGAAGCGCTCCGCCTCCTCGAAGTCGCCGGAGGCGGTGGGGAACACCAGCAGCGCGTGGCCCCAGTCGCCGTAGCGGGCGATCGGCATCTCCATGCCCAGCGCCGGGCTGTGCCAGCTGAAGACGGACTTCTTCAGGTTGGGTCGAGGTACTGGAACATGGCGCGCCCTTGTAGTTGGCCCGCCCGCCCCTTGTCAGCTCTTTCCCGTGAGCCAGGGCGCGGTCAGCACCCAG
>DASRBA010000228.1:0-20121 GCA_035637895.1 Myxococcaceae bacterium
CAATGAGCAAGGAATGGGTGACTGACATCCGTGATCAGTGCCTACGGGCGAGCGTTCCTTTCTTCTTCAAGCAGTGGGGCGGCGTGAACAAGAAGAAGACCGGAAGGAGGCTTGCCGGGAGAACCTGGGACGAGATGCCGCCCATTCTGCTGGATGGAGAAAAGCGTGACCGACATCCTGCCGACGACTTGGCCCGCCGACCCTCACACCCTAGCCAAGCACAAGATCCTCGAGGGATACCTCCACGCCTGGATGCCAATCCTGGCCACGCTCAAGAAGGGCGCTCTGTTCATCGACGGGTTCGCCGGGCCGGGTGAGTATGAGGGCGGACAGGAGGGAAGTCCCGTCATTGCGCTCAAGGCCGCGCTGAAGAACGCTCCTCATTTCAAGAACATTGTTCACTTCCTTTTCGTCGAGAATCGTCCGGATCGCTTCGAGCATCTAAACGAGGTGCTTTCGCGCTACAGCGCACAGATCCGCAGCACCCCAAAGATCAATGTCCTTCCTCCCCGTTGTGGGGAGTGTGCCGACGTGTTGAGGGAATTTCTCGCGGGGGCGAAGGCGAAGAATAAGCAGCATGGACCCTGGCTCGCTTTCCTCGACCAATTTGGCTATTCGCAGGTGCCAATGTCGCTCATCGCCGAGATCATGGGCGGAGAGAAATGTGAAGTCCTGACATACCTGGAGTTCCGAAAGCTGGGCCAATTCATCACCGACGAGACCAAATGGCCGGCCATCACGGCGGCGTTCGGCAGCGAGGAGTGGAAGGGAGCGATTCCACTCCGAGGCCATGCGCGTGAGCGGTTCATCGCGGAGTCCTATGTGCGCGCACTGCGGCAGCGGGGAGGCGCCACGTATGTGTGGCACTTTGCTATGAAGGGCGAGAATAACGCCCTTATCTATTGGCTCTTCTTCTGCACGAAGAGTGATCGTGGCCTCGAGGAAATGAAGAAGGCGATGCTACGAGTCGACGACAGTGGTAGCTTTGTCTTCTCCGACGCGGCAAACCCGGATCAACTTTCCCTCATGTCCGCCGGTCTGGCCGAGGAATGGTTACCCAAGCACCTCGTCCATCATTTCCGAGGCCAAACCGTTGCTCTTGCCGACGTGCGTCGTCACGTACTAGTGGATACACCAGTGGTCACCTTCAAGAAGGCTCTCGCCGACCTGGAACGTGGCGGCGCCTTGCAAGTGATGGGGGCTTCACCGACCCGTCGACGAGGGACCTTTCCGGAGGACGACCCACGACTTCGCCTCCGCTTTCTCGGCGAGACCAGTAACGATTAGATCTTTCGGGCTCCCCTGAGACCACCGTACGGCGCCTGGTGGCGTTGGCGGAGTACGCGGATGCGCTCCGGGGCTTCCGGTTCGTTGCCAGGGTGCAGGTCCTGACGTACCGGAACGCGGAACCTCTCGCCCTCGCTGTCCTTCGGGGTAGACTAGCAACACTCCCATGGCCGCCGTGTCGGCCCCGAATGCTACAAGCGCCGGTGCGCGGGCACGGATGCGCATCCGGCCACGTCCCTCCAGCCGTGGCGGCCCGCGCATCCTTCGCTCGGGGGTTCGGCTTGCTCAAGTCCGACGTCGATCTCCAGACCCGAACCCTGACGGTCGCGCGCTCCTACGACAGCGAGACCACGAAGAGCGGACACTCGGACGCGCTCCCCATCCCCGAACCACTGATCCCGTACCTGGAAGACGCCATCCGCCGCTCTCCGAGCGCCTACGTCTTCCCCGCGGCGGACGGTTCGATGCGCACCCGGGAGTCCGACCCGCAGAAGGTGCTCCGCACCGCGCTCACCCGCGCCGGGTTGGTGGACGGCTAGGAGCATGTCTGCCGGCGCTGCAAGGCCAACGGCACGCCCCGCGTGGAGCGGCACCCAGACCCCGCCCTCCGCCACTGCGACGCCTGCGGCATGAAGCTGTGGCCGCGCGCCATCCCCGGAAGACGCGCTTCCATGACTTGCGGCATTATGCCGAGCGCCGGATTATGCCAACTCCCGACTCGAGTCCCCGTCGAGGGCAGGGACGGAGCAAGGCGGCATAATCAGAACCCCTCCAGGAAGGCCATCAGGTCGTCCCGGGGTTGGTACCTCGGCACCTTTTGATGGGATCCGGTCGTGCGTGCCAATGCCTGTTCCGGTGGTGCGGGACTCCGGATCCGGAAACAAGACGGCCCGGAACCGCGGAAATTTATCCGTCGATTCCGGGCCTTCCTTCATGGGTCCTGCTGGTTTCGAACCAGCGACCCCTACCGTGTCAAGGTAGTGCTCTACCACTGAGCTAAGGACCCGCACTGCCCTGCGAAGGCGCGCGAGATAACTGCCCCCTTCTCCACCTGTCAAGGCGAAGTCCGCAGCGCGAGCGCCCGCGCCAGGACCTCGTCGAACATCGCCGCCGTGAGGCGCCCGGTCTGCGTGTTCTGCCGACTGACGTGGTAGCAGCCGACGACTGACGGCCCGCCCTCCGGCGTCCACGATCCCCCGTGCGCGAACCGGGGCCTCGGCCGAGGGAGCTCGTGCCCCGCCCGCTCCACCGCCCCCAGCGCCGCGCCCCACGCGATCGCCCCCAACGCGAAGATCACCCGCGGCCGCAGCAGCGCCAGCTCCCGATCCAGGAACGGCGCGCACCTCCGCAGCTCCTCCGGCTCCGGGCGGTTCCCCGGAGGAACGCACCGGGCCGCGTTGGAGATGAACGCGCCTCGAAGCTTCAGCCCATCGTCGCGGGAGTGGCTCTCCGGTCGAGAGGCGATCCCCGCCCGGTGCAGCGCCGAATACAGGAAGTCCCCCGACCCGTCCCCCGTGAACATCCTCCCCGTCCGGTTCGCCCCGTGCGCGCCCGGCGCCAGCCCCAGCACGTACAACCCTCCCGGCCGGGGATCTCCGAACCCGGGCACCGGCCGGCCCCAGTACTCCCACTCCCGGTAGGCGCGGCGCTTCACCCGCGCTACCTCTTCCCGCCACCGCACCAGCCTCGGGCACGCGCGGCAGTCCGCGATCTCCTCCGACAGCGCCGCCAGCGCCCCCTGCTTCACGGCGCCCAGGTGATGCGGTACGTGCACCGCGCGCCGTCGTACGCCTCGCGCCGGATGCCGAAGCCCTTCGCCCCCGCGAAGCCCATCGCCCGCGTCAGCACCGCCTCGAAGTAGCCGGGCGCGCCGCTCGTCTGCGAGAGCGTCAGGGACACGTCCCCCGGCTTCTCCTCCCGCAGCTCCGTCTGCATGTAGTTGTTCGATGACCGGAAGTTGGTGGTCATCTTCGCCAGCGTCCGCTTCGGCCCCATGAACCGCACCGCGGTGATCATCGCCTTGCCGATCACCGTCTGCTCGTACCCGTCCATGAACGCGTGCCCGAGCCGCATCATCCGCTGGTCCTCCTCCAGCTCCCCGAACAGCTCCTCCCCCACGATCCGCACGCAGCGGTAGTACGTCTCCCGCGGGTAGAACAACTTCAGCTTCTTCGACCGCAGGTCGATCCCCGCCTCCTTCACCCGCTCCACGCACCGCATGGTGAGCTTCGACCCGAGCGCCTTGAGGAACAGCGCCTCCACCGTGTTCCGGAACACCACGTCTGGAGGAGGGACGTCGCTCACGCTCAGGGCTTCCAGGTCACCCGCAGCGTACAGCGCTTCCCGTCGTCCGCCTCCCGCCGCACCACCAATCCCCGCGCCCCGGTGAGCTCCAACCCCCTCCGCAGCGCGCCCTCGTAGTACCCCGACGCGCCGCTCGTCTGGGACAGCGTCAACCGCGCGTCCCCGGGCCCCAGCTCCTCCAGCGTCACCTGCAGGTAGTTGTTCGAGGTCCGGTAGTTCTCCGCCATCCGGTGCAGCGTCCGCCGCGTCCCCATGAACCTCGCCGCCTGCAGCGCCGCCTTGCCGATCAGCGTCTGCTCGAACCCGTCCATGAACGTGGTCCCCAGCTGCACCATCCGCTCGTCCGCGCCCATCCACGGGAACAGCTCCTCCCCCAGGATGGCCACGCACCGGTAGAAGACCTCCCGCCGGTAGAACCCCTCCAGCCGGTTCCGCAGGTCGATCCCCGCCTGCCGCATCCGCTCCATGCAGCGGTCCGTCAGCTTCGACCCCAGCGCCCGGTGAAACAATGCTTCCACGGTATTCTTGAAGACCACTTCTTCCGCGGGAGCCGCCCTGAGCACGTCCGAGAATAGCCCGCACTCACGGGATAGCGGACAGCCCGGACACCCGCGCCTCCAGTCCATCCAACAACCGCGCCGCCGCCCTCGCCTGCGCCGAGCTGGCGCCCACGTCCACCTCCGGCTCCATCCGCGGCCACGCCGCCAGCAGCCTCGCCAGCGCCCCCTCGTCCGCGGTGGCCGGCACCTCCACCCGCGTCACCAGCGGGCACGCCGCCGCTACCTTGCCCAGCGCCGCCGGCTCCATCGGCCCCACCTTGATCGCCGGCGGCGCCCCCGCCCGAGCGCGCGCCCACGCCTCGCACTCCGCCGGCGCCCCACCCGGCCACACCACCACCTTGCTCCCGGGCGCCTGCGCGAACCGCGCCCACGCCTCCAGCGTCAGATCGCGCGGCCCCGGCGTCCACCGCACCTCCGCCACCTTCGCCCAGGCCACCGTCCCCAGGTCCTCCGCCCGCAGCGGCCCGAACAAGCTCACCGCCCACGGCCGTCCCCCCACCCCACCCACGCCGCGCGCCCGCAGATCCCCCGGCCCCAGCCACGCCCCTACCCCCGGCCACCGCTGCAGCTGCCCGCCGTGCGCCTCCAGGAACGGCGCCCGCAGCTGCACGAACGCCGCGCCGAACCGGGCCAGCCGCTCCACCACCGACTCCCGCACCATGTTGGTCCGCGTCCGCACCCACGCCGTGCAGGACTTCCGCGCCAAGAGCCGCACCGCGTCCGGCTCCAGCTCCTCGTCGAAGAACACGTGCGCCCGCAGCCCGGCCAACACCACCGACTCCGGCGCCCCGTGCTCGGCAGCGGCCGGCGCGGCCCCGGAAACACCGCGAGGCCCCGCGCTCCACGACGGCAGCCCACCCGGCGCCCGCTGGTACCCCGCCCCGCCGGGCCGCGGCTGCTGCTGCGCGACCACCAGCAACACCGCCGCGGCCAGCGCCGCCGTCACGCGTCCTCGGACCTGGGGGCCGCCCAGAACAGGTAGCCGAAGCGGACGAAGTACTGCACGGTGCTGGAGGCCACGCACAGCCCGGCGAGGAGCCCGACCACCGCCGTGTACGCCTCCAGCATCGGCGACTTCCCCACCGCCAGGCCCACCAGCGCCAGCACCACCGCCGTGAGGAGCCCCAGCGTGGCGTACTTCCCCACGCGCGACGGCGCGGTCGGGATCTCCAGCCGCTTGCGCCGCACCATCAGCGCGCCGATCACCATCCACCCGTCGCGGAACACCACCAGCGCCAGCAGCCACCACGGCAGCTTCCCGGTGAACACCAGCACCAGCAGCGCGCTCAGCACCAGCGCCTTGTCCGCGATGGGGTCGAGGATCCCGCCCAGGTGGCTCCGCTGGTCCAGGAGCCGCGCCAGCAAGCCGTCGATCCCATCCGAAGCCGCCGCGGCGATGAACGTCCACAGCGCGGCCACGGTGTGACCCGTCAAAGAGAGCGCGACGAACACCGGCACCGTCCCGATCCGCCCGATGGTGATCAGGTTCGGGATGGTGAGCCAGTCCCCGCGCGGCGCCGCCGCCGTCACCTCACTGGCCGGCCTGGGCGATGAAGGTGGCGAACTCGTCCTTGTCCTGCTCCGGCGACCAGTCCGCCTGCTGCCACAGCTCCTCGCCCACGGTGATCGCCTGGTGCTGCTGGAGCTCCACGAACTTCTTCTCCCACTGCTCCTTGGAGATCTGCTGCGGCCCCGCCACCTGCTTCCGCTCCTTCTTCCCGCCGGCCGGAGGCGTCGCCGCCGCGGTCTTCGTCCCCGGAGACGTCCCGGTCGTCGCGGACCCCGTCTCCCCCGGCGGCGGCGTGGCGCCCATCGCCATGTTCCGCACCATCGCCTCCACCGCCACCCGCCCCACGCTCACCTTCACGGTGGTCTGGGTCTGCACGCCCTTCTTCGGCAGCGGCGCGGTAGACGACGAGGCGGCGGACAGCAGCTTGGTGGCGTCCACGCGGAACACGGTCCCGCGCACGCCGGCCACCGCCCGGTCCGTGGTCACCTCGAACTTCGCGTCCGACCCGGAGACGGCCTTGGTGACCTTGGCCCAGACCTTCCCCAGCACCAGCCGGGCGGAGAACGCCTTCCGCTCCAGCCCCTCGAACTTCGCCTCGTCGATCCGCAGCGTCGAGTTGGCCCCCACCAGCAGCAGGCTCTCGTCGTTCAAGGTGATCTTCACGTCCGAGTCCTGGCCGACGGTGAGCGTGTCGCCCAGCTCGACCTCCGCGCCCTGCTTGATCGCCTCCGCCGCGCCGCCCCTGGGCGTCCGGGTGGCCTGACCCTTGAGCAGCGACACCTTCCCCACCGAGCCGAAGGCCAGGCACGGCACCAGCAAGAGCGCAACGGAAAGCGGTTTCATGGAGCGGCTCCGGTTGAACGGGGCGAGAGCTGGACCTCCAGCACCGCCCGCGCCCCCTCAGGGGCGAAGTAGGTCACGTACGGCCAATACCCTTGCATCGTCACTTCCAACCGGTGCATCCCCCCGCCCATCCGGAGCGGCGTCCGGTCCTGAAAGTCCGAGCACATCCCCACCGGCACCCCGTCCAGCGCCACGCCCGCCTCGGCCGGCGTGCAGCGGAGCCGGACCGCTCCGCCGCCCTTCCCGAGCGGCCCGGCGGTGCCGGCGCATCCGGGACACAGCCCCCAGACCGCCGCCGCCGCCAGCGCCGCGCGGGCGCTCACTTCGCCAGCGTGAGCTCCAGCGTGCTCCCGGTCACGCCGGTGACGCTGATCTTCCGGCCCTTGAGCGTCTTGCCGTCCAGCTTCTCCGCCAGGTCGTCCGCGGTGCCGGTGTAGCTCAGCTCGTACTGGGCCTTCCCGCCGGCGAGCGACCCCTTGCCCACCTCGCGCATGCCGGAGATGTCCGCCAGCACCTTCTTGAACTGCTGCATCACCGAGAACTCGCTGATCCCGTTGACGCTCATGCTCAGCCGGGCGCCGTTCATCTCCGCGTTGCGGATGGACTCGTAGACGGCCTTGCGCAGCTCGCCCACGATCTCCGCGCCCTTGAGCCGCGCCAGGTTGTAGGCGGTGCGGTCGTAGGAGAGCAGCGTCTGCCGGATCTCCGTCTGGGGGATGACCATCTTCCCGGACTGGGTCGCCAGCTGGGAGCCGTTGGAGGTGTTGAAGAAGGTGAGGTCGTACTCGCCGGTGACCGGGAAGATGTTCTGCTGGCCCTTGCCCGCCGGGCCCAGCAGCCCATCCACCGGCTGGTCGCGGAACTTCACCTGCCCGTAGAGGATGTAGTCGGCCTTGGACAGCTCGCCGATCCGCTTCGCCTCGGCGGGGCCGACGCCGCTGCCCACCTCCATCTTCCCGGCGGCGAAGTTCCAGTCCACCATCGTCCAGCCGTCGCCCTTGAACGCCTCGGTGAGCACGGTGCTCATCACCCCGGACGAGGAGATGGTCCCCTTGTCGTCCACGGTCTGCTCCTGCAGCAGCAGCACCAGCTTGGGGTGACCCATCCGCTTCACCACCGCCTTGATCGCCAGGAGGTCCTTGTCGATGGCGGCGGCGCCCACCTGGGCCTTGATGGTGACGGTGATGACGCCGCCCTCCTCCTTGGGCTGGCCCACCAGCTCGTAGCTGCGGATGTAGCCGGCGGTGTTGGCGACCACCTGGTCGCGCACCAGCACGCTGTTGGCGGTGACGGTGTCCGCCTCGATCATCACGCCCGCCACCTGCTCCACGGCGGCGCGCTTGGCGTTCCGGGTGGCCTCGTCGACGGCGGCCTGCCGCGCCTGGGGGCCGGAGCCGGAGATGGCGGCCTGGCCGGAGGCCTCCTTGGTGACCACGTCGGGCTGCGCCGCGACGGCCGCGGAGGCGGCGGCCAGCGAGAGGGCGAGCGCGGAGAGCTTCAGCAGCTTCATGGAGTGGGTTCCCCCGTTAGTTGGTGATGATCGCCACCCGGCCGTCGGCCAGGTACGTGTTGTTGGACTCGGAGAGGCGCTTGAGGTCCTCGGCCGAGAGGACCAGGTCGGTGCCCTGGACCTTGGCGGCCTTGACGACCAGCGGCTTGTCGCCGACCAGCAGGCTCTTCTTGGCCGACTCCAGGGTGGCGAAGTAGCTGGCCACGCCCTTGGACTTGCGCGCGTCCTCGGAGAGGGTGTCGATGCCGTAGACGGGCTTGCCGTCGCCGTCCAGCAGCCGGGGCGAGAGCGCCTTCTCCACCTTGAGGCCGCGCGCGTCCACCACCAGGCCGGTGTTCTTCGGCTGGCCTTCGGTGTTGAGCTGCGCGTGCTGCGAGTCCGGCGGGGGGGCCACCAGCTCCGTCAGCGCGGAGAGCGGCACCTCCACGTCCACCTCGATGCCGTTGTCACTGAAGTAGCGCTTGTCGGCGACCTTGTAGCCGCGGATGACGCCCTCCACCTTGGCCTTGATCTCGTCCGAGGTCATGGCGTCGCCCAAGGTCTTGTCCGCGGAGACGCGCAGGCCCTTGGCCTGGGCGAGCAGGTTGCGGAACGCGTCCAGCTTGGCGGCGGTCTCCGCGCCCAGGCGCGCCTGCGCGGGCGTGGAGGCTTTCATGTCCGGAGCGCCGGCGCCGGTGGCCTTGAGCACCTGGCCCTCCCAGTTGACGCTCGACTGGGACTTGGGCGCCTGTGCGGTCTTGGCGCCCTTGGCCTCCCCGGCAAACGCGGCCAGGGGCAAAACCACGGCGAGAAGGCAAACCAGTTGCTTCACGGGGACCCTCCACTCGGAGATGTGGCTGGGGGGACAGGACGGGTGATGCGGCCGCGCATTCAACCCTGCCCCTCCACGGAGGGTCAAGGCGCGCCTGAAGTATGAGGCGCGCCTACTTCTCGCCCACCTCCTTCTCCGGTGGGGAGGCGTTCTGCCGGGAGACGTACTGCTCGATGAGCTCCTGGTGGCGCCGGGTGAGGAGCGTGAACTTCACGCCGGAGCCGTCGGCGGCGTCGGAGCCGACCCACTCGCGGACCACCTCGCCCTCGGCGTAGATGACCTCGTCGGAGCCGGGGAGTTGGAACTGCAGCCCGACCTTCTTGGCGCCCAGCGCGGGCTCGATGAGGTGGGCCAGCTGCAGCCCGTCGCGGCTGATGTCCTTGCTGCGCGCCATGTACGGCACGCCGCCCACGTACTTGTTCAGGTACACGTCCAGCGGTGCGCGCGAGCGCTTGCGCTTCTCGGCCATGGTTGTTCCCCTCCGGTCGTTCGCCGCCGCGACCGCCAGGCGCAAGCGCGCTGTGGCAGGCTGTGGCGAGCTGTGGCAAAGCGTAGAGGGGGCGATCCGGAACGCAAGAAAACGGCCGCCCCCCGCCGCACTTTTCGACGTCTCGAAGCTCGAAGGAGAACCATGCGCACCGCCGCCGCCGTCGCCACCGCCCTGCTCCTCGCCGTCCCCGGCCGTTCGTCCGCGCAGGCGCCGCAGACCGACGACGAGAAGGCCATCTACGCGCTGGGGGTGCTGATCGGCCGGAGCGTGGGGCAGTTCAACCTGAGCAAGCACGAGCAGGACCTGCTGAAGAAGGGCCTGACCGACCAGCTCAACGGCCAGAAGCCCTCGGTGGACGTGGAGGCGGCGCAGCCGCGCATCCGCGAGCTGGAGAAGTCGCGGGTGGGCCAGGCGGCGGGCGCGTACCTGGACAAGGCGGCGAAGGAGAAAGGCGTGGAGAAGAGCGGGACCGGGCTGCTCTACAAGAGCCTCAAGGAGGGCGCCGGCGGGTCGCCCAGGGCGACGGATACGGTGAAGGTGCACTACCGGGGTACGCTCACCAACGGCGTGGAGTTCGACAGCTCCTACGCGCGCAACGAGCCGGCGGAGTTCCCGCTCAACGGGGTCATCGCCTGCTGGACGGAGGGCGTTCAGAAGATGAAGGTGGGAGGCAAGGCGAGGCTGGTGTGTCCGGCGTCCATCGGCTACGGAGAGCGCGGATCTCCGCCGAAGATCCCGGGCGGGGCCACGCTGGTGTTCGAGGTGGAGTTGCTGGACATCGTGAAGAAGTGACCTGTGGAGTCGACCATCCAAGCCCAGGCCCATCCCCACCCCCACCCGCCGCCGATCGACGCGGGCGAGTTCGACAAGCTCCGCGAGTACCTGCTGGAGCAGTCCCACCGCTGCACCCGCGCGCCCCAGGACCGGTTCGAACACCCCTGGCTCTCGCCCATGCCGCTCTCCCCCCAGTCGGAGGCGGCGCTGCGCGGGAAGGCGGCGCCGGCGCAGGACGGCTTCAAGGCGGGCGACTACTCGCTGGGGCTGTTCCACCACGACGCCAGCGAATCCGCCATCGAGCTGTGCCGCCACCCCGAGCTGCGCGACGCCGCGGCCGGGAGCCTGCTGTGCCTGCTGGAGTGCGCGGAGCCGTCCGGGCTGGTCCACCGCACCGAGCTGCCGCACAAGGCGCGCGAGGCGGAGCCGTCCAAGCCGGTGCTGGCGCAGTTCGCGGCGCGGGTGTCGCGCGCGCTGGGCGACCAGGGCCCGTCGTGGCTGGAGAAGCACCGGGTGTTCGACCGGGTGGTGGGCTTCGTGGAGTGGTCGGAGCAGCACCTGGTGGGGCTGCACGGGCTGTTCCTCACCCATTCGTCGCTGCAGAGCGGGTTCGACTCGGACATCCTCACCGCCGGGCTGCCGGACCGGACGGTGGAGGGGCCGGACACCAACGCGTTCATGGTGCGGGAGTACCGGGCGCTGGCGGAGCTGGCGCGCGCGCTGGGGCGGCGCGGGGACGCGGAGCGGTACGACGCCAAGGCTTCCAGGCTGTGCACGCAGATGGAGCGGCTGCTGTTCTGCGAGGACGAGCGGGGCGGCTGCTACGGCGCGCTGCAGTGGCGGCACGGGGCGGCGTCCCTCGAGACCGAGTGGGTGGGCGCGCCAGGCGAGGACGGCCGCGTCCGCCCGTACCAGAGCTGGATCACGCTGCTGCCGCTGTACGCGGGGGTGCCGTCGCCGGAGCGCGCGCGCAAGGTGGTGGCGCGGCTGCTGGACGAGCGCGGCTACTGGGGGCCCAGGGGCGTGCGGACGGCGCCGCGGGACGACCCGTTCTTCCACCAGGCGCCGCGGGTGCTGCTCTACGACCACAAGAAGCAGGGGCGCGGGCCGGTGTCGAACTGGTCCGGGCCGGTCTGGGTGCTCTCCAGCTACTACCTGTGCAAGGGGTTGATGCGGTACGGGTACCTGGCCCAGGCGCGGGAGCTGGCGCTGAAGACGGCGCGGCTTCTGGCGAGGGACCTGGAGGCCACCGGGCGGCTGCACGAATGCTACGACGACGAGGGGCGGGGGCTGTGGCCGGTCGCTCCCCAGGCGACGTTCGTCTCGTGGAACGTCCTGGCGCTGACCATGCTCCGGCAGCTCGTCCCGGAGGTGGCGCAGAAGTGGGCCGCCGGGCCGGAGAAGCATTAACTGTTTCTGCATGCGGAGTCCGGTGGCGTTGAGGGAGGCGGGGGCCGCGGAGGAGCGCGCGCCGCGGCCGAGGATCCGGGAGCGCGAGGCGATGGTGGCGGACGTCGTGGTGGAGACGCACGACACCGTGACGCTGGTGCTGTTCACGAGCGGCCCGCGGCCGGAGTACCGGGCCGGGCAGTTCTGCACGATCGATCCGCACCAGTTCGGCGAGCTCGACCGGTGGGTGGACTACCTGGAGGAGCAGAAGGGAAAGAAGGAGCCGCCGAGGGCCTACTCGCTCACCTCGGCGCCGCACGAGCGGTACGTCGCCATCACGATCAAGGAGGAGCCGTTCATCCGGGGGATGACGAAGTATCCGCCGCTGCTCTCGCCGCTCCTGGTGCGTGGGCTACCGAGGGGGGCGCCGCTGCGGATCGTGGGATTCACGGGGCCGTACACGGTGCCGGAGGACGTGGAGTCGCGGGCGGACCACCTGGTGCACGTGGTGGCGGGGTCCGGGGCGGTGCCGAACTTCGCCATCCTGAAGGACTGCCTGCACCGGGGCGTGGCGGTGCGGCACACGTTCCTGTGCTCGAACAAGACGTGGGAGGACATCCCGTTCCGCGCGCCGCTGGAGCAATTGCAGCGGAGGTATCCGGGGAAGGTGCGGGTGGTGCACGCGCTGACGAGGCAGGATGGGACGGCGCACCTGGGGCCGGACGTGAGGCAGGGGAGGATCAGCCTGGCGCTGCTGCGGGAGCTGATCCCGGATCCGTCGAGCTGCCTCGTCTACGCGTGCGGCCCGGCGAACGGGCCCCATGAGCGGGCGCGGGCGAAGGAGCTCGGGCAGGAGCCGGCGCCGCGGTTCCTGGAGGCGGCGCTCGGGTTCTTGAAGGAGATCGGCGTCCCGAAGGAACGTGTGAAGTACGAGAGCTACGGCTGACCAGACTCATTGCGCTGAGGTCCGTAAGGGCACTTCTTGAGCGCGGACACGTCGGCGTCCCGCCGCGCCCACCCACTCTGAACCTGAAGCGAGGCGCCGACGCAGTGGGCCAGGTCCAACGTCGCTTGTTGGAGCAGCTCCCGCGCCTTCTTCAGCTTCGGGAAGCGCTCTTCGTCCTCGAGCGTCAGCGGCCCGGTGAGTCCCCTCCGCTCGGACTTGGCATCCTTGCGAGCTTGCGACTCCAGTTCCGCTGCCTGCTTCCACTTCACCATCGCCTCCTCGACGCCCGTGTCTTCCACGACGGAGAGCACACCCCAGTAGAGCCGGGAGACGGCTGCCATCGCGTCGTCACGGTCCTTCCCCTCCGATAAGGTCGCCACGCCGGATGCCGCCGTCACCGCTTCGAAGTACAACTCGGTCTGCCGGGTGAGCCAGGGCTTTCGGGACTCACGCTCGGCAGTCTCGGCGTCCCGTTCGCGCGCATCAAAATAGTCCTGGGCGTATTTCCAGATGCCCGCGATGGGCGTCCCGATCGCAACCACGAGGCCCACGATGGCCGCCGCCAGGGCGACTCTTCTCCCGAGCAGCTCGAGGCGGTTGGTGCTCTTCTTGTCAGAGTTTGTGGTCGACGGTTCCATTGCCAAGTCCTCCCTCGACTCACGGCTGAGCGCCGGCGGCCGCGACTGTGGCCGCCGGCCGCGTCTCCAGCTTGAGCGCCTTGCGCTGCGCGCGCGCGTACTCGAGCAGCGCGTGGGTGACGCGCTCGCGGCCGGGGTCGACGCGATCCTTGTCCAGCACCGCCGCCAGCTCACCCCACCGGGCGCGCTCCTTCGGCTCCAGCTTCTCCTTCGCCGCCAGCCGATCCACCGCGCTCGCCCGCCGCCCGTGCCTGGCCAACAGCCGCACCGCCTCCTCCAGCGCCGCTGACTCCGCCTCCAGGCCCACCCTCCGCAGCGACAGCACCGTCTCGTTCGCCCGATCCCCCTCGGGCCGCGTGGCGAACCCATCCAGCCCCAGCTCCATCACGCTCGACGCGAACAGCAGGTCCTGCTCCGGCGGCGTCAACCGCTCCGGGCCACCCGCCGCCTTGTGCTTCGCCCGCTCCATCAGCTGCTCCAGCGCGGCCCCCTCCCCCTCCAGCGGCTCCGCCATCGCCAGGATCCGGTCCACCGTCAGCGCCGCGATCCTCCGCGCCAGCTCCTTCTTCTCCTTCTGCTCCGCCTTCGCCTCCTGCGCCCGCTGCTTGTCCTCCGCCGTCGGCGGCGCGCGCGGCGCGACGGCCCTCGCCACCGCCGCCGACAGCCCCGCCGCGTCGTACGGCGCCGCCAGCACCTCGACCTGCACCTGCTCCGGCAGCTCCGGCACCACCTCCCCCGCCCCCCTGATGAGGATCACCTTCGCCCCCGGCGCCGCCCCTCGCAGCAGCGCCAGCCGCTGGGCGTCCACCAGCCCCGCGCTCACCACCAGCAGCTTCGGCTTCCCGGCCCGCGCGGCGACGATCGCCTGGGTGGCCGCCGGCGCGCTGTCCACCTTCCACCCGCGCGCGGCCGCCACCTCCTCCAGCGCCACCGGCGCGAGCGCCGCGTTCAGCACCAGCACCCGGCTCCCTCTCGGCAGCGGCTCCACCGGCGCGCGGGGGGCCTTCTGACCCACGGCCGGGGCAGACACGGGCGAGGCGAGCAGCGCCGCCATCACCAGCAGCTCCATGCAGCTCCCCTCCCTCGACGACGACTTCAGTTCTTCCCGAGCGATCCTAGCGCTTCCTCGGCGGAGCGCAGCAAAGGCGCCGCCGAGACCGGCGCCCCGGTGGCCTCGGTCATCCACACGTCCGGGGCGACCGCGCCGATCCTCGCCATCCGCTCGAACTTGGGGCCCAGCGGTCCAGCGTCCTTCTTCACCTGCTCCTCGATCTGGAACGCGATCAGGTGCCCCAGCGGGTAGTCGCAGAGGTACATGGGGTTGGACAGCATGTGCGAGTAGATCCCCAGCAGCACCGCGTCCTTCCCGCCCAGCACCGGCGCGTAGAACCGGTTCCACGTCTCCTTGGCGATCTTCACCACCGCCTGCCGCAGCTGGGCGGGGGTGGCGTCCGGATGCTCGTACATCCAGTGCCACGCCGCGATGTCCACCAGCGCCACCCCGGCGATCTCGAACGCGGACCAGAAGTCATCCAGCGCCCGCATCCGCTCCGCCTCCGGGTCCCGCTTCGTCACCCCCAGCAGCTCCAGGTCCCGCGCCTGGAACACGAACGCCAGCGCCTCGGTGAACGCGTTGTTGGGGACGCCCTGCAGCAGCGTGTGGTCCACGTCGTAGAGCGAGAACACCTGCTCCACGTTGTGCCCCATCTCGTGGACCGCGATGTTGTAGCCCTTGTAGTCCATCCCCCCCGCCTCCACCCGCGTCCTCAACCGGGGGAAGTCGCCGCGCCGCAGCGCCTGCATCGCGTGCCCCGCCCCGCGCGAGGCGTCCACCTTGATCTTCGACGCCAGGTACGCCGCCCGGTCGGGGGTGAACCCCAGCTTCTGCAGCAGCGACGGCATGTCCGCCGCGTACGCGTCCGCCGTCGGGTACTTCTTGCGCGTGATGGCGTCCAGCTCCGCCTGGGTCTGCGCGCGCGGCTTGAACCCGGGGTACCAGATGTCGAACGGCTCCAGCGGCCGCCCCAGCCGCGTCCTGATCGCCCCCGCCACCTGCGGCACCAGCTTCGAGGTCAGCACCTCCTCCAGCAGCGCCACCACCCGCGGCTCCGGGATCTCCCGCCCCAGCTCGAACGACCGGGCGATCGCCGTGGGCGCCACCGGCGAATACGGATCCTGCGCCCGGAGCGCCTTGAACATCGCCAGCAGCTGCGCGTACCGCGTGTCCGGCTCCGGCGCGGTGGAGGGGGCCGCCGTCCGCTCCGGCGCGTTCGCCTCCACCTCCGCCTTCGGGCTGGCGTGCACCTCGTTGGTGAACGGGTTCCAGTCCAGGTGCGGGTTGTCGATCACCGCCCTGGGGATGGACTGGGTGACGATCCGGTTCATCACCTGCTGCAGCAGCCGCTGCCGCGTCAGCCCGCCCTCCGTCACCGCGTAGTCCGCCTTGATCTGGTCGCACAGGTTCCAGTGGCTGATCAGCCGCTGTCCGGAGGGGAACGGCCGCTGCCCCTTCTCGTCCAGCAGGTGGTGCGTCCACACGTTGTACTGGGCGATGTAGAGCTCCGCGTCCGCGCTCACCTTGGCGACCATCTGCTGGACCTCCCCCGGCACCCGCCGCGAGAACCGCCCGGTGAGTCGCACCTCCGCCCACTCCCGCCGCGAGTACTTCGGCCCGTCCCGCAGCCGCTCCTCCAGCGTGGTGAGCGGGAAGTTCAGCAGCGCGACGAACGCGACCTTCGCCGTGAACAGGTCCTCGGCATAGTGGGCGAAAGGGTCGTACCCGGCCAGGAGCGGGTCCACCGGCAACAGCGGCCCCACCTCCACCTCCGCCGGCCGGCGCACCTCCCGGCCGATCTCGTTGAGGTGCCCATCCACCTGCTCCATGGTCGCTTCCAGCCGCTGGAAGAGCGCGTCCAGCTGGCCCTGGTCGGCCGCGAACTGCTCCAGGCAGAAGGCGCCCAGGTCGCCGTCCGTCCCCTCTTTCCAGAGCGACGCCACCTGGCGCACGCCGCGCTCGATGCGCGGGCGCTCCTTCTCGCCGTACTTGCCGACGAGGGCCGCCACCGCGGCGTTGACCTTCGCGTCCGGCACCCGGTCCTTCCTCCCCGAACCCGCTGAACCCGCCCCGGCGGCGATCAGCGCGCCGGCCAAGACCACGCTTCGAAACGTCCCCACCAGACTCCCTCCCGGAAAAGCAGAAGGCCCGGACCTCTGGCGAGGAACCGGGCCTTCGAGTGGGCCGTTCAAGCCCAGCGGATCAAGCCGGGCGAACGTTCTGCGCCTGCAGACCCTTCGGGCCGCGGGTCACGTCGAACTCCACCTTCATCCCTTCGGAGAGGGTACGGAACCCCTCCATCTGGATGGCGGTGTGGTGGCAGAACACATCCTCGCCACCGCCGTCCTGCGTGATGAACCCAAAGCCCTTCGCGTCGTTGAACCACTTCACAGTACCAGTTGCCATTGCTTCTTCTTCCCTCGTGAACACAGGCGCAGAAAACCCACTGCCTGTCCTCGCACATCTGACATGCGAGGCGCCGCTAACCTATGCGGAGGTACGCCCGAAGTCCAACGGATTCCACGCGCACGGTTCTCTAGCTACCAGCCACACTTCTGGCCCTGGTTCTGTTCTTTCAACCAGTTCTGCAGAGGGGTGAAGTACTCGAGCAGCGCGGACGCATCCATCTTCCGCTCCCCGGTCAGCGTCTCCAATGCATCCGGCCAGGGTCGCGACGACCCCAGGGAGAGCATCGCCTTGAAGCGAGCGCCCGCCTGCTTGTTCCCGTAGACCGAGCACTCGTGCAGCGGTCCCTTGAAGCCGGCGGCGCGGCAGAGGGCGCGGTGGAACTGGAACTGGAGGATGTAGGCGAGGAAGTAGCGGACGTACGGCGTATTGGACGGGATGTGGAACTTGGCCCCGGGGTCGAAGTCCGCCTCGGACCGCGCGACGGGCGGGCTGATGCCCTGGTACTTCCGCCGCAGCTCCCACCACGCGGCGTTGTAGTTGGCCGCCTTCGTCCTCCCGGAGAACACGTCCCACCGCCACTGGTCGATCATCTTGCCGAACGGCAGGAAGGCCACCTTGTCCAGGGCGCGCTTCATCTGGACGTTGATGAGGTTCTTCTGGTCCATCGCCACCTCGTCCGACAGGCCCAGCCGGTGGAGGTACGAGGGCGTGATGGAGAGCGCGATGGCGTCGCCGATGGCCTCGTGGAAACCGTCGTTGGCGCCCTGCTGGAAGAGGATCGGGAGCGTGTAATACGAGTGGTAGTAGTAGTCGTGCCCCAGCTCGTGGTGGATGGTGACCAGGTCCTCCTCGTTGGTCTGGATGCACATCTTGATGCGCAGGTCGTTGTTGAACTGCACGTCCCAGGCGGAGGCGTGGCACACCACCTCGCGGTCGCGCGGGTGGGTGAACATGGAGCGGTCCCAGAAGGTCTGCGGGAGCGGGTCCATCCCCAGCGAGGTGAAGAAGGACTCGCCGGTCTTCACCATCTTGATCGGGTCGTAGCTCCTGGCCTTCAGGGCGGCGGTGACGTCCAGGTTGGCCTGGCCGGGGAACGGCTCCACCGTCGGGTAGATGTTGTTCCAGCCCTGCGCCCACATGTTCCCCAGCAGGTGCGCGGGGATGGGGCCGCCGTCGGGGATCTTGTCCTTGCCGTACTTCTTCTGGAGCTTGGAGCGGACGTAGCAGTGGAGCTGTTCGTAGAGCGGGCGGACCTGCTGGAAGAGCCGGTCCGACTCCTTCTCGAACTCGTCCGGCGTCATGTCGTAGCTGGACCGCCACACCTCGCCCACGTCGGCGTAGCCGATCTCGCGGGCGCCCTCGTTGGCCAGCTCCACCTCGCGCTGGTAGAGCGGCCGCATCTCGCGCGAGATGGTGTGCCAGCCCACCCACGCGTCGAGCAGCTGGTCGTACGGCGTCTGGGGATCCGCCATCAGGTTCGACAGCTCCTCCAGGTCGCGGCACTTCGCGCCGGAGCCGGGCTTCCCGCACCACTTGCCCTTGCCGTAGATGCCGTTGAGCTTGGCGACGATGCCGGCCAGCTCGGCGCGCCGCTCCGGATCCGACGGCGCGGGGATGGTGGAGGCCACCTGCAGCAGGTGGAGCTTGCGCTCGGTGGCGGGGTCCAGCCCCTTGAGCCCCTTGTAGCGGGTGGACTCCTTGATGGCGGTGGCCAGGTACGCCATCACCTCCTCGGCGGCGGCGGCCTCGTTCCGCTCGGTGTCGTCGGTGATGTACGTGTTCTTGATCCACTCCGCGGTGGAGGAGCGGGTCCACAGGCGGCGCAGGTCGCTCTCCACCTTGATGGTGAACGCCTTCGCCTCCTGCGGCGTGGGTGGGCCTGAGGGCGCTGGGGCGGCGGAGAGCGAGAGACCGGCGAACAGCGGGAGCATCACAGCGGAGAGGGCCATGGCGAGGCGGACCCTAGGCTGATCCGCCGCGGACCGACAAAAAATGCGGCGAACCGATCTGGCGGTAGCGGCAGATTCCGTCCGGGCTAAGACACTTTGTCACACCCGTACGAGTCCGTACGGTCAAATGAACCGACCGGGACACCCGTACGGCCCGGGTCGAGGTCGCTCGCCCACTCGGCCTCATCGCCGCATTCCGCTGGTAGGTCGGGAGGTTGGACGACCTCGGACGGGTTCGTGGGCGAGGGGTGCATCGCAAGGCCGGCGCCTTGCAGGATCCGGGGCCAGATTCGCCTGAGAAACGGGGCGTTCGCGCCCTGTTCGCGTCGGGGCCGGCCAAGGAAGGGTGGTCGGCCCCGATTTTTTTCAGGCTATAGGTCTCCTCCGTGAACGCGAAGATCTCGATGGCGGCGGCGCTGGCGCTGGCGCTGGCCTGCAGCGGCGGGCGCCAGGGGCCGTGCGCTTCGCCCCAGAGCCCACACCTCTCCAGTTGCACCGACGCGTGCTGCGGGGACGGCAAGAACCCGCCCACCAGCGGCGGCCACTGCGCGGACTGGCTCCCCTGCCGCGTCTACTCGGCGGAGCAGAACCGCTGCCAGTGGCTCCACAACCTGGAGCACGGGCACCTGGTGCTCCTCTACAACTGCCCCGAGGGCTGCCCGGAGATCGTCGCCTCGCTGGAGAGCCTGTGGCAGTCGCGGCCCGCGGGCTCCAACGGCGCCCGGCGGGCGCTGGTGGCGCCGGATTCGGAGATCCCCGGCAAGGTGGCGGCCATCGTCTTCGGGCACTCGTGGGTGGGGGACGCGTTCGACCAGGTGGCCGTCAACGCGATCATCGCCCACGAGGACGAGGCGAGCGTGCCGGAGGCGGGGCTGCTCTGCGCGCAGTGACCGGTCAGCGCTGCCACACCTGGACGGCGCTGCCGGCGGAGATCTGCTGAAAGCCGCAGCCCGCGAGCGCCCCGGCCGCGGCGGCCTGCTCCGGCGGCTGGAGCCGGGTGGCGTCGACCGCCAGGACGAGCGGCGCCGCGCGCTCGCCGGCCCATCCGCACGCCGCCTCCCAGCCGAAGACCCAGCCGGTGCGGTCCAGGTACCAGAGCACCTTGGGGTCGCCGTCGGAGACCACCGCCAGGCGCGCGCCCTTCGCCAGCGCGCGGTCGGCGGCGGCCTTGGCGACCCGGTACTGCCCGGCGAGCTCCCGCGGCCCGTACCAGGTGCGCGTCCGGAAGAGGACCCACCCTGCCAGCGCGAGGCAGCACGCCGCGCACGCGGCGGCGGTGGCGCGCGGAGGAACGCGCCGCTCCAGGTGCCCGTAGGCGGCCCCGGCGAGGAGCGCGACGGGCGGGACGATCACCAGGCCGTAGTAGCCGTGCCAGGCCGCCACCTCGCCGCCGAGGAAGAAGAAGAGCGCCGCCGACGCCAGCAGCGCGTACCACCACCGCTGGGCCGCCTTGCACCGGAGGATGATCGCCAGCACCGCCGCGCCGGACGCCGCCGGCATCGCGTACAGGTCGAACAGGTGCGAGACGTAGATGCGGTAGTAGAAGCTGGGGTCGATCCAGCTCTTCACCAGCTCCGGGAGCGGCGCGCCGAGGTGGTAGTAGGCGTTGCCGCTCGAGCGCTGCAGCTCGATCGCCCAGGCGTACCA
>DASRBA010000229.1:0-2814 GCA_035637895.1 Myxococcaceae bacterium
GTGGGTGCTGTGGATGCAGGGGTACAACCACCCGCTGGTCGCCGCCGGCGCCAACCTCTCCTTCTTCCCGTTCGGCCCGCTGGCGCGGCGCGGGGGCGCGTTCTTCTTGAGGCGGTCGTTCAAGGGGGACGTCGTCTACACGGCGTCGTTCAAGGCGTACATCAAGAAACTGATCGCGGACGGCATCCACCACGAGTTCTTCCCCGAAGGCGGGCGGTCGCGGACGGGGAAGCTGCTCCAGCCGAAGCTGGGGCTGTTCACCTGGCAGGTGGACGCGTTCCTGGAGGGGGCCGCCAACGACGTGGTCTTCATCCCCATCGCGGTGGACTACGAGAAGGTGGCGGAGACGAGGAGCTACTCGAAGGAGCTGCTAGGCGGGGAGAAGAAGGCGGAGGACTTCCGGGCGCTGCTGTCCACGCCGAAGGTGCTGCTGGAGAACTTCGGGCGGATCTACATCACCTTCGATGAGCCGGTGTCGCTGGCGGAGCTGATGAAGAGCCGCGGGCTGGAGGACCCGGCCGCGGTGGACGAGGAGCAGAAGAAGGGGCTGGTGCGGGCGCTGGGGCACCGGGTGATGTACGGGATCAGCCGGGTGTCGACGGTGACGGCGAACGCGCTGGCGGCGGCGGCGCTGCTGTCGCACCGGCGGCGCGGCGCCACGGCGACGGAGGTGAAGGAGCGGATCGCGCTGCTGCGGCGGATCTGCGAGGAGGAGCAGGCGCCGCTGTCGAGGTTCTTGAAGGGCGCGCCGGACGACCCCGCAGCCAAGGGACCCATCCTGGACGCGATGGAGACCTTCGGCAGCGACGGGCTGGTGAACGCGCAGGAGGCGAAGGGCGAGGCGATCTACCAGGCGGTGGACGACCGGCGGCTGGAGCTGGCGTTCTACAAGAACACCCTGATGAACATCGTGCTGGCGCGGAGCCTGGTGGCGAACGCGCTGCTGGCGGAGGGAGGCCAGGCGCCGCTGGAGGACGTCCGGCGGCGGGCGCTGTTCCTGTCGCGGTTGTTCAAGGTGGAGTTCATCTACCGGGTGGGGAGCCCCTTCGAATCCATCTTCGAGGAGACGGTGGAGAAGCTGGTGGCGATGGGGCTGGTGAAGAGGGAGGCGGAGCACGTCTCCGTGGCGGAAGAGAAGCAGCTGGAGTTCATCGCCGACCTGTTGCGGGACTACCTGGAGTCGTACCTGCTGGCGGCGATGACGGTGCAGGACCTGGCCGAGAGCGGGCCGATGGACAAGAAGGCGTTCGTGAAGGCCGCGCTGGAGACGGGGCGGTCGGAGTACTTCGCCGGGCGGATCGGCGCGGCGGAGGCGCTGTCCAAGCCGACGCTGGAGAACGCGGTCTCGTTCCTGCTGGACCAGAAGTCGCTGGTGGAGGACGGGAAGCTGCTCAAGCTGGGCCCAGGGGCGGACGATCCCGCGGAGCGCGAGGCGCTGCTGGGGAGCATCCGGCAGTACCTCCACCGCCGGACGACCTGATCACGGCGCGGTCGAGAAGGTGACGCGAACGTCCGGGTCGAGGGGGTTCCCCTCCTCGTCCGTCAGCAGCGTGCGGAAGAGGAGCGTGAGGTCCGCGCGGCCGGCGGGGAGCGGCGCGCGCGGCTTCATCAGCATGGTCCAGCCGCCGGAGATGCCGCCGTCGGGGAGGACCACCGCGTCCGGGACGTCCACGGCGGGAGGGTCGGTGCGGGCGGGGATGGAGATGTCCATCGGATACTGCGCGCCGAACTGGTCGTAGAGGATGACGCCCGGGACGACGGTGCGCGGGTCGAGCGGCTCGGAGAAGACGGCGGAGAGGCTGGAGGTGATGGCGATCTGCTGGCCGGCTGCCGGGTCGGTCCGGAGGACGAGCGGCGGCGTGGTGTCGCGCTTGGGGTAGACCGGGTCGCCCGGCGCGAGGCAGCCGGAGAGCAGAAGGAGCGGGAGGAGCTTGAGATTCACCGGCACCCCCATCCGGCCAGGACGCCGTCGCTGTGGCAGCGGAGGCACGGGCGATCGTTGCGGGACATCAGCGCGCGGCACTGGAAGCGGAAACCGGCCGGGTGCGGGTTCACGGTGGAGAGGCGGGTGGTGACCGCGTCGCCGGCGTGGCAGCGGAGGCAGGACTCCTCTCGGTGGCAGGAGATGCACTGGCGGAGGTCGCGCGAGGCCTGGATGCCGTGGTGGCCCGCGTCGGCGTGGCTGGTGCCCCGGAAGGAGTCCGGGTTGCGGTGCACCATGAGGTTGCGGGCCAGCAGCGACGGGTCGGCGTCCATCCCGATGCCGGCGCGCTCGTGGCAGGCGGCGCAGAAGGACTGGAGCCGGTGGCAGGACTCGCACTGGACCAGGTTGCCGCGGACGGCGACGGGGTGCGTGGTGATCCAGTCGCCAGGGTGGATCGCGAGCGGCTTCTGGGTACCGTCGTGGCACTGCTCGCACTCGGCCTGGGCGTGGCAGGTGAGGCAGGTGGCGCGGTCCTGCGCGGCGCGCGCGCCGTGGGTGCGGTCGTAGCGCGGGCCGTGGTCGAGCCCGAGCGGGTTGCCCGCGGCGGGGCGGAGCACGCCGGACGCGAAGGTGAGGCGGAGGCGCCCACCGGGCTGCGAGAGGTGGCAGGTGGCGCAGTCCGCAGAGGCCTGCCGGCCGTCGTGGCAGCGGAGGCAGGTCGCCATCTTCGGCAGCTCGGCGCGGGTGGCGAGGGCGGTGCGCGGGACGGACGCGTGGCAGACGGTGCAGTCGACCTTCCGATCGACGTGGACCTGGTGGTTGAAGCGGAGGTTCGGCGTCGGGAACACCACGGCGGCCGGGGCAGCGCGGGCGGTCTGGTCGAAGCCGGG
>DASRBA010000230.1:0-8717 GCA_035637895.1 Myxococcaceae bacterium
GCAGGCCCACCCGACAGTCCTCGAATGTGCCTACGCGCCTAGTTCGCGTGGTGGGCGCGGATGTTGGCCGCCATCCCCTCGTCGACCGCCCGGAAGATCTGCGGGCCCTGCCACTGGTTGAGGCCGGCGTTGACGCCGGGCATCAGCCCCTCGTTGTTGCCGTAGCCGTGGGTGCGGACGCGCCAGTTGCCCTGGTCGTCCTGGTAGGCGGTGCGGACGATGCGCCCGTCGTGGAGCGCGTGGCCCGGCAGGGTGCTGTTGGAGATGCTCAGGCCGTCGTTGGAGATGTCGGTGCGCACCCGGTCCGTCTGCCCCTGGACGAGCTGGCGCCCGCCCTGCACCGCGCCCCAGAACCCGCCGCGCGGATCCACCACCGTCGACTCCTGCCCGTTCGTCACCGGCCGCGACGGGTCCTGGCCGGGCACTGCGTGCCGGAGCATGTAGTCCCGCATCTCGTCCGCGGTGACGTTCATCGACGCCGGCGCCACGATGCTGTCCTGCCTGTAGTCGTGCCAGCCGGACCGGGTCGGCGAGTACGCGTCCGGGGGCAGCCCCTCCGGCAACTGACGCGAGTAGTCGCTCTCACCGGGGATCCGGGGCGCGCGATCGGCCGCCGGCGCCGCCGCGCCGCCGTCGAACCGGTCGCCGTCCGCCCGCTGCGCAGCCGCCGGCGCCGCGGGACCATCGAAACCGTCCCGGACCTGCGAGACCTGTGGGGCCTCCGGAGCATTGACCTCCGGCGCCTGCGGGGCCTCCGGAGCTTCCGGTGCATCCATGCCCGTCGAGCCAATGCCGGGCGAACCTGCGTCCATCGAAACCGAGTCCATGTGGGGTGACCTCAGGGAGAGAGGAACTACTTGAGGTCACACTGGAGCAATTCGTGCGCCAATGTAGGCATACGACCACTCCAGTAAACTCACGGAGTTCTAAGCTTAGAAGCTTTTCTCAAGTGGAGTGTTGGACGGTCAACCTGTCCTGATTTCGGACGGGCGAGAACTCTCCACTATAGGCGGATGTGCCGGACGCTGGCGACGCCGGGGATGGCTCGGAGCGCGTCGAGAATCTTCGCGGACGGCTCGCTGTCCACGTTGATCAAGGAGAACGCCTGGCCGCGGTCCTTGTCTCGCGACAGGTGGATCCGCCCGATGTTCACCGCCCCGTCTCCCAGCGCGGTGCCCACCCGCCCTACCACGCCCGGGACGTCCTTGTTGTGGATGGCGACCAGGTGCCCCTGCGGGACCGCCTCGATGTCGAACTGGTCCACCCGCACGATCCGCGGATCCCGCCTTCCGAACACCGTCCCCTCCACCGCCGCCGTCCCCTTCCCCCGGACCGTCACCGCCAGGCTGGACGCGAAGTTCTCGTGCTCCCCTCGCCGCTGCTCCGTCACCTGGATCCCGCGCTCCTTGGCGAACACCGGCGCGTTCACCTCGTTCACGTTCTCGCTGAACTGCGACAGCAGCCCCTTCAGCACCTGCACGACGATCGGCTTCATGGGGTACTGCCCCACGTCCCCGTAGACCGCCACCTCCACCGCGGTGATCGCCTCCGGCGACAGCTGCCCCGCCAGCGCGCCCAGCGTGCGCGCCAGGTTCAGCCACGGCCCCAGCTGCTCCAAAAGCTCCCTCGACACCGACGGGACGTTGACCGCGTTGCGGATGGTCCCCTGGCACAGGAAGTCCACCATCTGCTCCGCCAGCGCGGTGGCCACGTTCTGCTGCGCCTCCTCCGTGGACGCGCCCAGGTGCGGCGTGCAGATGAAGTTGTCCAGCTTGAGCAGCGGGTGGTCCGGCTTCACCGGCTCCTCCGCGAACACGTCCAGCGCCGCCCCGCCCAGCTTCCCGGAGGAGAGCGCCTCCGCCAGCGCCGCCTCGTCCACGATCCCGCCGCGCGCGCAGTTGACGAGGAACGCGCCCTTCTTCATCTTCCCCAGCGCGTCCTTGCCGATCAACCCGCGGGTCTGCTCGGTCAGCGGGACGTGGATCGACACGTAGTCGCTCCGCCGGAACACCTCGTCCAGCGCCACCAGCTCGCAGCCCATCTCGCGCGCGGCCGCCTCGGAGATGAAGGGGTCGTACGCCACCACCTTCATCTTCATCCCCAGGCACCGGTCCACCACCACGCTGCCGATGTTGCCGATCCCGATCACCCCGAGCGTCTTGCCGAACAGCTCCCGCCCCTGGAACTTCTTCTTCTCCCACTTCCCGCCCTTCACGCTGGCGGTCGCCTGGGGGACGTGGCGCGACACCGCCATCATCATCGCCACCGTGAGCTCCGCCACGGTGATGGTGTTCCCGCCCGGCGTGTTCATCACCACCACGCCGCGCTTGTTGGCTGCCTCCAGGTCCACGTTGTCCACGCCCACCCCGGCGCGGCCGATCACCTTGAGGTTCTTCCCCGCCTCCACGATCTCCGCCGTCACCTTGGTGGCGGAGCGCACCGCGATGGCGTCGTACTCGCCGATGATCGCCTTCAGCTCGGGCGGCTTCAGCCCGACCTTGACGTCCACCTCCAGCCCCGCCCCACCCTTCAGGATCTCCACGCCCTCGGCCGAGAGATCGTCAGCCACCAGCACCTTCATACGCGCTCGCTTCCTTGCCCGGACTTCAAGGCGCGCGGAACCTAACGATCGCGATCTGGAGCGTCAAGCAGCCCGCCCGGTCCGCGTCGCTTTGAGGCATGCTCCCCGCCCGTGAGAGCCTGGTGCGCGCTCGCCGCGGCCGCGGCACTGGCCGCCACGTCGCCGGACGGGGGGACGGAGACCGCGGAGGACGGCGGGACCGCCGCGCCCGCCCCGGACCGCGCCGGCCCCACGGTCACCATCCAGCCCGGCACCGCCAAGCCCGGCGACCCGGTCCTCGTCACCGTCACCGGCGCCGCCGCGCCCCCCACCGGCAAGCTCGCCGGCCGCACGCTCCACTTCTACCGCTGGGGCGACCGCCACGAGGCCATCTCCGCCCTCCCGGTGGAGCACGAGCTGGGCACCTTCCCGGTCACCATCAAGATCCCCGCCCGCCGCGGCGCGCCCGCCTACGCGCTGGAGGCGGCGATCGACGTGGTGGATCCCAACTACCCCAAGCGCGAGCTCTCCGTGGACCGCAAGTTCATCTCCCCGCCGCCGGAGGAGAAGCAGCGCATCGCCGAGGACCAGGAGGCGTTCAAGGCCGCCTGGCACACGCCCTTCGGCCCCCGCCTGTTCAAGAACGACTTCGAATGGCCGAGGCACTCGCTGATCACCGCCCCCTTCGGCGACCTCCGGATGTTCAACGGCAAGAAGAAGAGCCAGCACTACGGCACCGACCTGGACGGCAGCATCGGCGAGCCCATCGAGGCCGCCAACGACGGCGTGGTGGTGATGGTGCGCGAGTGCTTCGCCTCCGGGAACACCGTCATCGTCAACCACGGCGGCGGGCTGCTCACCTCCTACTTCCACATGTCCAGGTTCCTGGTGAAGGAGGGCGACGTGGTGAAGCAGGGCCAGGTCATCGGCCTGGTGGGGAAGACGGGGCGCGTCACCGGCCCACACCTCCACTGGGGCGCCCACGCGGACGGGCTATGGGTCGACGGCCAGACCTTGATGAAGCTGGACTTCGGGGCGTTATAAAGGGCCCCGCCATGCCCGAGCTGAACGCGTACGCCCGCGACCGCCTCTCCGAGCTTCAGGCCTCCAACGCCCACCCCGCCGTCGTCGGCCAACTGAGGAGAATGCTGAGCGAAGGCGACGACTTCGACGTCTTCAAGGTCAACGCCTTCCGCGTCGCCGATGAGGTCCAGGTCCCGCGCGCCGAGGCCCTCCGGGGCTTCCTCTACGCCACCAAGCTGGGCCTGTTCGACCTGGGGTACGACATCCATTGCCCCTCATGCAAAGGCTTCACGGAGGTGAGCCGGCGCCTGGCGAAGCTGACGGCCAAGTCCCACTGCGGCGGCTGCGAGGCGGGCTTCGAGGTGGACTTCGAGAAGCACGTGGAGGTGACCTTCACCGTCAATCCCGCGGTGCGCTCCGTCCCTTGGGCTGACGTCCTGTCCCTGGACCAGCAGTCCCAGATCGACCTGTCCGGCAAGTTCGGCCAGCGGGAGCACCGCGCCTTCACCGCCCAGGAATTCCTGGTGCCGGGGCAGAAGTCCGTCGTGGACCTCACGCTGCACCCGGGGGAGTACCAGGTCTACCTGACCGCCGGCCAGGGAGCGATGGACCGCGGCTGCCGCCTCACCCTCAGCGGCGCGGCGGTGTCGGACGCGCAGGCGCTGGACCTCTACTTCGACGAGCGCTCCGCGGCCAACCCCGCGAAGGCGGAGCTGCGCCCGGGCCGGCTGGCGCTCTCCGCGCTGGGGCGCCAGGCGCGGGTGGGCCTCCTGCTCGTGCGGGCGCTGACCGAGGAGACGAACTGGGTGAGCGCCGCGCACGTCACCTCGCAGCAGGACTTCCGCGACCTCTTCTCCGGCGAGTTCCTCGGCCCGGACATCAACTTCGCGGTCCGCAGCGTGACGTTGATGTTCACGGACCTGAAGGGGTCCACGGAGCTGTACGAGGAGCTGGGCGACTCCAAGGCCTACGCCCTGGTCCAGGAGCACTTCCGCATCCTCGCCGAAGCCATCCGCCGCCACGAGGGCGGCATCGTGAAGACCATCGGCGACGCGGTGATGGCCAGCTTCCCGGACAACCTCTCCGGGGTGAAGGCGGCGGTGGAGATCCAGCGGGAGCTGGGGCAGGCCGCCGGGGACCTCAAGCGCATCCAGGTGAAGATCGGCCTGCACCGCGGCCCCACCATCGCGGTGACGTCCAACCGCGCGCTCGACTTCTTCGGGCGGACGGTGAACGTGGCGGCGCGGGTGCAGAACGAGAGCCGCGCCGGCGAGGTGGTGCTGAGCAAGGGCGTGATGGCGGATACGCGCGTCCCCACCTACCTGGCGGAGCAGAAGCTGCTCCCCACCGAACGCCAGGTGAACCTCAAGGGGATCGCCGGGAGCGTCACCATCTCGTGCTTCAACCCCTGATCACGGGGGCGAGAGCATCCGGCCGATGAAGGCGTCCGCCTCGTTCGTCAACCGCCCCTCGGACCGGGCCTGCAGGTCCACGCGGTTGCCGCGGGCGCCCAGGTCGTTCACCAGCACGCCGTCCGCGCCGACCAGCTCCTGGAACGCCACCAGCGTGCGCGGCACGTCGTACTTCATCTTGCTGCCCACGTCGGTGAGCGCCCGCGCCCAGTCCTGCTCCGGCTTCTTCGCCAGCTGGCCCAGCTTCTTGGACAGGTCCTGCGCCTGGTCCAGGTCCTCCATGTCGTCGACGATCCACCGGCCGAACTCCCGGGAGTACTGGGCCTGGATGGAGCCCTCCCGGCCGCGGTCGTTCTTCCCGCCCAGCCGGGCCTGGTTGTAGTCCTTCATCATCTGCCGGGCGCGGGCGGCGGTCGCCGGGTCGCCCCAGGCGGGCACGCGGTCCAGCCCCTCCAGCTTCTGCACCGCGCGGGCGTAGGCGGCCTCCACCTGCGGGGCGGGGACCTGCGCCAGCCGCTTCACCGCGTCCGGGGTGACGTACGCGTCCAGCTTCACGTCCGAGGCGCCGAAGTCGCCGCCCTTGTCCGGCCGCTCGTCCGCCTTCTCCAGCGGCACGCCCAGCGCCTGCGCCGTCCGCTCCAGCTTCGCCATGTCGCCGCGGTCGGTGGACTTGTTGTGCTTGTCGTAGTCCACGTGGAGGTAGGTCTGGGCCTGGCCGCCGACCTCCGACCGGACGCCCTCCCAGGACGCGTGCTTCTTGCCGGCGAACAGCCACTCGAAGCTGCGGTCGTAGGTGGACTGCTTCACGGACGCGTCGCCGGAGGAGGACTGGAGCTGCCCGTCGCGGTCCTTCCGGGAGGTGGTGAAGTCGAACAGCGTCGCCGGGCCCGCGTGCGCGGAGGCGTGGAAGGCGTCCGTGTTGGTCCGCTCCTGGTAGTGCGCCACCGACCCGTCGCCGGAGGCCACCAGCCGCTCGGCCGGGCCGCGGTCCAGCTTCATCAGGCCGTCGTACGCCGCGCGGCCCTCGGCGGTGCCGAGGTCGATCACGTACGCGTCCAACTGCTGGCTCTGCTGCTGGAGCATCTTCGTCGCGGAGGCGCCCGCGCTGGCGTACTTGCTCAGGAGCTTGTCCACCTGGCTGTCGACGACCTTGTCGCCGTGCTTCTCGATGAAGTCGCGCACCTCGCCGGAGAGGACGGTGTCCAGGCCCTGGTTCACCAGGCCGTTGAGCGTGTCGTGGTCCACGGAGACGCCCGCGTCGACGGAGACGCCGGCCTGCTCGCGGGTGGCGCCCAGCTGCCCCAGCCGCACGAACACCCGGTCGCCGTCCAGCTTCTTCACGTTGACGGTCATCTCGCCGGAGGCCTGGACGCTCCCGCTCACCCGCCCGGAGACGCCCACGGTGACGCCGTCCGCGCTCCACGAGGTGCCCGCGCCCACCGATCCGCTCACGCCCACCTGCCCCTGGCCCTTGAGCATCAGCTCCGAGCCGCGCGGCAGCTGGAGCGCGTTCTCCGCGGTCACCGGCAGGTCGATGGTGTGGCGCGCCGCCAGGTCCACCGCGCCCTCCTTGGAGATGCCGTAGGGCGACATCATGGAGAACTGGAGCGAGGCGCCCGCGTTGAACCCCAGCGACCCGGTGACGCCGCCGCCCGCGTTGATCGGCACGGACAGCCCGAGGTTGGTGTCGATCACCCCGCCCGTCTTCAGCCACACGTGCGGCGAGCCGGCCTCCGGGGACTGCTCGTAGGCGGAGCGCTGCGGGTCCTTCGCCACCTCCGGAGCCTCCGGCTTGAAGACCTGCTCGCTGGCGCGGATGCCGAGCGCGCCGTGCTCGCCCAGGTTCACCTTGGCCAGGTCGACCGAGTGCTCCTTGCCCAGCTCGTCCCAGAGGAACGAGACCAGCTTGTCCTTCACCTGCGAGGTGAGGGACTTCGCCACGGGGTCCGGCGAGACGACCTGGTTCACCGCGGCCTGGCCGCCGAACTTGTCCGTCGCGGGCTGCGAGGAGACGGAGACCGGGGCCGCCGGGGCGTTGGCCTGCGCGGGAGCCTGGCTCTGGGTGGTCGTGGCGGGCGGCGTGGGGCGCCCGGAAACGGAAGTGTTGGACATGACAGGGGAATCCGTGGGGAGAAGCGTGGGGTGCGCTGACACCTACATTGTCTGGTGGGAAGGGCTCCAGTCGCGTCCAGCGACTTTACATCACCAGGCCTGGGGCAGGCGAAGGTGCGCGCGGGCCTCGTCCACGGTCATCGGTTCGCGGCCGATGTCTCGGGCCATGCGGACGGCCTTCTCCACCAGCGGGGCGTTCCCCTTGGCCATCTGGGTGCCGGCGGAGTCCAGGTAGAAGTTGTCCTCCAGCCCGACCCGGATGTTCCCGCCGAGGACGAGGGCGGACGCCACCAGGGACCACTGCACCTTGGAGATGCCGATGATCTCCCACTGGTCGTCCGGGTTCACCTGCTTGGCCATGTGGGCCAGCGTCTCGTGCGTGGGCGTGGCGCCGCCCATCACCCCCAGCACGAAGGAGTACTGCAGCGGCGGCTTGAGCGCGCCCATGGCGATCAGCGGCCGGGCGTTCTGGATGTGACCCAGGTCGAAGCACTCCAGCTCCGGCTTCACCCCGCCCTCCTTCATCGCCTCCGCGCAGATGAGGATGTCGGTGAAGGAGTTGATGAACACCATGTCGAAGACGAACTGCTTCCGCTTCTCCGAGTACTTGGCGTAGTTCATCGACCCCATGTTGAGGGCCGCCACCTCGGGGCGGACCTTCCACACGTGCTCGAGGTGGGCGCGCTTCTGCTCGTCGGTGTCGCAGCCGTGGTTGAAGCCGCCGGTGGAGAAGTTGACGATGACCGGGCTGCGCTTCTGCACCTCCTCCTTGATCTGCCGGTACACCTCCGCGGACCAGGTCTGCGCGCCGGTCTGGGGGTCGCGGCCGTGGATGTGCACCTGGGCGGCGCCGGCCTCGTACGCGCGGCGGGCCTCCTCGCCGATCTCCGCGGGCGTGTAGGGCAGGTACGGGCACTGGTCGCGGTTGGCCAGCACGCCGGTGAGGGCGCACGTCACCATCACCTTGTCCTTGCTCATCGGTCCCTCCACTGCGGCGCGCGCTTCTCGAGGAACGCGCCCACGCCTTCCGCCGCGTCCTCCAGGCCCACGTTCAAGGTGAGCTGCGACGCCAGGTACTCCAGCGCCTGGGCCAGCGGCAAGTCCTCCGCGGTGTAGAAGGCGCGGCGCCCCAGGGCCAGGGTGGCCTGGCTCTTCCCGGCCAGCGTCCGGGCCAACCCGAAGGCGGCCTCGTCCAGCGACGCGCGGGGCACGGCGCGGTTGACCAGGCCCAGCTCCACCGCGCGGGCGGCGGAGATCCGCTCTCCGGTGAGCACCAGCTCCAGCGCGCGCTTCCTCCCCAGGTGCCGCTGCATCAGCGCCATCAGCATCATGGGGAACAGCCCCACGTCGACCTCCGGCGTCCCGAATTCAGCGTCGTCCGCGGCGACGGCGAGGTCGCAGGCCAGCACCAGCCCCAGGCCGCCGGCCAGGGCGTGGCCGTTGACGCGGGCGACGGAGGGCTTGCGGCACCCTTGCAACGCCAGAAGGAGCGTGGCGTAGCCCCGGCGGACGTCGTGGGCGGCGAGCGGCCCGTCGCCCTGCATCCCCGAGAGATCGCCGCCCGCGGAGAAGATCTTCTCCCCCGCGCCGGTGATCACCAGCGCGCGCAC
>DASRBA010000231.1:0-4970 GCA_035637895.1 Myxococcaceae bacterium
TGGCGCGCCAGGCCGAGGAGGCGCGGCTCGCCGAAGAGCAGCGACTCGCAGAGGAAGCCCGTCTCGCCGAGGAGCAGCGGGCCGCGGAAGAGGCGCGCCAGGCGGAGGAAGCGCGGCTCGCCGAAGAGCAGCGGCTCGCGGAGGAAGCCCGCCTCGCCGAGGAGCAGCGGGTCGCCGAAGAGGCGCGCCAGACCCAAGCCGCCCGCCCGGTCGAGCGCGATCGCCTCCTCGAGGAGGACTGGTTCGCCGAATCCTCACCCCCCCAGGAGCCCACAACCGACCCCGGGCGCCTCGCCGACCCGGCCGAGCTCGTCCAGGAGAAGTGGGCCGAAGAAGAGCGCGAGGCCCAGGAACGTCAGCTCGCCGAGGCGCGCTGGGCGGAGCAGGAGCGGCTCCGCGCCGAGCAGGACCGGGCGGTGGAGGCGCAGTGGTTCACGCCGGACCCCCAGTCCACCTGGACCCAGCCCCCCGCCACTTCCGAAGACGAAGCCTCGCGCCTCGCCGATCACCGCGAGCTCACCGAGGACGCCGCCCACCTCGCCGAGGCGATGCGCCTGGCCGCGGAGTCCCTGGGCGCCCCCGGCGGACCTCCGCCCACGCCAACCCCACTCCCGCTGATCACCTCGGCGGACCTCGCCTCGCCGCCGCCGCCGCCGCCCGCGACCTACCTCCCCCCCATCGCGCCCATCGCCTCGACCGACCTCCTCGAGGAGCTCCCCAAGGTCGAAGCCACCGAAACCTCCGAAACCGCGGACTGGCGCACCAAGACCGATCCCGGCCTCCCGCCCAACATCTCCCGCCACTTCATCTCCTCCGACACCGACCGGGTCCGCGTTCCCTTCCCGGAAGATCCTCCCGCACCGGAGCCGGAGCCCCTCCCCATCTCCCGCGAGGACGAAGAGCGCGCGATGCAAGAAGCCCGCACCCGCGCGCAGGACGACGTCCTCCGCGAGGTCCAGGAGGCGCTCTCCCGCTCCTCCTCCTCGGACGATGACGCCTGGCTCCTGGATCAGCCCCAGCCCCAGCCTCAACCCCCGCCCGACCCGCAGCAGCCCACCGAATGGGCCGCCGCGGAACCGTGGCCCCCGCCCGCCGAACCGGTCGCGCCGGAGCCGCCCCCGCAGGAGGCCGCGCCCGCCGAGCCCGGCTGGGATACGCACTTCCCGGAGCACCAGTCGGCCGCCTGGATTCCCATGGAGGAGGCGCCGCAGGTCGCCCCCCTCCCGCTGACCCAGGTCGAGCCGGTCGACGAGGCGACCATCGAGCTCTCCCCCTCGGAGGTCGCCGCCCCCCCCGCGCCGCCTCCCGAGCCACGGGCACCCGCGAAGCCCCAACCGCTGGGGACGTCCCCCGAGACGTCGACCGACCCCAACGTCCCCGCCTTCCCCTGGCAGCCGATCACCGCCTCGCCGCTGGAGAAGGTCTGGACCATCAACTCCCCTGGTCAGGCCGGCCCGGCGACGACGCCCGCCCCCGCCCCCGGCCGCCAGCCCGAGGCGGACCTCTGGCGGATCGTCAGCTTCGACCAGTCCAACCAGGACGAGCTCAGCGCCTCCTTCGAGGAAGCCCTCAAGAAGGTGGACGCCCACCTGGAGAACATCGTCGACTTCGCCCAGCCCGCGGTGCGCCAGGCCACGGGCCAGGTGACGGAGGTGATGGAGCTGCCTCCGGAGGCGACGGTCGAGGCGGAGATCGAGGCCATCTCCTCCGGCCCGCTCTCGCCGCCGGCCCCGAACGCAGGCACGGGTGACATCCCGCCCCTGAGCGATGAAACTTGGTCCGACCAGGATCTCTCCGATCTGGAGGAGTTCCTGGGAGAGGACGAGCGCGTGGCAGGAGATCCATCGGACCCGGCGGAGGCGGCGAGGCTGCGGCGGCAGCGGCTCCTCCGGCGCGCCATGGAGAACCTCGGCACGCCCATCGGCCCCCGCCCGTCCGGCCAGACCCCCGCGTACGTGCCGTCCCCGGAGCCGGTCTCCCCGCCCGTCGCGCCCGGCGAGCGCGGCCCTGACGAGCAGCGCCTGGCCGAGCAGATCGAATTCCGCTTCCGCCTGCTCCGCTCCGGCCCCGGCCACGACCACTTCGGCGTCCTGGGGCTGCACCGGGACGCCTCCAAGGAGCAGGTGAAGACCTCCTTCCTCGCGCTGGCCAAGGTCTTCCACCCGGACCGGCTCCCACCGTCGCTCGCCGATCTCTCCTCGAAGATGAACGCCGTCTTCGAGTCGATCCGCGAGGCCTACGAGGTCCTCTACGACGACGCCAAGCGCCAGTCGTACCTGATGACCCAGAAGGCGGCCGCCCAGTCCGGCGCGGCGCCCAGCCGCGGCCCCACCTCGCCCGGGACCGCGAGCGGCGCCGGAGGCCGCGCCGCCACCGACGCGGCGGACATCTACAAGAAGGGCGAGATCTTCTTCAAGAAGCGCGACTTCGCCGCCGCCGAGGAGCAGTACGACAGGGCGTACGCGCTGGACCCGCGGGCGACCTACCTGGCGGCCAAGGCCTGGGCCATCTACATGGATCCCACCCGCAAGGCCGAGGGCGCGCGCGCCAAGCAGCTGATGAATGACGCGGTCCGCAACGACCCGCTGTGCGACCGCGGCCACTACCAGCTGGGGGTGATCGCCCGCGTGGAGGGCGACATGGACCGCGCCGAGCGCCACTTCCGCGAGGCGGTCAAGGCCAACCCCAAGCACCTCGAGGCCAACCAGGAGCTGCGCCTGATCGAGATGCGGAAGAAGAACGCCCCTCCCAAGAAGGGCGGCGGCCTCTTCGGCCGGTAGCCACTGCTACGGCCCGCTACGCCAGGAACTGCTCCAGCGCTCCTCGGTCCTCGTCGCTCATCGCCAGGAACTCCACGCCCATCCCGGCCGGCTGCCCGTTCGCCGGGAAGCGCCGGACCCAGGCGATGCGCGCCTGGGCGGTGAACGACCGGTCCGCGCCCGGAACCCGGAACTCGAACGAGAACGTCTCACCTTCCTCCAGGAGCAGGTCGCTCTTGAGAAAGGTACCCCCAGCGGAAAGGTCCGCCGTCTCGAACAGGAGCACCCCGACCCCCTCGGCGTCCCGGCCCCGGAACTCCACTTGCAGGGTCTTGCGCGTGAAGCGCCGTTTAGGCCCCTTCATCTCACTCCCCCGTTCATTGCCTTCCGGCATGATGCTCGCTCGGTGCGGCGGTCGCCAGGCGGGATGCCGCCGGGCCGCAAACGTTGACACCACTGCAAACGCCCCCCGATCATCCGACCGTGGCCAAGCAGCATCTTCTGCTCGTCGACAGCGACGCCAAGAGCCTGCGCGTGATGGAGGTCAGCCTGAAGAAGGCGGGCTTCTCCGTCACCACGGCCGTTCACGGGCGCGACGCCCTGGAGAAGGTGCAGATCTCCCCGCCGGACCTGGTGCTCGCGGACACCAAGATGCCGGAGATGGACGGCTTCGAGCTGTGCCGCGTGCTCAAGGGTGACGACCGGTTCCGCAACATCCCCTTCGTCTTCCTCACCAACCAGAAGTCGGTGGAGTTCAAGGTGAAGGGGTTGGAGCTGGGCGGGGACGACTACCTGACCAAGCCCATCTACATCAAGGAGATCGTCACCCGGGTGAAGATGATCCTCCAGAAGGCGGAGAAGGAGAGGATCGAGAAGAAGGAGACCAAGGGCGGCTTCTCCGGGAACCTGTCGGACATGGGGGTGGTGGACCTCGTCCAGACCTTCGAGATCGGGCGCAAGACGGGGACCATCGCGCTGGAGGGCGAGCGCGCCCGCGGGATGATCTACTTCCGCGAGGGCAAGGTGGTGGACGCGGAGCTGGGGCGGCTGGCCGGCGAGAACGCGTTCTACCGGATGCTGAACACCTTCGAGGGGAAGTTCGAGGTGCAGTTCGGCCCCATGGACCGCGGCGACCGGATCGAGGTCTCCACCCAGGGGCTGCTGATGGAGGGCATGCGCCGGCTGGACGACTGGGGCCGGATGCTGGAGCAGCTCCCGCCGCTGGAGACGGTGTTCGAGATCGACTACCGCCAGCTCGCCGACCGCCTCTCGGAGATCCCGGACGAGGTGAACGGCCTGTTCCGCCTGTTCGACGGGAAGCGGTCGCTGCAGCGCGTGGTGGAGGAGTCCGACTTCGAGGACCTCGCCGCGCTGGGGATCATCTCCAAGCTCTACTTCGAAGGGCTGATCCGCGAGCTCGGCTCGGCGGCGGCGGACACCACGCCGCCCAAGCCCGGCATCGAGGAGTGGTTGCAGGGCCCCGCGATCGCCAACCCCACGCCGCCCGCCGGAGCGAACGGCGCCCTCAACGGGAGCGGCCACCCCCCGGCGGCGAACCCGCAGGATCACATGAAGCGACCCACGCCCGTTCCCGCGCCGCCGATGCCGGCGGTGACGGCCTCCCCCCCGACCCGGCCGACATCGCTTCACGACGATCTGGACGGGCAACTGGCCAAGGCGGAGCCGGAGGTGCCGGAGGGGCTGGGCCTGCCGCCGATGCCGGCCTCGTCCCGGCCGCCGTCCATCGCCCCGGTCGGCGTGGCGCCCGCCAGCGTGATCGTCTTCGCGCCGCGCTCGCGCGCACCCGGCGGGTCGGATCCCATGCTCCCGGCGCTCGTGGAGCCTCCTCCCGCGCCGGTCCCGCTCCCCGTGGCGATCGCTCCCGAGACGCCGGTGGTGCCGCCGCCGGCGCACCTGCCGCTGACGCCGCTGCCGCAGCCCCCGGTCTCGGCGCTGGAGAACCCGTTCGCCGGGGGGCGGCCGCCGCCGTCGCGCGCGATCGACCGCGCGAAGCAGGCCTTCCTGTTGGGGTGGGGGAAGGACGATTCGGACGGCAGCCTCGACAGTCCGACCTGGGGGCCGGGGTGGTCGCCGTCCGCGTACGCGCCGTCGCCCACGCCGGTGCCGGGGACGATCCCCGCCATGGTGACGCCGGGCCTGGCGCGGTCCTCGGAGGCGAGGCCCACGCCGCTGGAGATACCGGCGGTGTCG
>DASRBA010000232.1:0-74186 GCA_035637895.1 Myxococcaceae bacterium
CGATGACGTGGTCCAGCATGAACACCGGAGAGCCCGGGCGGTCCTGGAACTGGTGCCGGGTGCTCCTCGGAAAGAGGACCAGGTCGCCCGCAGAGAGCGGGATGGGTTTGCCCTCGCCCGCCACCGTCAACCAGGCCGCGCCGCGCTCCACCACGTGGATCAGCGCCTTCTCCACCGGCGGGTAGCTCACGCCCCAGGGCGAGCCCAGCGTCGCCCGGCAGTACGCCGCCCCCGAGAACCGGAGCCACTGCAGCACGCTCCCCAGCGCGTCCATGCCCGCGTCACCTCCTGGACGGCCGGACAACCGCCACGCCTCCGGCGGTGACCAGGACGCCCGGATCGGCAGACTAACGGAGCTGGCCGAACGCCGGAAGGGTAGGGCGCCGTGCTCGCGGGCATTCGCACACTGAGGGCTCCCTCGCAGGCGAGCGCCGTGGCGCGATCGCCTCCGGGAGCCCAGTCGCCAAATGGCGTTTCCTTCGGAGGGCTCCCTACAATCGGCGACCGGGACTCCGTCGGAACATGCACGCACCTGGGCTCCATCTGCCGCGCCGGCTGACGCTCGCGCTGTTGGCCGCGTCCGCGCTCTGCGGCTGCGCCCGCACCGAACCGCTCTTCTGCGGCCAGCCGGAGGACCTCCCCTGCCCGGAGGGGATGCTCTGCGGCGAGGACGGCCGCTGCCGGCCCGACCCGGGCACCTGCCCGGAGCCTGGCCAGGTGCGCTGCAGCGCCACCCTCTGCGCCGACGTGGACAGCGACCCGCTGCACTGCGGCGACTGCGCCACCGCCTGCGGCGCGCGGCAGGTGTGCCTGAGGGGCCGGTGCCGCTCGACGTGCGGCGACCTGGCGGACTGCATGGGCATCTGCCGGAACCTGGACGCGGACCCGAAGAACTGCGGCGCCTGCGGCCGGGTCTGCGCGAACGGCGAGGCCTGTATCCACGGCACGTGCGCGTGCGAGACGCCGCGCGCGTGGTGCGGAGACGACTGCGTGGACCTCCAGTCCGACGCGGTCAACTGCGGCCGGTGCGGCGTCACCTGCTCCACGCGGGTCTGCGTGCGCGGCGCGTGCGGCTGCCTCTCGCCGTTCACGGACTGCGGTGGCAGGTGTGTCGTCCTCCCGAACGACCCGCTGAACTGCGGCGCGTGCGGGAACGTCTGCCACGTCGGGCAGACCTGCACGGCCGGGCGCTGCACCTGCCCGGCGGGGTACCTCTCCTGCAACGGCCTGTGCGTGGTGCCGCCCACGGACGACGGCAACTGCGGCGGCTGCGGCCTGGCGTGCGGCGCGAACGCGTCGTGCTCGAACGGCGCGTGCGCGTGCGACCCCGGGTACTCGGCGTGCGGCGGCCGCTGCGTGCGCCTGCTGAGCGACCCCCAGAGCTGCGGCCGGTGCGGCCGGGCGTGCGCGGCGAACCAGGTGTGCCTCCTGGGGACGTGCCAGCGGGCCTGCTTCCCGTGGCAGATCCGGTGCGGGACGACCTGCGTGGACCCGGGCGTGGACTCCAGCAACTGCGGCGGCTGCGGGATCCAGTGCGGCCTCGGGGCCTGCGTGGCGGGCCAGTGCGCGTGCCAGGCGGGCGCCACCCGGTGCGGCACCACCTGCGCGGACCTCCAGAGCGACCCGGCCAACTGCGGCGGGTGCGGGGTGGCGTGCTCGAGCGGCCAGGCGTGCTCGGCGGGGAGGTGCGTGCCGGCGTGCCCGTCCGGCACCGTCGCCTGCTCGGGCCGGTGCGTGAACCTCCTCGACGACCCGGCCAACTGCGGCGCCTGCGCCCACGGGTGCGCCAGCTTCGAGGTGTGCCTGGGCGGGCTGTGCGCGTGCTCGCCGGGGAGCGCGCTCTGCGGCGGCGTCTGCCGGGACGTGCAGAGCGACCCCGCCAACTGCGGCGCCTGCGGCACCACCTGCGCGCCCACCCAGCTGTGCGTGGCGGGCCATTGCACCTGCCCCGCGGGGACGGCGCTGTGCGGGCCCCTGTGCCGCAACCTCTCCTTCGACTTCTTCAACTGCGGCGCGTGCGGCAACGTCTGCCCCGGGACGCCGCTCACCACCGCCTGCGTGGGCGGGGCCTGCGTCTGCCAGCCGGGGCTCACCCAGTGCGGGACCGCGTGCGTGAACACCGCGTTCGACCCCGCCAACTGTGGTTCGTGCGGGAACGTTTGCGGCGCCGGACAGGTCTGCAACCTGGGCCGCTGCCGGTAGAATCCCGGCCCTTCATGGACAAGCGCACCGACCTCTGGCTGCAGAACCTCAAGGACGAGCGCGAGGGCGCCGCGCTCTACGACGGCCTGGCCAAGGTGGAGAAGGACCCCCAGCGCGCCACCAGCTTCCGCGAGCTGGCCGAAGGCGAGCGCCGGCACGCGGACATCTGGGCGCGCAAGCTGGAGAAGGAGGGCGTGGCGCTCCCGCAGGACCGCCCCTCGTCGCGGATCCGCGCGCTGCTGTGGCTGGCCCGGCGCCTGGGGACCGACGCGGTGCTCCCTTTGGTGATGGAGACGGAGACCGGCGACGCCGACAAGTACGCGGCCCAGGGCGGCGACGCGGCCCCACTCGCCGACGAGGAGCGCGAGCACCACCGCGCGCTGAGCGGGATGTCCGTGGGCCGGCCCACCGAGGCGCGGGCGATCATCGCCCAGCGCGAGCGCTGGCACCGCAACGGCGCCCGCGCCGGCTCCATCCGCGCCGCCATCTTCGGGATGAACGACGGGCTGCTCTCCAACCTCTCGCTGGTGCTGGGCGTGGCCGGGGCCGGCGCCGACCCGCACCAGCTGATCGTCACCGGGGCGGCCGGGTTGATCGCCGGGGCCTTCTCCATGGCGGTGGGCGAGTACACCTCCGTCGCCAGCCAGCGCGACCTGCTCACCCGCCAGGTGGAGATGGAGCGGCGGGAGATCGCCGAGGCGCCCGAGGAGGAGGCCGCGGAGCTGGCCCTCATCCTCCGCGAGCGCGGGCTCTCCACCGAGAAGGCCAGCCGCACCGCCGCGGAGATCCTCAAGAACCCCGTCACCGCCCTGGACACCCTGGTGCGCGAGGAGCTGGGCCTGGACCCCAACGACCTCGGCTCGCCGCTCGCCGCCGCGCTCTCCAGCTTCGCCATGTTCGCCGTCGGCGCCCTGGTGCCGGTGCTGCCCTTCTTCTTCATCCACTCCGCCGTCACCCCCGCCGTCAGCGCCGGGCTCGCCTTCCTGGTGCTCGCCGCGGTGGGCGCCACCGTGGCCTTCCTCGCCGGCACCCCGCTCTGGCGAGGCGCGGGGCGGACCGTCGGGCTCGCCGCCCTCGCCGCGGGCGTCACCTACGGCATCGGCCGCGCCTTCGGCGCCGTGCTGTGACGCTGAGTGGGTCAGATTCCACCCATGATGTAATTATCCAATGCCAAGGTGAATCGGGTATCATGTCCTGGTGCCCCCGGAACGCAGGACCTCCCAGCATTCACTGGAAGTGATGGCTTTTACGAAGGCGCTGGAGGAGACCACGCGGCGCGAGCGCGAGCTCTCCACGCGGCCGTCGTTGCTGATCCGCCTGGCGGTCGCGGGCGGGTGGCTGGCGCTCTCGCTGGCGATGCTGGTCCTCCACCGGTGGCCGGCGGCGGCGGCGACCGCGCCGGTGGCGGCCGCGTACGCCGTCCTGGCGGCGGTGGCGGCGGTGCGGCTGTGGAGGTCGGGCGCGCTGCTGCAGCCGTGGGTGCTGCTCCCGGCGCTGGACGTCCCGGCGGTGGGGGCGGTGGTGTGGCGGATGCTCCCGCGCTCGGACCAGCCGGCGGCGGTGGCGGCGATGGCGCTGGGCGCGTACTGCGTGCTGCTGATCGCCGCGCAGCGCTCGCTGTCCAACGTCATCGTGTGGTGGGTGGCGGGGACGGGGATGGTGGTCGAGTGCGCGCTGCTGTGGCTGGCCGGGTTGCCGGCGGCGATCCCGGCCGCGGTGCTGCTCGTGGTGGGAGGGGCGTGGCCGCTCCAGCGCGGGAAGACCCGGCTGCAGTCGCTGCGCGGGCGGCTGGTGGAGGAGCACGCGTCGCTGCAGCGCTTCGGCCGCTTCTACACGCCGCTGGTCACCGTCCGCGACCTGCCGCAGAGCCCGGGGGCGTCGCACGACGACTGCCCGGTGACGGTGGTCTTCGTGGAGCTGCACCACCCGGGCGGGGACGCGGAGCCGTACCGGGAGGCGGCGGAGATGGAGGAGGCGATCACCGAGTTCGACGACGCCATCGCGCCGCTCATCCTGCGGCACGGCGGGACGCCGGACCGGTCCGCCGGGGCAGGGCTGGTGGTCTATTTCCTGCGCCACGCGGTGCTCGGCGATGACGGCGCGCGCGGGGTGCGGTTCGCGCTGGACCTGGTGGCGGCGGTCGGCCCGCTGAACCACCGGCGCGAGCGCGCCGGGAAGGTCCCGCTGGCGGCGGGGGTGGGTATCCACGCCAGCTGGGCCGCGGTCGACCGGAGCGAGGGCTCGTCGGAGATGGTGGCGCTGGGGAACACGGTCGGCTTCGCGGCGGAGCTGTCGATGAAGAGCTGGGCCAGCAAGGCGCCGGTGCTCGTGTCCCCGGAGACGCGGGTGCGGGCGGCCAGCGGCTTCACCTGGGCGCAGGTCGGGCACGACGCGTACCTGGTGGGGCGGGAGGCGCCCGCCGACGGGGGCGAGTCCGGCCAGCGGCTCATCGGCTGAGCGGAAGGACGGCGCTCAGTCCCGCTGGCGCCAGATCCGCCAGCGGCCGGCCACCTCCTCGCCGTCGACCACCGCGTAGTGGTCGTGCTCGGCGGCGGTGAGGCAGGAGTGGTTGACGAGGATGCGGACCTTGCTGCCGACCTTCAGGCGGCGGTCGACGATGCCGTGCTCCTGGGTGACGGAGACCACGCGCCCCCCGCCGTCCGGCGAGAGGAGCTCCCCCATCGACTGGTGCCCCAGGTGGACGGGCCCCAGGTCCTTGGAGAGCGCCAGCGCGCCCGCGTCCACCACGGAGTGGTCGCTCCCCTGCGGCGAGGAGATGACGGTGGCGAGCACGGTGAGCGCGCAGTCCTTCAGCTCGCAGGCGCCCAGCTTCCACTGGGTGGCGTCGTGGAAGACGTAGTTGCCGGGGCGGACCTCGTTCACCCCCTGGAGCGACCTCACCGCGGACATGGTGGGCGTCGAGCCCACGCTGAGCGCCGGCACCTCCACGCCCTCCACCTTGCGGAGCGACTCCGCCAGCTCCACCAGCGCGGAGCGCTCCTGCTCGGCGATCCGCTGGAGGTCCGCGCGGTCCTTCGACCAGTACGAATGCCCCGCGTGGGTGAGCAGCCCCTCGAAGATCAGCCGCCTCGACCTCGCCAGCCGCACCGCCAGCGCGCGCGCCTCCGGGCGATTCGGGTCCACCCCGGCGCGCCCGTAGCCGCAGTCCACCTTCAGCCACACCCGCAGCGGGAACTGCCGGTGCTCCAGCGCGTCCAGCGCCTCGTCCGAGTCCGCCACCAGCCGCAGGGTGGCGCGTTCGGAGAGCTTCTCGGCGTCCGCCGCGCGCGCGGGGGCGATGGGGATGGCCAGCGTGAGGTCGTCGAAGCCGTGGTCGGCGAAGACCTCCGCCTCGCGCAGGGTGGAGACGGACAGGCCGCGGGCGCCCGCCTGCCGCTGCATCACCGCGATCTCCACGCACTTGTGCGTCTTGACGTGCGGCCGCAGCGAGACGCCCAGCGCCTCCGCCCGGTCCGCCATCCGCTGCACGTTCGCCCGGAGCGCGCCGGCGTCCACCAGCACCGCCGGCGTGGGGAGGTCCCAGAGCTTCATGGCGGAGGCTCAGTCCACCGTGGGGGCGCGGAACACCTTCCCGTCCCGCCCCTCCAGCACCAGCCGGGGGGCGCCCGCGCTGGAGACGGCGAGGTCCGCGCGGGGGACGCCCAGGTGGTCCTTCAGCATCAGCTCCGGCGTGCCGTCCGGCTCGGTGCTCAGGGTGACGCGTGGCCGGCCCTGCCCGTCGGCGAGCTGCACCCGCGACGACCCGTCCGACTCCAGCGACACCTCGAAGAAGTCGTACCCGTCCCCGTTGCGCAGCGCCAGCCGCGGCGCCTCCGAGCCCTGCGCCGCCAGCTCCGCCATCGCCTGGCCCTCCTTGCCCGCGAGCGCGAGCTTCGGCGAGCCGTCCGGGGCGACCCCCAGCAGCGTGCGCGGCCGGCCGGTGGCGTCGGCCACGGTGAGCGCGAAGCCGCCGTGGTCGGTGGGCGCCAGGCGCGCCCGCACCGCCCCGCTCGCGTCGGTGAGCGCCAGCGACCTCCCCGCCAGCTCGTCCGGCATGCGGCCCCGGACCAACCCCGCGAACGCCGCCGCCACCGCCAGCGCCACCCCGGCCAGCGACGTGGCCCTCAGGCGCCGGTTGGACCGCTCCAGCGCCTCCAGCCGCTCTTCCACCGTTGGCATCCCGGACCTCCTCGTCCTGTGAGCCTCGTCCCCGTCACTCCGAGCGTACCGCACCCGCCTGCCGCTGCCGGATGACCTGCTCCAGCGAGAACTGCTCCGGCTTCGAGAGCTGGTCGAACGTGCACTGCCGCGGCGCCTTGTCCACCCGCCACCGCAGGAACCCCGCGGCGTGCCGGAAGCGGTCCCCCTGCATGTAGTCGAACGTCACTTCGCACACGAGCTCCGGGCGGAGCTGGATCCACGACAGCTCCTTGCCGCTGCTCCACCGCGACGGCGTGCCCGGCGTGCGCCCCTGGCCGAAGGAGTTGCCGCCCTCCTCCAGCGGCTTGAGCCGCTCCAGCAGCTTCTTCTTCTCCGCCGCGGACATGGAGGTGGTGTGGCCCACGTGGTGGAGCACGCCCTTGTCGTCGTAGAGGCCCAGCAGCAGCGAGCCGATGCCGCCGTTCTTGTGCTCGCGGTAGCCGCCCACCACGCAGTCCACGGTGCGGTGGTGCTTCACCTTCACCATCACCCGTTCGCCCGGCTCGTAGGTCTGGCCGGCGGTCTTGGCGATGATGCCGTCCATCCCCGCGCCCTCGTACTCGATGAACCAGCGCTTGGCCTCCTCCAGCGAGCGCGTCTGCGGGGTGAGGAAGATCTGGTGGTCCTGCTTGAGCGCCTCCGCCAGCCGCGCGCGCCGCTCGTCGTAGCTCTGGCCGCGCAGGTCCTCGTCGCCGGCCGCCAGCAGGTCGAAGGCCACGAAGCTGGCGGGGATCTCCTTGGAGAGCTTGTTCACCCGCGAGGCGGCGGGGTGGATGCGGAGCTGGAGCGAGTCGAAGTCCAGCCCGCGCGGGCCGGCCACCACGATCTCCCCGTCCACCACCACCCGCTCCGGGAGCGCGGCCTTCAAGGCGGGCAACAGCTCCGGGAAGTAGCGCTCCAGCGGCTGCGTCTTCCGGCTCTGGAGCTGCAAGCGGTCGCCCTCGCGGAAGACGAGGCAGCGGAAGCCGTCCCACTTCGGCTCGTAGCGCCACTCGTCCCCCGCGGGCAGCTCGTCCTGGATCGCGGACAGCATCGGCTCGATCGGCGGCTCCACCGGCAACGTCATCGCTTCGGCTCCTCCATCGCCTGCTCCGTCCAGGGCCCCTGGCGCGTGGGGGCCGTCAGCGCGTGCTCCAGCGCCTCGATGTAGCGGCGGCGCGGCCACTGCTCGGCGCCGAAGCGCGAGAGATGCTCGGTCTCCACCTGGCAGTCAATCAGCTCGAAGCCCCAGGTCTGGAGAAGTCTGGTCACGGTCGCGAAGGCCACCTTCGACGCGTCCGGCGCCAGCGCGAACATGCTCTCGCCGAAGAACGCCGACCCCAGCGAGACGCCGTACAGCCCGCCGAGGAGCTCGCCGCCCGCCCAGCTCTCGATGGAGTGCGCGTAGCCCTGCCGGTGCAGCTCCAGGTACGCGCGCTCCATGTCGCGGGTGATCCACGTGCCGTACTGCCCGGGCCGCCGCACCTTCGCGCAGGCGGCGATCACCTGGGCGAACGCCGTGTCGTAGCGGACCTGGTAGGTGCCGCGGTTGATCTCCTTCTTCAGGCTCTTGGGCACGTGCAGCTGCGGGGGGAGCAGCACGAAGCGGGGGTCGGGCGAGTGCCAGAGGATGGGCTGGCCCTCGCTGTACCAGGGGAAGATGCCGCGCCGGTACGCCGCCAGGAGCCGCCGGGGCGAGAGGTCGCCGCCCCAGGCCAGGAGCCCGTCGACGGCGTGCTCGACGGGAGGAAAGGCTTCCGGATCTGTTCCCAGACGAGGCAGGCGCACGTTTGCGGAATAGGATACGCGGTAGCGAACGTGGCGAAGCGGCGGCCGAACTTCAACCATGCCATCCGGGCGTTGCTCCGCGACATCGTCGCCCGGACGCCCAAGTTCCAGCACGTCCGCCCCTCGCGCATCCTGGTGGTGGCGGGCGAGGCCCGGCGCGCCTCCCGCGGGACGGTGCGGCCGCTGACCTTCCCCGGCGCCAGGTCGATGGACAAGCGCGGGCGGCGCAAGCCGGTGGTGCGCTACCGGGGGAAGCGGATGCTGTACCTCGTCACCCTGCGTCCGCTGTTCTTCCGCGCCTCCAGCCCGGACCAGCGCATCCGCACCGTGCTCCACGAGCTGTTCCACATCTCCAACCGCTTCGACGGCACGCTCCACCAGGGCCGCCGCCACGCGCGGCTGGGGAAGGCGTTCTCCGCCCGGCTGGGGCCCATCGTCCGCCGCTACCTGCGCCAGTGCCCGCCGGAGGTCCGCGCGCCCTTCGCCCACGACGGCGAGGTGCGGATGCTCCAGTGGCTGGAGCGCCCGGGCCCCAGCTCCGAGCCGGGCAAGTCCCGCCGCGTGTACACCGAGGAGCAGCTCTTCTTCGGCACGGTGCGGATGATCAGCCGGCGCGCGAAGCCGGCGAAGGCGCCCAGGCCGCGCCTCAAGCTGCACTGAGATTCCCCAGGGGATGACGGGGGCCCGGACCGGCGCTGGAGTCGCCGATCCGGGCCCGCTCGTTTTCGGGTCGCCTCCCCGATGTGGGCGACACGTCCAAGGGACAGGCGCACCCGGCTGTAGGTCTCACCGCCCCTGCTTGACGGGTGGGCGTGAGACCTGGTGCCGGGAACGGCTGTCTTTCCGGTACCCCCGCTTGTCCGCGGCGCCCCGTTTCGAAAGGATCCCTCCGGCCCGTGCCGAGTCCCTGTCCACACCCGTCGCAGCTCCTCTTCTGGGTCGACGGGTCCATGCCTCCCGAGGATGCGGCGCGCATCTCGCAGCACGTCGCGGAGTGCCCGGCCTGCCGGGAGAAGGTGGCCATGCTCCGGTCCACCGTCCTGGGCCAGGTCAACCCCGGCACCGAGCTGTCCACCGGCTTCGCCGACACCATCAAGCGGAGCCGGAACCACCCGGTGAGCCTCACCCCCGGGATACCCGCCAAGAAGCTGGGCGCGGACATGGCCCCCACCACGCCCTTCATCCCCTCCGTGGACCACGTGGACCAGGAGGAGGACACCGGGGCGCCCAGCGTGCCCCAGGGGCCGTGGGAGGCGGGGGAGACGGACCAATCCGCGGAGAGCAAGCCGGCCACGCAGGACCTGCGAGGTCCGGGCAAGCTGCCGGCGCCGCCCAGGCCGGAGAAGCTCCAGCCCGGCGACGTCCTCGGGCGCTTCGTGGTGCTGGGGCGGCAGGGCTCCGGCGGAATGGGCGTGGTCTACGCCGCCTACGACCCGGAGCTGGACCGGAAGGTGGCGTTGAAGATCCTCCGCTCGGACGCGGACCGGTCGCTGAAGGAGGAGCTGCGCACCCGGCTGCTGCGCGAGGCGCAGGCCATGGCGCGGCTGTCCCATCCCAACGTCATCCCCGTCTACGACGTGGGCACCTTCGGCTCCCAGGTGTTCCTGGCGATGGAGTTCGTGGAGGGGACCACGCTCACCAAGCACCAGCGCGCCCTCCCCGCCGGCCGCGGCCGCTGGCGCGAGGTGCTGGCGCTCTATCTCCAGGCGGGCCGCGGGCTGGCCGCCGCCCACGCCGCCGGGCTGATCCACCGCGACTTCAAGCCGGACAACGCCCTGGTCTCCAAGGACGGCCAGGTGCGGGTGGTGGACTTCGGCCTGGCGCGTCCGGAGGGCGCTCCCGAGCACGACGGCGCCGCGCCCGCCTCGCCGGTGCATCGGTCCGGCGACCGGCTCAACCCCCCGCGCGCGGGGTTCTCCGGGAGGGCGGCGCTCGACACGCCGCTCACGCAGGAGGGGGTGCTGGTAGGGACGCCGGCGTACATGCCGCTCGAGCAGCTGAGCGGCCAGGCGGTGGACGCGCGCACCGACCAGTTCTCCTTCTGCGTGGCGCTGTGGGAGGCGCTCTACGGCGAGCGGCCCTACCGCGGGGCCAACGCCAAGGAGCTGAGCGCGGCCATCGCCGTGGGCCGGCTGCCGCTCCCGGCGCCCGCCGCCAAGGTGCCCGCGCGGTTCCGGCGCATCCTCTCCCGCGGGCTGGCCGCCGAGCCGGAGAAGCGCTACCCGTCGATGGAGGCGCTGCTCGCCGAGCTGCGGCGCGACCCGGGGGGGGTGCGGCGGCGGCTGGCGGTGGCGGCGCTCGCGCTGCTGGTGGTGGGCACGTCGGTGGGCGGCGGGGTCTTCGCCAGCCGGCGGGCGCGGCAGCTCTGCCGGGGCTCGGAGGCGCGGCTGGCGGGGCTGTGGGACGCGCCGCGGAAGGCCGCGCTGAAGGACGCGGTGCTGCGGACCAAGCTGCCCTTCGCGCTGCAGGTGTGGGCCAGCACGGAGCCGGTGGTCGACGCGTACGCGGCGCGCTGGGTGAAGCTGCGCACGGACGTCTGCGAGGCCACGCGCGTGCGCGGCGACCAGTCCGAGCAGCTGCTGGACCTGCGCATCCGCTGCCTGGACCGGCGGCTGGACGAGGTGGCCGCGTACCTGGCGCTGCTGGACGCGGGCGACGCCAAGGTGATCGAGCAGGCGGTGCAGGCGGCGCAGTCGTTCACCGACCTGCGCTCGTGCGAGACGGCGCAGGCGACCATCGAGGCGCTCCCGGAGGAGCCGGACCAGCGCGCGGCCACGGTGAAGGCGCGCAAGGCGCTCTCGGAGGCGAAGGCGCTGGGGGACTCGGCGCAGCTCACGCGCGCGCTGGAGCAGGCGGCGGTGGCGGTGGCGGAGGCGAGGAAGAGCGCCCACCGGCCCACGCTGGCGGAGGCGCTGGTGGCGCAGGGGAGGTTGCAGATCCTGGCGGGGGACTTCCGGACGGCCATCGCCTCGCTGCAGGAGGCGGCGGGGACGGCGGACCAGGCGCAGCAGGACGGGACGCGGGCGCAGGCGCTGATCGGCCTGGCCATGGCGGTGTTCCGCGACGGGCGGCCGGGGGAGGCGGTGGCGTGGGGGCAGCTGGCCAACGCGGCGCTGGCGCGGGCGGGCGGGGACGACGCGCTCCAGGGGATGCTGCACCACGTGCTGGCGCTGGCGCTGCAGGCGCAGGGCCGCCCGGACGAGGCGGTGAAGCACTTCACCCTGTGCGTGGACTTCCGCCAGAGAGCCTTCGGGTCGGACGCGTTCGTGGTGGCCAACAGCATCCAGGCGTTCGGCGACACGCTGCGCGAGCAGGGGCAGCTGGACCTGGCGCTCCAGCAGCTGCGCAAGGCGGTGGCCATGAAGCGGATGGCGCTGGGCGCGTCGCACCCCGAGGTCGGGCAGGCGCGGCGGGCGCTGGGCGCCGCGCTGTGGGCCAAGGGCGACTTCAAGGAGGCCCTGGAGGAGCAGCGCGCGGCGCAGGAGATCCTCACCCACTCCGGGGCGGACCCGCTGGCGCTGTCGCAGCTGGGGTCGGAGACGGCGCGCACGCTGCGCGAGCTGGGGAACGGGCCGGAGGCGCTGGGCGAGCAGCGGGCGGCGCTGGCCAAGCTGGAGGGCGCGCTGGGGGCGGAGCACCCGGCGGTGGCGGAGTCGCTGCTCGACCTGGCGGAGCTGGAGATCGACCTCGGGAAGGCGAAGGAGGCGCTCCCGCTGATCACCCGGTCCGACAGGCTGAGCGAGCGGCAGGCGGGGACGGATTCGCCGGTGCGGGCGCGGGCGTCCATCGACCTGGGGCGGGTCCACCTGGCGTTCGGGCGCGCCGGCGTCGCGCTCTCCATGGCGCGGTCGGCGCAGGGCCGGCTGGAGCGCGCGGATGGGCCGCCGTCGCTGGCGCTGCGGGCGTCGCTTTTGGCGGTGGAGTCGCTGTGGGCGAGCGGGCAGAAGGCGGCGGCGGTGGCGGAGGCGAGGAAGGCGGAGGAGAGCCTGGCGCCGCGAGCGCCCGCGGATCCGGCGGCGGGCGCGATCAAGGAGTGGCTGGCGGCGCGCGGCTGAGCGCGAGCACTACAGGTAGCGCTGGATGGAGAGGTCGAGCTGGCTCTGGACGAGCCGGGCGACGCTCCTCAGCTCCGACTTGTTCCAGTCCAGGCGGGAGACGAGCTCCTCGCGGGTGATGTCGGTGACGCGCTGCTTGGCCTGGGCGAGCCAGCGGGCGGCGGTGGAGCGGTGGGTGCCGAAGTGCTCGGCGATGCCGTCGATGCTGCGGCCGCCCACGAGGTTGAGGCGGAGGACCTCGCGCTCCTGGGCGGTGAGCTGGGCGAGAGCGGCCTGGAAGGCGCCCTTGAGCTCGCGGCGGCAGCGGGACTTGAGGGCCTTGAGCTCCGGGTCGTCGGAGGAATCCGGGAGCTTCTCGGCGAGCGCGTCGTCCATCGGCTCCTCGCGCGTCCTGCCCTCGCGCAGGTTGAGGGCGGTCCGCACCGCGGCGGAGCGGAGCCAGGCGTCGAGAGGGCCCGAGCCGGAGTAGTCGAGGACCTTGGGTGGGGAGCCGCGGACGCCCACGAACAGCTTCTCGCGGAGGGCCTGGCGGACGTCCTCGACGAAGTCCGGATCCCGGTCGACCATCCGCGCCACAGCCTCCGCGACGACCTCGCGGAACCGCCGGTCGAACGCGGCCAGCGCGGCGGCGTCCTTCCGGGCGCAGGCGCAGGCGAGGTACGCATCCCCGGCGTGGAGGGACGAGAGGGCGGCGAGCGGATCCTCTCCCGGGTCCAGGTGCCGGCCGAGGTGAGCGGCGAAGTCCGAGTCCGGCACCACCACCTCCGGATGCTCCTCCCGCGCATGCGCCAGCACGCCGCGCAGCGCGCGCTCCACCGCCATGGGCGCCGGCAGCTTCCGCCTCAGCGCCGGCGGCGCCGCCTGGGTGAACGCGGTGGCGAGGACGAGCGGGCGATCGCCGGGCATCGGCGCCCGAGCGTAGCGCTACGCGGGGGCGCTCGCCCTCGGGAGCACGACGGTGAAGCGCGTCCCGGTCGCCTCCGCGGACGCGACGTCCACCTCGCCGCCGTGGGCGGAGACGATCTCCCGGGCGATGAACAACCCCAGCCCCAGCCCGTTGGCGTTGCTGCGCACGCGATGGATGGCGTGGAACGGGTCGAAGAGGTTGGGCAGCAGGTCGCGCGGGATGGCGCCCTGGTTCTCGAAGGTGAGCGTCACCCGCTCCGGGTGGCTGCCGTCCAGGCGCACCGTGGCCGGCGCCTCCCGGACGCCGTGCTGGGCCGCGTTCCCGGCGAGGTTGGACAGGGCCTGCGCCATCCGGTCCGAATCCCACCGCCCCCACCCGTCGCCCATCGTCTCCACGCTGGCGCGCCACCCGGGCGAGGCGCTCTCCGTCTCGCTGATGACCGCCCGCAGCACCTCCACCAGGTCCATCCGGTTGCGCTCCAGCCGCAGCCCACCGCCGAGGCGGATCCGCGTGAAGTCCAGCAGCTGCTCGATCATCCGCGCCATCCGCGCGCTGCTGGAGAGGATGCGCTCCATGGGCGGGCCGATCCGCTCGTCATTCGGGCGCCGCATCTGCACCAGCTGGGCGGCGGTGCTGATCGCCCCCAGGGGGCTGCGCAGGTCGTGCGCCAGGATGCCGGCGAACATCTCGTTGTACCGGACCGTCTGCGCCAGCGCTTCGCGCGCCCGCACCTCGTCCGTGACGTCGAAGGCGGTCACCAGCACCCCGTCCACCGCCCCGGCGTCGTCCCGCAGCGGCGAGTAGACGAAGTTGAAGTACACCGTCCGGCGCTGGCCCTCCGGCCCCAGCTCCACCTTCGCTTCGCGGCCGGTGGCGCGCTCGCCGGTGCGCAGGACGCCGTCCAGCATCTCCCGGTACGGCGCCTGCCCCGCCTGGGGCCGCACGTCCATCAGCGGCCGGCCGAGGGCGTCCTCCAACTGGCACCCCCAGACCTCGCAGCACATGGCGTTGGCCACCTCCACCACGTGCCGGGAACCGCGCAGCACGCACACGGGCGTCGTGAACTGCGCCAGCAGCGACGACCAGTCCGAGCTCAACAGAACCTCGCGATGGCCGCCAGCATGGCCAGCAGGTTGATGGGCTTCTTCACCACCGGGCACCCGCGGGGCGCGCGGTGCGGCTCGGAGGTGGAGACGATGACCGGGATGCCGGACAACGCGGGGTCGGCCTGCATCGCGTCGTACAGCTCGTTCCCGGTCATCACCGGCATCAGCAGGTCCAGCACCACCGCCGAAGGCCGGGCGTGGTTGCGGAGCGACTCCAGCGCCACCTGCCCGTTCTCCGCGCAGCGCACCTGGTAGCCCTGGTCCTCGAAGGCGTCGCGCAGCGAAGCCCGGATGTCCGGATCGTCCTCCACGATGAGGATTTGTCGCTGGCCCATGTGCCCCTCGCAACCTCCGGTTTACGCGCAGGCCAACGGTCATGCCTGCCTGACCTGGCGCGTCGTCACGACCAGTGTTCAGGCCGACACAGAAGGCGCCCCCGCCGAGTGTGGCAGCGGACGCTCGGCGATCCCGGTCGCGCCGGCACCCGCATCCGCGCCCCCATCCGGGACGGCCCAGGACCCCCGCGGCGCGACCTTTCCGCGGGCGAGCGAGTAGCCTCGCCGCGTCATGAGCGCCCTCCGCAAGCTCGCGCCCGTATTGCTGGCGTTGACCACCGCGTGCTCGTGCTCGCACCTGCTGGCGCGCCCGGAAGACGCGCTGGAGCCGAACGACGACCTGGCCCACGCCACCCCGCTGACCGCGGGCCAGGCCGTCCAGGGCCGGGCGAACCAGGGCAACGCCGACGTGTTCTCGCTCCAGGTGCCGGAGGCGGGGAAGCGCCTGTTGTTCCGGCTGGAGAACCGGGGCCTGGAGAACTGCCCCGCGTTCACCGTGACCGGCCCGGACCGGCGGCAGGTGCTGTACCGCGACGACTGGTTCCGCTGTCACGCCGTCCGGGGCAGCCGGCCCCAGCCCGCGGAGCGCGTGGAGGGCGCGGCGCTGTCGCCCACCGCGGGCTCCGGCTACGAGCTGCGGGTGCCGGCCGCGGCCGCCGGCCCCTACTTCCTCACCATCAGCGAGCAGGGGGAAGCCGACAACCTGTTCCCCCTCGGCTGGGACTACCAGCTCACCGCCGAGCTGGAGTGAGGCCGAGGCCCCCGAAGCCCCGAAGCTACGGAGCGCCCTCGCCGCGCTTGAACTTGTTCCACGCGTCCAGCACGTAGGCCAGCTCGCTCCCGGTCAGCGCGGGGGAGAAGTCGCGCGCGGTTACCTGGCCGTCGTCCTGGAGCGCGCGCCCGATGTCGCGGCCCAGCTGCGCCTGCTCCTCGGGGTTGAGCTCGTTGAACGGGGTGCCGCCGTCCAGCGCCTGCCGCCAGTCGTAGGCGCCGTTGCGGGAGCCGCCGCTGATGGAGGCGATGGTCTGCGCCAGCAGCGCCTTGTGGATGTAGTCGCCGCCGCCGTTCTGGTTCTGCCAGACATGCCCGGCCTCGTGCATCAGGGTGTCCATGCCCTCCGCGTTGAGCGTCCCGTCGGCGTTGAAGTTCGACGACGGCAGGTAGACGGTGTTGCCCACCACGTGCGCGGCCATGCCCAGCCAGTCGGTCACGCCGCCGTCCTTCACCCGCACCACGTCGTAGTCGATGGCGTCGCCGTAGATCTGCTTCAGCGTCTGGATCTCGTTGTCGCGGAGCGCCCGGGTGGGCTGCTCGATGCCCAGGGCGGTCAGCAGCGCGTTGGCGCCGCCCTGCACCCCGCGCATCACCACGTCCACCGCGCCGCCGATGACGCGCTCGGGGACGTGGACGAAGGACATGCCGAACTGCTTCGCCGCGTCGCCGAACTTCCCCTGGCCCAGGAGCTTGACGGTCTTCTCCATGTCCTGGACGAAGCCCACCGCCGGCTCGGTCCCCATGCGGAAGAGGTCGCGCGAGATGCCGAACCCGGTGTCGGCCAGCGTGCGCCCCGCGTCCAGCAGGCGCGTGCCCACCCAGTCGACCGGCTTGCCCAGGGGCCCCAGCAGCGGGGAGAACCCGTGGAGCAGGTCCCCGGCCCCGTCGAACAGCCCGGAGACCACGCGCTGCGGCGCCTGGAAGAATGCCTTGTCCACGCCGTTGACCAGCGACCCGAGCGCGTCCCCGAAGTGGCCCTGGACCAGGTTGCCGAAGAACCCGCCCACGCCCTCGCCGATGCCGGAGACGACGTCCTTCACGCCCCCGATGACGCCCTTGCCCACGTCCACCACGGCGTTGCCCACCGCCTTGACCGCGCCCACCACCGCGCCGCCCACCGCCTTCGCCGCGTCGCCGATCGCCTTGAACGGGTTCCAGAACTCCACCTGCACCTGGCGTCCGTCGACGGTGATGGTGCCGTGGTCGTCGTCGGCGCGGATGTCGGCGATCTGCGCCGCGGTCAGCTTCTCGCCGCTGAGCACCCGGCGGAACATCTCGCCCTCGTCGCCCACCGCGTCCTTCGTGTTCAGCTTGGTGTCCAGGTGGTGCCCGGCCTCCTCGACGTAGGTGGAGGCCGCGAGCGCCGGATTGTTCTTCAGGTCGGCGTTGAGGAAGACCGTCCCGGACCCGGCGTCGTACGCGCCGTGGTTGCCCTGGAGGGTCTGGCTGCTCACCCACTTCACCGGAGGCAGCCAGCTGAAGTCGCCGGCGAGCGCCTTCTGGCGGAAACCCTCGGCGGCCTTGGCGTCGTAGCCGTCGCCGTAGACCATCTTCATCGTGTCGTGGAACTTCTTCGGGTCCGCCGCCAGCGCGCCGAACTGCTGCCGGAACGCCGACTGGACGTTCCCGCCGGCGCCGGTGGCCGGGCTGGCGAAGGCGTCCCGAGGCGCCTGGGTCTTCGCGCTCCCGAGCGCTGGTTTCGGTCCTGAGGATGACGGCGAAGGTTGCGGTTGCTGGGCGACTCTGGCCTGGACTTTCACGGACGACTCCCCCCCGGAGAGAACGGGAAATGCCTTCAACGGTTCACTGCGATTTGGGAGGGCCTGGGACCTTCAACTTGATTTTCGGAAGGCGCTGCCAGGAGTTGCAGGTGTGGCTGAACGGCCGCACTCCGGCTGGCCCGCCGATCGCATTCCCGCTTGCCGCACCTGGCGCGTTCGGCCGAAGGTACGCGCCGCCAAACACTGCACCCTCAGGAGAAACCCGTGAACCGCTCTGCTCTTGCCGCCGCCGTCGCCCTCGCCGTCTCCGGAGCCGCCTTCGCCGCCGATCCTCCCGCCACGCCTCCGGGGGATCAGGGCGCTGCCCCGGCCGCCCCGGCGATGGAGAAGCCGTCCCCCGAGTGCGTCAAGTCCTTCTGGAACTTCTGGCTCAACGGCAAGGGCCAGGGCTTCGTCCTCGCGGACGCCAAGCTCTGCCTCGAGGTGGCCAAGGACGGCCCCCAGAAGTTCGAGTGCACCAAGGAGGTCCCGGCGGACGGCGTGAAGAAGGGCGACATGGTCAATGTCTGGCAGGCCTACCTGGTCCCGCAGAACGACTCCATCGAGGACATCACCATCCAGCTCAAGCTGGGCGACCAGGTCCGCGAGACCAAGGACGTGAAGGTGAACGGCGCGTCCATCCGCTCGCGCTCCTGGAACGCGTTCCGCATCCCGAAGGCAGGGAAGTGGACGATTGTCATCACGCGCGGCTCGGAGACGCTGAAGTCGATGGACGTGACCGCCAAGTAGCCGACGGGCGAGCGGGTGAGGCGGGGCGGACCCGGTTCCCAGGACCGCCCCGACTGGCGAGACTTCGACGCCGAGATGCCACGCCCCGCCCTCGCCGTGCTGTCGCTGTTCCTCGTCTTCCCAGCGCTCGCCCTCGCCGATCCTCCGAAGGGCCCCTTCTGCTCGGGAGAGTACGCGGACGACCTCTCCGCCCTCCCGCAGACGGTCCGGGACTTCGAGCAGAAGCAGGCGCCGTACACCTTCTGCATCCGCACCACCGCCACCTACGAGTGCCCGTCCTACGGGCCGGACGGGAAGCTCCGCCAGAAGAAGCGGAAGGCGGTGGCGCACGGCACCGGCTTCGCCTACCGCCAGCAGGGCGGCGAGACGCTGCTGATCACCAACGAGCACGTGGCCGAGTGGCCGGCGGTCACCGACGACGAGCACCCGGTGGAGGACGTCCCCTCCGGCTGCAAGCGCGTCCAGGACGCCCTCCGCATCGTCGACGGGGACTCCGACTCCTACGAGCGCGACGACATCGCCCTCGGCCGGGTGGTGGTGGACGCGACGCTGGACATCGCGGTCCTCAAGGCGAAGGCGGCGCTGCCCACCGTGCCCTGGAAGATCGGCCACAGCGCCGGGCTGCGCGAGCGGAACGTGGTGGACGTGCGCGGCTTCCCGCTGGGCGTGCTCAAGGCCACCAACGTGGGCAAGGTCATCTCCGCCTACGACCACGACGACTTCAAGGAGTGGGACCACGACGACTTCGTGATCGACGCGCTCCTCTCCCAGGGTAGCTCCGGCTCGCCGGTGTTCGCCGTCTCCTGCAAGACCGGCGAGTTCGAGCTGGTGGGCGTCTACCACGCCGCCTACTCGCGCGGCTCCGCGCTCAACGTGGTGGTGGGCATCGACCAGGTGCGCGACCTGATGACCGCGCTGAAGAAGCCGGCGCGCAAGGACCCGGGCGCCTCCGCGCTGGACGCGCAGCGCCGCGCTCACCTGGAGGAGCGGGTGAAGGCCGCGCTGGAGCCGTACTTCCCCTTCGGCCCGCTCATCGCCGCGCTCCGCCTCCGCCCGGACGGCGCGCTGGTCTACGAGCTGCTCAGCCGCGACTTCCCGCTCCGCGCCCACCCGGTGGTGTTGCTGGAGGACCTGCCCCCCGTGGCGGAGGACGAGTTCGGCGCCCCCGGCCGGGTGTGGTTCGGCAACCGCCAGGGGCTGAAGGGGTACGCGCGCTCGGAGCTGGACGGCGAGGTGCAGGCGACGCTCACCAAGCTGCTGGAGGCGCTCCGGCACGACGCCGTGGCCGCCTTCGAGCTGCGCGCCGCCGACCACGACGCCAACGCCACCCGCGAGCGCTTCGAGCGCGCCGAGCACCTCGCCCGTGCCCTCCAGCGCGCCTCCGCCGGCCAGGGCGACCTGAGCACCGCGGCGCTGGAGCTGGCGGAGAAGCTGGGCCCCACCTCGTCCGACGCCGGCGTCCCGCTCGAGGTGGCGCTGCGGCCTCCGCCGCCCGGTGCAGCGCCGGCCGCGGAGGCCCCTCACCAGCCGGAGCCCGCCTCCGCGCCCGTCCTGGCCCCGGTGCCCAGCCCGAAGGCGACCCAGTCCGCCCGGCCCGCGCGGCCCTGAGATGGCCACGAGGCCCCGGACCGCAGGTGGCGGCCCGGGGCCTCCTCCGCCAGCGCCTAGGTGCGCCGGCGAGTGGGTACCTCACGAAAGACGTTGACCCTTGCGGGAATTACGGGCCGCTGTAGATGCCCACCGCCCCCGCTCGGAAGGCCACCAGGAGGCGCCGGGCGCCGCCGGGGCCCTGGTGGTCGCTCTGGATGTCCCAGACCTGCCTGTCGATGAGCTGGTTGCCGAACACCGGGTTGGAGTAGGCGGCGATGGACCCGCCGCTGATCCGGAGCATCCCGCCGTACTGCAGGCCCACCCACAGCGAGCCGCCGGCCGGGTCCGCCTCCAGCGACGTGATCTTCGACTGGTACCCGGACAGCCCCACCGGGTGCACGCCGCTGTCGTCGATGGCCACCAGCCCGTTGGGGATGGAGCCCACGAAGAGCGTGCTCCCGCTCACCGCCAGGTCCTGCACGTAGTCGTCGGTCCGGTTGGCGTTGCTGGCGTCCGGCCAGACATCGATGATCGGCGCCACCGGGCCCCAGAAGCGCTGCGGGTTGGTGTACTTGAGCTTGGCCAGCCGGTGGCCGCCGCCCATCCACAGGTCGCCCGCCGCGTCGAGCGCGATGCCGAACCAGTCGCCGGAGAGCAGCGTGCAGTGCCCGTCCGGGTAGCAGGCGTTGATGGCGGCGTGCTGGTGCTCGAAGACCAGGCCGGTCTGCGCCTCCCACAGCGCCACGCCGTGGTTGCCGCCGAACCAGACGTTGCCGGTGCGCGGGTCGTACAGCTCGCGCCAGACGGTGCGGATCTTGTCACGGCCGTTCACCAGGTCCGGGTTGCTCGGGTCGGGCGGCGAAGAGATGTCGATGTGCTGGACCGAGATGCCGCCCGCCCCCAACGTGACCCTGTCCGCGTCCCCGCTCTTGCGCATGTACGGCGGGTCCAGGTCCTCCTGCCCGCCGAAGTGGCCCAGGTAACCGGCGTACACCACGCCCGCCGGGCCGCCCGCCACCGAGACGACGCTCTGCTGATGCGGCCCCGTCTCGTCGACGTACGCCGTCAGGCCGTCCGCGACGGTGAAGTGCTCGAAGTGCCCCGAGCCCGGCCGCATCAGGAACAGGCCCTCCATGCCGCCGGCCACCCAGAGGTTCCCCGCCGCGTCGCTGGAGACGCTCCACACCTCGGCGGGCGCGCCGCTCTCCGGCCCGTAGAATGTCCACCCGTCCGCGCCCGGCACGACGATGACGGTCCCCCCGTCCCTGCCGGCGTCGGTCCCGCCGTCCATCCCGGCGTCGCTCCGGGCGTCCGAACCCGAGTCGGGGTGACCGCCACCCCCGTCCTCGGGCTTCCCGCCGTCCGTCTTCGATACCTCGGTCTGCGTCGGCTCCGGAGTGCCCGGTGGCTCACCACATCCCGCCGCGCTCCAGAGCGCCAGCCCGGCGATCGCTCCCGAGACGATGACCCACCGCACCCCGTTCTGCATCCCCCGCCCGCCCCCCATCCCGGTGCCACCATCGCAAACCCGGTGCCACCCGTTTCCGGCCGCCCGGGGGCCCCGGGCGTCGGAAAGGCGACGCGATGCTGGGAAGACTTGTTCCGATCAGGCCCACTGAGCTACCCAGGTGTCCGACCATGGCGGGCACGGAAGGACCCAGGCCGGTGCTGTCTCTGGTGATGGCCGACGCCGGCACGGCCTTCTACGGCGACCGGGTGGACCGCGAGGGAGGTCCCGCGCTCGTGCTGGGAGCCGGCGACGGGCGGATCGCCTGGGAGCTGGCGAGGCGGGGGCACCAGGTGCTGGCCGCGGACCCCTCGGAGGTGCTCCTCCGCGCCGCCGAGGAGCGCCGGGCGCAGGAGGAACCGGAGGTGGCCGCCCGGCTGCGGGTGGTGCGCGCGGACGTGCGCTCGCTCCGCCTGGACGAACGCTTCAAGGTCGTCATCGCCCCGCGCAACGCGCTGGGCCTGATGTCCACGCCCGGAGATCTGGAGGCGGCGCTGGCCACCGCCGCCACGCACCTGGCCGAGGGCGGCGCGTTCCTGCTGGACCTGGTGAACCCGCCCGAGCACCGCTCGCCCCCCGCCCCGGACGACCGCGCCGAGGAGCCGCCGCTCTGGTACCGCCCGGTGTTCGTGCCCCACCTGCGCGAGCGCCGCCGCGAGCGCCCGGGCGAGGGCGCCGGCGCGCACGAGGGCCTGCGCCGCCTCCGCGTCCGGCAGTTCAGCGCCGAGGAGCTGGACGTGGCGCTGAAGGCCGCCGGCTTCCAGCCCATGGAGCGGTACGGCGACTTCGACGGCCGGCCCTTCGCGCCCGAGGACCCGCTGCAGATCGTCGTCGCCCAGCGGGCCCCCTGAGGCGCCTTCAGCTCCGGGGCTTCGAAGGGCCCGGCCCGGGCCCTTCCGCCTCCATCCCGAACGCCATCTCCAGCAGGTCCAGCAGGGCGGCGCGCGAGTCGTCGTCGTCGCCCGCGGAGACCACCACCTCCACCGGGAGGCGGTCCTCGGGCGGGACCGGCTCCGGGTCCTTCGCCTTCCCCTCGGCGTCCAGCTCCTCGACGAGGAGATCTCCGTCTTTGTGGATGGTGTAGCGGCGCCGCATGGTCCGGATGCTAGCCTTTCGGTCGGGATTCATCGTGGCCCAACGCCTCTCCGAGTTCGCCAGGTACTTCATCGCGGACACCAGCCGCCGGCAGGAGTTGGAGGTGCCGGTGCTGCTCTGGGAGACGCCCAACGCCGCCGTCGGCAAGGGCCAGACGCTGGACCTCGCCCAGACCAGCCCCGGAGGCGGGATCAACCTCGGCGGCGAGCCCGTGGTGCTGCCGCTGCGCAAGGGCACGTCCGCCACCAACGCCTTCGTGATGGGCGTCACGGTGGGGCGGACGGAGAACAACGACCTGGTGCTCTACGACCCCTCGGTGTCCCGCTTCCACGCCTACTTCATGCGGGACTCGCGCACGAACACCTGGAAGCTGGTGGACGCGGAGAGCAAGAACGGCACCTGGGCGGGCGCGCTGAAGCTGGAGCCCAACGGGTCGGCGGTGCTCCAGGACAAGACCCGCGTCCGCTTCGGCGACGTGGAGATGACCTTCCTCACGCCGGAAACCTTCTTCCGGACGTGGACCTGACGGCGGACCGGAAAGTCGGTTTCCATTCCATGCGGGAACGCTGATTTCCTGCCGGCGTGTAAAGCAAACCACCTGGTTCCTGGCACAACGGTGGGGCAGTGGGAGCCGAGAACACAAGTGTCTCCCCTCCCATCCCCCGCCGCGCCGGAGTCCCCAATGCCTTCCGTCACTCAGAGCGCCCCGCGCTCGATCTCCCCGTCCACCGTCTCCGCTCCGGCGCAGAAGCCGGCGCCGCAGCCCGCCGCCGCGCAGCCCTCCGCCGTCCCCGGCAGCCGCGACGAGTTCGTCTCCTCGTCGAAGCCGGAGAACCTCCATGCCAGCGTGGACTCGGTCTCCAACAAGGGCGCCGTCAACCAGATGACGACCGGGAAGATCACCGTCAACGGCCACACGTACACGTACCACAGCGGCGGGTACGGCAAGGGCAACCTCCCGAACGGCGACTACAACGTGACCCCGCACCTGTGGAACCGGAACACCAAGGGCATGGTGGTCGACGGCGTGGGCTTCAGCGTCGCCCTCTCCGACAAGTACGACCCCCGCGTGAAGGCCACCCGCACGACCTTGCGGATCCACCCCGACGGCGGCCCCGCCGGCACCCAGGGCTGCATCGGCATCGTGGGCAACGGCGACGTGCAGCGCCAGTTCCGCGAGGACATCAAGGCCGAGCTGCAGCGGCGCGGCGGCAGCTTCACCCTGCACGTCGGCGACTAGCGGGCCGAGCGCTCAGCGCTCGAAGCGGTAGCCCAGGCCGCGCACGGTGACGAAGTGGCGCGGCTCCTCCGGCTTGTCCTCCAACTTCATCCGCAGCTGCCGGATGAAGTTGTCCACGGTGCGCGCGGTGCCCTCGTAGTCCATGCCCCACGCGCCGGAGAGGAGCTCCTCGCGGTTGAAGATGCGGCCCTCGTTCTCCACCAGGTGCGCCAAGAGCTTGTACTCCTGCGCGGTGAGGTCCACCGGCTGCCCCTTGCGGGAGACCGCCTTGCGCTCCAGGTCCACCGCCGCGTCGCCGAAGGTCACCGCCCCCCCGGTGGGGTAGCGCCGCCGGAGCACCGCCTTGACGCGCGAGAGCAGCTCCTGCAGGCCGAACGGCTTCACCACGTAGTCGTCCGCGCCCAGGTCCAGCCCGAGGATCTTGTCCGGCTCCTGCCCGCGCGCGGAGAGCATCACCACCGGCACGTCCACCCGCCTCCGCCGCAGCTCCTTGAGCACCTCGTAGCCGTTCATCTCCGGCAGCATCACGTCCAGCACCAGCAGGTCCGGCTTGTCGTCCAGCGCGCGCTGCAAGCCCGTCCGCCCGTCCTGCGCCTGGAGGACCTCGTAGCCCTCGATCTTCATGTTGATGGAGAGGCCGGAGAGGATGGACAGGTCGTCCTCCACCACCAGGATGCGGCGGCGGGCCTCGGTCACGCCGCCGCCCCGGCCGGGAGGTGGATGGTGAAGGTGCTGCCCTTGCCCAGCTCGCTGCGCAGGGAGATGGAGCCGCCGTGCGACTCCACGATGCGCCGGGCGATGGCCAGGCCCAGCCCGGAGCCGCTGGTCTTCCGCGTGAGCAGGTTGTCCACCCGGTAGAAGCGCTCGAAGATCCGCTTGCGGTCCCGCGGGGCGATCCCCACGCCGTGGTCCTCCACCTCGATCGCCACGCCCTTCGGCTCCCGCACCGCGCGCAGCCAGATGCGCTGGTCCTCCGCGCTGTACTTGTGCGCGTTCTGCAGCAGGTTCAGCACCGCGCCGGCCAGCGCGTCCCGGTCCACCTCCACCCGGGGCAGGCTCTCCTCCACCTGCAGCTCCACCCGCGAGGGCTGGTTGAAGTGCTGGACCCGGAGCGCCTCCATCGACGCGTCCAGCACCTCGCGCACGTCCCAGGCGTCGCGGCGGTACTCCTTCCGCCCGCTCTCGATGCGGGACCAGTCCAGCACCCGCTCGATCATCGCCGAGAGGCGCTCCGCCTCCCGCGAGAGCATCGACAGGATCTCCTGCACCTCCTTCTGGTCCTGCACCCTTCCCAGGGCGAGGGTGTCGATGAACATCCGGATGGAGGTGAGCGGGGTGCGCAGCTCGTGGCTGACCAGGGAGACGAAGTCGGTCTTCAGGCGGGACAGGCGCGCCTCCCGGTAGAGCGAGCGGGCGGTGTAGATCGTCCCCCCCGCCAGCGCCAGGTAGAACAGCCCCAGGAGCACCCCGTACACCACCCGGTTCCGGCGCGAGGCCTGGGCCACCACGTCCTCGCCCAGCGGGACCGCCGCCAGCCGCAGGTCGTCGAACGGAGCGCCCAGGGACGCCGCCGCCAGCGGGGGCGGGGTGTTGATGGCGGCGAAGGCGGCCTCCCGCGCCGACACCACCTCCGAGACCAGCTTGCCCACCACCCCCGCCTCCGGCGCGTCCCGCTCCCGCCGCACCGGGCGCAGCTCGAAGTGGACCGGTTCGCCGGTGGGGATGAGCGGCCGCCCCAGCGCCGCGGCCAGGCGCGACAGCGCCGCCTCGCTCAGCCGCGCCCCGCGCACCAGGTCGCCGTCCCGCCGCGCCGCCAGCACGAACGTCCCGGTGGGCGCCGAGGTGGAGAACACCGCCGGGGACCCGTCCGCGGCCAGCTCGTGGGCCGCGCGCGCCACCGCCACCGCGACGCGCGGATCCTCGCACTCCACCTTCCCCGCGCGGATGGTGAAGGGCGTCGACGCCAGGGCGGTCCCGTCCGGCGCCGTCACCCTCAGCCCGTCCCCGTCCGGTTCCAGGCGAACGTTGCTGAGCGTGTCGTTCAGGTCGCCGCCCAGCTGGACCAGGCGCGGCTGCCAGGCCCGCTCCAGGCGCTGCTCCACCGCGGCGCGCTCGTTGATGATCGCCACCACCCCGAAGCCGGAGAGCCCGGCTGAAGGGACGACCACCAGCAGCACCAGCAGCGCGAAGGTGCGACGGAAGCTGACCAGACCGTACGGGCTCGGCACCTCTTGGTCCTACCACCGTGCCCCCCTCTGCACGATGGGAACGGGCGTGCACAGGTTGGAGCCCGCCCGATCTGCACAGGCCCCCCTGGCAGGCAAACGGGCATGAGCCGTGCAAAGCTTCGGGCGCCGGAAAGGGCCGGTGAGAAAAGATTCCCAGAGGTATCGGGGCGTTGGCCAGCTCCCGAGACTTGGGGGTCACTCACGAGTGCGACGCTCCTGTCAGGGGCCGCCGCTTTTTCGAGGTTGCTTCACCGAATGACGAGGTCCACCGAGGTGCGCGCCATGAAGATCCCTTCCCGTCGTTTGGCCCTGCTCGTCGCCGCCGGAGGGGCGGCGCTCCTGACGGCCTGCGGCGAACCATCCACCCTCTCTACGAATTCGGCGGGGTCGCTCGCGCTGTCGCGGGATGACGCGTTCCTCTACGCCGTGGACGCGGACAGCGACAATGTCGCCGTGGTGGATACCGCTACCAAGGCGGTGGTGGCCACGGTGAAGGTCGGCCGGGCGCCGGAGCGCGTCGTGGTGGGCCCGGACGACACCGTCTACGTGTCCAACCGCGGCGCCCGCAGCGTGTCGGTGATCAAGCGCGGCGCCGGGACCTGGTCCCAGGTCCTCCAGCTGCCGGTGGGCGTGGAGCCGGTAGGCCTGGCGGTCACCGCGGACAACAAGACCCTCTACGTGGTGAACGGCACCTCGCTGGAGTCGCCGGAGACGGGCACCCTCACCGCCATCGACGTGAAGACGTTCCAGACCAAGTGGGACCTGCCGGTGGGGCAGGAGCCGCGCGCGGTGACGCTGCTGGGCGGGGAGCGCGCCCTGGTCACCCTGTTCAAGAGCGGCGACGTGGTGACCGTGGATCTCAACGGGCCCAGCGTGCTGCAGACCGGCACCGACCTGTACCACAAGGCCAACGAGAGCAGCCTGACCACGCGCAGCCAGTTCCCCATGCCGACCTTCGGCCTCTCCACCTTCCACCCGCGCGGCATGTCCGACGCGGTGGTCACCCCGGACGGCAGGCGCGCCATCGTCTCCATGGGCTGGTCGCGCGAGGACTCGCTGGCCAACCCGGGCGGCGGCGGTAACGCCAGCTACGGCGGCGGCCCCTGCGGCGTGGCGGGCGTGTCGGCGGCGGGCCTGGCCACCTTCGACACCTCGGGCGAGGTCACGGTGGCGCAGGCGGACGACGTGGGCCACTGCGGCGGCGAGGATGACCAGTCCAAGGACTTCCCGCCCTCCGCGCTGATCTCGCCGGACTCCATCCAGACCCTGCAGGGTCCCGCCGTGGCGGTGATGGACGGCACCGGCAGCTGGCTCTACGTGGTGAACCGGAACAGCAACAACGTGGCGGTGCTGCCGGTGGGCAACCGCGCTCCGTCCAGCACCACCTTCAACGGCCAGTTCCCCACCTTCCGCAGCGGGCCGATCCGCAGCCTGGTGCCGGTGGGCGCCGGCCCCAACGGCATCGCGCTGACCCGCGACGGGACCAAGGCGTACGTCTACAACGCGTTCGACCACTCCATCTCCACCCTGGTGCAGTCCGGCAGCGGCGCGGACGCGCAGGTGGTCACCTCCGGCCGCGCGCTGCAGGTGATGCAGGACACGCTCCCGGCGGACGTGGTGGCGGGCCGGCGGCTCTTCTTCAGCGCGGCGGACAGCCGGATGACGGCCAACACCACCGGCGTGGCGTGCGGCACCTGCCACCTGGAGGGCCGCGAGGACGGCCACGTGTGGCTGTTCGCGGACGGGCCGCGGCAGACCCCGTCGCTGGCGGGCCGGATGACCACCGCCACCGCGCCCTTCCACTGGAACGGCCAGTTCGCCACCCTGACGGACTTCCTGGCGGAGACGGTGAACGTCCGCATGGGCGGCACCGGCGCCTCGTCGGACATGGCGTCGCAGCTGGCGGCCTTCATCGACTCGCAGCCGCTGCCGGACAGCCCGCTGCGGCTGGCCACCCCGACGGACGCGCAGCTGCGCGGCGCGCAGGCGTTCCAGAAGGCGGAGTGCAACGGCTGCCACCAGGGTACCGCGCTCACCGACAACACCTTCCACGACGTGGGGACGCTGGTGGTGAGCGGGCCGAACCCGGACATGGGCCTGGCCAACGGCCTGAACGTGCCGTCGCTGCTGGGCGTCTCCCGCACCGCGCCGTACCTGCATGACGGCAGCGCGGCCAGCCTCCGCGAGCGCCTGGTGGCGTCGCGCCACAACGACCTCCACGGGAAGATGACCCTGCTCAACGACGGCGAGGTCAGCGACCTGGTGGAGTACCTGAAGTCCCTGTGATGCTGCCCCTCCTGCTCGCGGCGCTGCTGGGACAGACGGGCGCCGCGGCGGAGGCGCCGCCGGGTTCGGAGTGGACGGGCCTGCCGGGTGAGCAGCAGGCCCAGCCCGCCGCCGCGGAGCCGTCTGCGCCGCCGCCGGCACCCGAGCCGGTCCGGCCGCTCCCGATGCCGCCCACCATCGAGGAGCCGCTGACGCCGTCCGCCTCGCTGGCGCTGACGCCGCGCCCGGAGAAGCCGAACCTGACCTCGCTCTACGGCGCGGCGGCCCTGGGGTCGTGGCACCGGGCGGCGTCGGTCTCCCTGGGGTTTCCGGTGTTGCAGGCGAAGGTGCTGATGGGGCTGGGGTCGAACCTGGACGTGGGCGTGGAGTACGACACGCTCTACGGGTTGATGCACGACCTCCGCGCCTCCGCGCGCTGGATGCTGTGGAGCGGCGAGACCATGTCCCTGGGGTTGGTGGGGGACGCGGGGCCGGCCTTCTACAGCAAGACGCCGCAGCAGGACGCCAAGGGGGCGCGCTGGCTCACCGGGCGGAGGAACGTCAACGCCACCGGCGGGATGGTGCTCTCCGTCCACGGTTCGACGCCGCGGGCCAGCCGGTTCTTCCTCTCCGCGCGGTGTCTGCTGTCGATGGACATGGAGCCGGTGCAGGGGGAGCCGCTGGGGGGGACGCCGCCGCCGGTGGTGTTCGCGCCGAATTTGTTGACGGAGGTGGGGCTGGAGGCGCCGGTGAGCGAGTGGGTGTCGCTGGCGTTCAGGGTGGGGTTGGATCTGCACGGGCGGCAGGAGGATTCGCTGGTGATGGTCACCGGATCGGCGGGGGTCGTCACCGCGTTGCCGTGAGATGGGCGGTGGTCGTCGCGGCGGCGAAGGTACTGCGCGCGTTTCACCCGCCCGGACGCTGAGCGCGCCCGGCCACCTGTGGATCCTGCCGACGGCCTCTCCGCGGTCGGGTTGTGACTCCGCGAGGGTGTAAGTTCCCCCGCACCATGCGCGCCACCGTCATCGGCTCCGGCTCCTTCGGCACCGCCCTGGCCAACGTCCTCGCCATCAGCCACGACGAGGTCCAGCTCTGGGGCCGGGACGAAGCGCTGATCTCCTCCATCAACGAGCGCCACGAGAACCCCACCTACCTCCCGGGCATCCCCCTCGCGAAGAACATCCGCGGCACCACGTCGCTCGAAGAGGCCCTCCGCGAGAGCGCGATGGTGGTGTCCGCCGCGCCCTCCCACGCCACCCGCGACGTGATGAAGCGCGCGCTCCCGCACCTCCCCCACCGCGTCCCCATCGTCACCGTCTCCAAGGGCATCGAGAACGACACCCTGATGACGATGACGGAGCTGCTCGAGGACTGCCTCCCGGACGACTTCCACCCGTACATCGCCGTCCTCTCCGGCCCCTCCTTCGCCAAGGAGCTGGCGATGCGGATGCCCACGGTGGTCACCATCGCCGCGCACTGGGAGCGCGTGGCCCAGCGCTGCCAGAAGGCCCTCACCACCGACACCTTCCGCTCCTACACCTCCAAGGACGTGGTCGGCGTGCAGATGGGCGGCGCGCTGAAGAACGTCATCGCCATCGCCGCCGGCATCGCCGACGGCCTGGGTTTCGGCCACAACGCCCGCGCGGCGATCATCACCCGCGGCCTGGCGGAGATCACCCGCGTCGCCGTCCGCCTCGGCGCCAACCCGCTCACCCTCTCCGGCCTCGCCGGCATGGGGGACCTCGTCCTCACCTGCACCGGCGAGCTCTCCCGCAACCGCCGCGTCGGCATCGAGCTGGGCAAGGGCCGCGCGCTCGACGACGTCCTCAAGGACATGAAGCAGGTCGCCGAAGGGGTGAAGACCGCCCGCTCCGCCCGCGATCTGTCGAAGAAGACCGGCGTGGAGCTGCCCATCTGCGAGCAGGTCTACAGCATCACCTACGAAGGAAAACCCGCCCGCCAGGCGGTGGTGGAGCTGATGACGCGGCAGCCCAAAGCAGAGCTCTAAGGACCTGAGACTGCTGGGCATCCTCGCGCGTACAGGAAAGGTCGTTGACGAAACTCGAAGGCTTTGACCGCGATAACCCGGTCAAGCAGTCGGTTTTCTCGCACTCGACCCCACAGGCCACTCCCCACATGAAGCTGACCTCCGACAGCGCGGCGCTCGCCCGCGCGAACGCTACCCCTGCGCCTTCCGCGGCCCCTGCGCCGGCCGCCGCGGCCCCCGCCCCCAAGAAGCACGGCGGCTTCTTCCACGACGTTTTCTCGGGCGTCGGGAAGGTCCTCCACACCGTGGAGCAGGGCGTCGAGCGGACCGTCCACAACGTGGGCCAGCTCTTCACCAACGACCGCGAGAAGCTCAAGGACTCCACCAAGCCCTTCCGCGACACGCTGAACAGCGCCAACGCCCTCAAGTCCGAGCTCTCCCAGCTGGACCCCAAGGACCCGCGCTACGGCCAGGTGAAGGCGAAGCTGGACGCGGAGGAGTCGAAGCTGCAGCAGATGACCGGCTACACCTCGGACACCGCGCCGAAGCCGGGCACGCTGTGGGTGGACCCGCAGTACATGTCCAAGATGCTGAAGAACGGGACGGTCTCCCAGGGCCAGTTCCCGGTGAACACGCCGGTGACCAAGCCGCCCGCGGCCCTCGACGCGCTCCTCCAGCGCGACGGCGTGGCGAACCTCTTCGACGCCGACGGCAAGCAGATCTCCGTCCACTCCGCCGACGAGTACAAGGCGCTGGTGGCCAAGGCGCGCGCCGACGCCGGGATGCCCATGCAGGGCGGCGAGCCCATCCCCGTCCACCTCGACCTCTCCGGCGGCGGCGGCAAGGGCAAGCGCTTCGCCTCCGTGATGTCCGAGATGCTCCGGCAGGGCGTGGTTCCCACCGCCGTCACCGGCAACTCGGTGGGCGCGATCGAGGCGGGGCTGCTCGCCGCCGGCGCGGACCCGGTCTACATCGACAACATCCTCAAGGACCCCAACCTGGAGAAGCTCAAGGACTGGGACCTGATCGACGGCGGCGGCGCCTTCAACGGCAACTACGCCTTCAACTACTTCGACCAGAAGCTCCGCGAGCTGACCGGCATCAAGGACCGCCCGGTCACCTTCGCGGACCTGAAGATGCCGCTGCAGCTCATCGGCACCACCATGACCGACTCCGCCCACGCCAAGGACTACTCCAAGGCGGAGAACCGGACCTTCGTCTTCAGCCAGGAGACCACGCCCAACACGCCGGTGGCGCTCGCCATCCAGGCGTCCATCGCCATGCCGGGCATCTGGGACCCGGTGCAGATGGTGGACCCGACCACCGGCCGCGAGATGTCCGTGGTGGACGGCGGCGTCATCGACGCCATGCCCATGGGCTACGGGCACGACGGGCTGCCCGAGGTGGGGCTGTCGCTGCTCTCGCTCGACTCCGACAACCCGAACGACCCGCACAACAGCGCGGTCCGCAAGCCGGTCCAGGGCGGCGACGTGGACGTGTCGCACCTCATCCCGAACGCGCTCAACTCGCTGAAGATGAACAAGGACGCGGCGGCCAACGCGGATGACTTCCGCGACCGCGTCGCGCCCAAGCCCGGCCAGTTCACCATGAGCATCCCGGTGTGGGACCTGAAGAACCCGCACCTGCAGTCGAACCTGCTGGGCTACGCGTTCGACCCGGTGGCGGACCCCATCCTCGACCAGCAGGGCCGCGAGCTGACCCAGCAGTTCCTCCGCGACAACATGGCGAAGTTCTCCGACCCCACCGCCAGCGGGCACAACGTCACCTCCAAGCTCCCGGACCAGGTGAAGTTCGACGTGCAGGTGGCGAACGAGGGCCACCAGTACCGCGCCACCTACTCCGGTGGCGACAAGGTGCACTTCCAGGCGCTGGATGGGTCCAAGAACATCGACCTCAAGCTCGGGCAGGAGAAGATCGACGCGATGTACGTGGACGACGAGGCCTTCCACGATCTCTCGTACCAGCTCTCGTACCAGATCGATCAGGACCGCCGGCCGATCTGGGAGAAGGTCTGGGAAGAGATCTCCCCCATCTGACGGTACAGTCGCCGGGATGGCCGCGAAGCGGAAGGCGCGTGCTCCCAAGACCGCGAGGAAGAACCCCAGAAAGCCCAAGGCCCCGCCCGCGCCGGTGCAGGCGCAGGTGCTGGCCGCCGGCCGCGCCTCCTCGCATCCGCTGCCCGCCGACGGCGAGGTGGTGATCGGCCGCGGCGCGTCCGCCGGCCTGCGCATCGCGCACCGCTCGGTGGCCGCGCGCCACGCGGTGCTGTTCATGGGCGCCGGCGATCGGGTGATGATCGAGGATCTCGGCGGCGGCACCGTCGTCGACGGCCGCGCCCTCCGCGCCGGCGAGCGCGCGCTGGTCCTCCCCGGCGAGCCGGTGGACCTGGGCGAGGCGCTCCTCGTCCTCGTGCCCGCGCCGGGGCGGACCCTCGTCCCCGCGGTGGGCCCCGAGGACCTGCGCGAGGTGCTCGCGCGCGCGTGCGCGGAGGTGGAGCAGGCCGATGGCGACGTGGTGGTGGCCCATGTCCGGGCGGACGACGAGCACGACGCGGCCACCGCCCGCGCGGCGGTGCGCGAGGCGCTGGAGCCCGAGGACAACCTGATCGCCGACCTGGACGGGAGCCACTGGGTGGTGGCCTCCGCCGGGGTGGACGGCGCGGCGCTGCTCCTGGCCGGCGTCCGGGCGCGCTTGAAGGACCTGCGCGTGAAGGCGTCCGTGGGCCTGGCCCGCCACGGCGCGCTCCCGGACCTGGACGGGCTGATCCGCGCCGCCCGCGACGAGCTGGTGCCCTTCGAGGTCCCCCTGCGCCCGGGGACCGTGGCGGCCTCGGCCGCGATGCGGGACGTCTACCGGGTGGCGGCGCGCGCCGCGGCCACGGAGGTGCCGGTAGTGTTGCTGGGCGAGCCGGGCGTCGGCAAGGGCGTGGTGGCGCAGGAGCTCCACCAGCTCTCGGCGCGCCGGGCCGGGCCGCTGGTCCACGCCCACTGCCACTTCATCGACGAGGGAGAGCTGGAGGAGCTGATCGCCGGCGCCGCGGGCGGGACGCTGTTCGTGGAAGAGATCGGCGTGCTGCCGGCCCCGCTCCAGCGCAGGCTGGCGCGCGCCTTGGCCCGCCCGGCCCGCCGCGCGGCCGACCGCTTCCGCCTGGTGACCTCCACCAGCCGCGACCTGGGCGAGGACCGCGCCTTCTCGCGCGCGCTGTGGGCGCGGATCGCCGCCTTCCGGCTCCACGTCCCGCCCCTGCGCGACCGCCGGCAGGAGATCGAGACGCTGGTGTCCGTGTTCGCCCCCGGCGCGCCGCTCAACGCCCCCGCCATGGGCCGCCTCCTCCGCTACGCGTGGCCGGGCAACGTCCGCGAGCTGAAGCTGACCCTGGAGCGCGCGGTGCTGGACGCGGACGGCTCGGCCATCGACGTCTCGAACCTGGGGCTGGACCCGGTCCGGTCGGCCGCCGTCTAGGCCGCCCGGGGCGGATGCACGCCCGTTCCGGGAGCGGGCCCGGCGCCCTTGATGCGCCAGAGCGTCAGCCGCGCGGTGTTGGTGTGCGACACGACGATGCCGTCGCGCTGGAGCTCCTCCAGCAGCTTCACCGTCTTGAACGACTCCAGGCCGATGGCCTTGGCCAGCGTCTCCGCGGAGGCGCCGCCGATCTGCCGGCGCAGCTCGAGGATGATCTCCCGCTTCAGCTCCACCTTCTGCAGGCCGTCCAGGTCCTGGGACCGCCACGCCTCCAGGATGCCCAGCACCAGCAGCAACACCACCAGCACCGCCAAGGCGGGGTAGACGATGTGGCTGTTGCGCTCGAGCAGCTCGAGGTAATCCGTCTCGGGCTCCTGCGCCTGCCCCCGCCCCCCGACGAGCGCCAGCGCCAGCGAACCCAGCTCACCGAGGGCGTTCAGCAAGGCGCGGGCATCCTACGAAACGGCGCTTTCCAGCGGTAGCGCCTGGCCGCCCGCGGCGAAGAGGGTGGTGTTGGCTTTCTCCAGGAGCAGCTCCAGGCCGGTGCGGCGCTCGGCGCTGATCGCCACGCCCCCGTGCTCGCGGAGCAGGGCGTCGGCCTCCCCGGGCGCCAGCAGGTCCGCCTTGTTCCAGACCATGAGCCTGGGAGTCTTCATCAGGTCCAGGCTGGCGAGGATGGACTCGACCGCCTGCACCTGCGCCGAGGCGTCCGGGTCGGCGGCGTCCACGACGTGGAGCAGCAGGTCCGCGTCGCCCAGCTCCTCCAGCGTGGCGCGGAAGGCGTTCACCAGGTCCTTCGGGAGGTCGCGGATGAAGCCCACCGTGTCGGTGATGATCACCTCGCGCTCCTGGGGGAAGCGGAGGCGGCGGGAGGTGGGGTCCAGGGTGGCGAAGAGCTTGTTCTCCGCCAGCACCTCCGAGTTGGTGATGGCGTTGAGGAGGGTGGACTTGCCGGCGTTGGTGTAGCCGACGATGGAGATGACCGGCAGGCCGCGGCGGTTGCGCTGGGCGCGGCGCACCTCGCGCTCGCGGGAGATGGAGTCGATCCGCCGCTCCAGCTGGGCGATCCGGTCGCGCACCCGGCGGCGGTCGATCTCCAGCTTGGTCTCGCCGGGGCCGCGCCCGCCGATGCCGCCCGCCAGCCGCGAGAGCGAGTCGTCGCTCTGGGAGAGCCGGGGCAGCAGGTACTTGAGCTGCGCCAGCTCCACCTGGAGCTTGCCGTCCGCGCTCTGGGCGCGCTGGGCGAAGATGTCGAGGATGAGCTGGGTGCGGTCCAGCACCTTGAGCGACGTGGCCTCCGCGATGTGGCGCGCCTGGGAGGCGGAGAGGTTCTGGTCGAAGACGATGAGGTCCGCCATCTGCTGCATCGAGCGGAGGTTCAGCTCGTCCAGCTTGCCGTGGCCGATGAGGTAGCGCGGGTCCGCCTCGCGGCGCACCTGCATGACCTTGTCCAGCACCTCCACCCCGGCGGTGCGGGCCAATTCGGACAGCTCGTGCAGCGACGACTCGGAACGGGCGCGGTTCCCGTCCAGGCACACCGCGACCAGGATGGCCCGGTCCGTCCCGCTCACCGCGCGGGCGGAGGCCTTGCGCGCCAGCTCCTGCTCCAGCCCCTCCAGCGTGGCCTCCACGTCCGGCTGCGGGTCGTGGACGGAGGCGAGCGTCTCCGTGCGCCAGTACTGGCCGGGGACGCCGTTCTCCGGGACCAGGTGCGCGTAGTGGAGGACGCCGGGGAGGCCGTCCTCGCCCACGCCGACCGCCGCCACCATGTCCAGCCGGAGGAGCGCCAGGTCGGTGAGGTCGTCCTTGGTGAGCGGCTCCGACTTGAGGTGGGTGTGGACGAGGCGGAGGCCGCGGAGGCGGACCTGGCCGGCGCGCGCGCGGCGGATGTCCGGCAGCTCCAGCTTGTGCGCGTTGCCGACGATGACCCACTCCACCGCGCCGCGCCGGTCGAGCAGCACGCCGATCTGCCGGTTGGTCTCCCGCGAGAGCTCCGCGAGGTGGCGGGCCAGCTCCGGGCTGACGATGTCGTGCGGGCCCACGCGGCGGCGGTAGGAGTTCCGCAGCCGCTTCAGCTCGCTGGGTTTGAGGCCGAGGGTGTTTCCGTAGATGTCGTTCAAGGCGGAGCGAGGAGGCTCCCGATCAACAGGCGAGCCAGGCACGGTTATACAGTGGCGCCCGTGAGCGGACGAGAGAGCCTGCGCTCGGCCCGGCGGGTCGTGGTCAAGATCGGCACCGGGGCATTGACCAACGCCACCGGGAGGTGGAACCGGGAGCACTTCGAGGCCCTATGCGGGGACCTCCTCTGGGCGGCCCAGGACCGGGAGCTGGTGGTGGTGTCGTCCGGGGCCATCGCGCTGGGGGTGGAGCGGCTGGGGTACGCCCAGAAGCCCAAGGACATGCCGGGGAAGCAGGCGTGCGCCGCCGCCGGGCAGAGCCGGCTGATGCGGGCGTACGAGGACGCCTTCGAGGCGGGCGGGCGGAAGGTCGCGCAGGTGCTGCTCACCCACGAGGACGTGCAGGACCGGCGGCGGTACCTCAACGCGCGCCACGCGCTCACCCGGCTCATCGAGGAGCGGGTGGTGACCATCATCAACGAGAACGACACCGTCTCCATCGACGAGATCAAGTTCGGCGACAACGACACGCTGGCGGGGCTGGTGGCGGCGCTGCTGGAGGCGGACGCGCTGGTCATCCTGTCGGACGTGGAGGCCGTCTACGACTCGGACCCGCGGTCCAACCCGGACGCGAAGCCGCTGCTGGAGATCGACGAGGTGACGCCGGAGATCCTGGCGCTGGCGGGCGGTGCGGGGAGCGGGGTGGGGACGGGCGGGATGAGCACCAAGGTGCGGGCGGCGGCGAAGGCGGCGGAGGTGGGGGTGCGGTGCGTGATCGCCTCCGGGCGGGTGCCCGGAAGGCTGCGGCAGGTGCTGCGCGGCAAGCCGGTGGGCACCCTGTTCGAGCGGCGTCAGAGCCGGCGGAACGCGCGCACCGCGTGGATCGCCCACGCGCTGCACCCGCGCGGGCGGCTGCGCGTGGACGAAGGCGCCAAGAGGGCGGTGCTGGAGAAGAAGAAGAGCCTGCTCCCGTCCGGCATCCGGCAGGTGGAGGGGAACTTCAACCAGGGCGACCCGGTGGACCTGGTGGACCCGTCCGGCGCCGCCTTCGCGCGCGGGCTGGCGGCCTACGGCGCGGACGAGCTGCGGCTCATCGCCGGGAAGAAGACGACGGAGATCGAGGCGACGCTCGGGTACCTCGGGCTGGACGAGGCGGTGCACCGCGACGACCTCGCCATCTTGTAATAACATTAGGGTGCTACATTCGATTGAGAGGGGTGCAAATGATCACGACGCTAATGCTTCAGGATGTGCGCACCTTCACGGGTAGACACGAAATCACAATAAAACCACTCACGCTGTTGGTCGGAGAGAACAGCACCGGCAAGACAACCATTATGGCTATGCTATCTGCCGTGCTCGATCCCAACGGATTCCCTACAAGACCAGCGTTCAATAAGGCTCCATATGATCTTGGCAGTTATGACACTATAGCGACCTACAAAGGAGGTAAATACGGGCGTGCTAAGAGGTTTGTGCTGGGAAGACGCAGCACGATCGAACATCGCCCCGTCTCGGCAACGAGTACATACATCAACGCCGGAGGCGAACCGGAACTCGCCAGATTCGAAATACAAAGAGATGGCTCTAGCTTGGAGGTGGATTTCCAGGCCAATACAGTCTTGGTGCGCAGCACATCTAAAGGGGAGGCTTTCGTGTATAAAGCTTCTCTTAGCGCCCAGAAGCAATTGTCGCGAGATCGTCTGCTTATGATTGGCGGGGGCGTATTTTCGATACGCATGCTCGTTGTTAACGTGATCAAGCGCAATCAACGGGCTCTTCGAGTGGTCGATAATCTGGTTCTGTCGTCGGGCATGCTTTATGGGGCACCAGGAGACTCTTTGCGAGACGCGGTCTCGCTTGCTCCGGTTCGAACTAGGCCCCGACGTACGTATGACGTGCTTGCAGAAGGATTCGAGCCAGAAGGCGATCACGTTCCGGCAGTTCTGGCGCGAGCATTGCGATCAACTTCTCCGGAGAACGAACGTCTACGTAGTCAACTTCGCGGATTCGGTCACGAGGCAGGACTGTTTGAGGACTTGGCGGTCAAAAGACTGGGTAAACGACCAGGAGATCCGATTCAAATCCTTGTTGAAGGCACCGGCCGCGCGGCTAATCTGATTGACGTCGGTTATGGTGTTAGCCAGGCGTTGCCGATCGTGGTGCAAACAGCAGTGGTCGGTGGAAGATCGATACTGTTGCTCCAGCAACCGGAAGTCCATCTTCATCCCAAGGCGCAGGCGGCCATGGGCACTTATTTCGCTCAAATGGTGGCGCGTGACGAGGCGCACTTCGTCATTGAAACCCATAGCGATTACTTGGTCGATAGGATCAGGCAGGAGGTTGCGATCGGCACGCTCTCGCCCAAGGATATCGCCCTGATTTTCTTGGAGCGGGATGGGGTGGTCACACGAACGCATTCGATCGAGTTAGACAGAAGAGGCAATGTGACGAATGCGCCGTTGTCGTATCGTCGGTTTTTCATGGAGGAGGAGCTAAGGATAATGCACAGGTCTCCTGTCAAGCGGGTGAAGTAAATGTGCCTCGTTGTGGATGCGAATTGTGCCGCCGCTGTTTTTGCTGGTACTGGCCCAGATGAGTTTGACCCTGTACGAGTGCTGTTGCTGGGGCGGAAGGGTGGCGCGAAAGTGGCTATCGGTGGTCGCTTGGTGGAGGAATATCGCAAGGCCGGTGTGCTTCGTATAGTGCTGGAGCTTGACCGGGTGGGCAGGGCGTTCAGCGTTGATGAGGAGGCCGTCAGTCGGTGGGCCGTCCGACTCAAGAAGACTGGACGGTGTCGATCAAATGATCATCACATAATTGCCCTGGCGCTTGTTGCCAAGGTGAGGTTATTGGTCTCTTTGGACAGGGCCCTTCACAGGGACTTCACCAATCCGGCGCTCGTGGCGAATCCGAGAGGGAAGGTGTATCAGTCCAGAAGGCATGCTCATTTATTAAGATCGCACTGTCAATAGTGCTTTCCCGTTGTTGTTGCTGTTCTTCGCGCGATTGAATGGCTCGGCGCTATGAGCACCCAAGTCATGTGCCGGATGGATGAGGTGCCGCGCTTCTTCGGGCTCCCGGCGGCTCTCTACGGCGCGCTGGGAGCGGCGGCGCTGGACGCGTCGTTCCGGGGTGATGGGCGTGGCCGCGCGCTTCGAGCAAGAGGGCCGCGCCCAGCGCGCTGCGGTGGGCGCCGCCATCGAGGCGTGCTGGCACCGGGACGTCTGGGCGTTTCTGATGGGCCTATCACCCGAGCGGCCGTAGGTGTCCTTCATGCACCCGGGCGCGTCGCTGGTGCCCTTTCAGACGTTCATGCGGTGGCGGGGCGGGCGCGTCGTCCTCGGGTCGGCAGGGAACGACGGGCGCGCCGCGGCGGAGGAGATCGCTCGGCTGCTGCGGGAGGGCTTCAGCCTGATCGTCTTCCTGGATGGGGCCCGCGGGTCCGGCGCGGAAGGTGAAGCCCGGGCTGCTGCAACTGGCGAGGGAGTCCGGCCGGCCCATCGTGCCCGTGCGCTTCGACTTCTCCCGCCCATTCGCCGTGCCCACCTGGGACGCCAAGCGGATGCCGTGGCCCGGGTCGCTGGTCCGCAAGCACTACGGCACGCCGATCCGGGTGGGTGAGGATCTCCAGGCCGCCGCCGCCGAGCTGGAAGCCGCCCTCGGCTAGATGGTGTCGTTCCCCGCGTCGCGCGCGTTGAGCTTCATCAGGGCGCGGAACTCGGGGGAGTCGACCTTCATCAGCAGGAGCTTCACCTCGAGGTCGCCCTTGCGGGGACCCAGCTCCACCTTGCGGACCTCGCCGTGGTCCATCTGCACCTGCGAGGAGCCCTGCCGGCCGGGGACGGCCACGTCCAGCTTGAGCTGGAAGCGGTGGTCGCCCTGCTGGAAGGGGGAGATGACCAGCCGGTAGTCGGGGACGGTCGCGCCGGGTGGGCGGCGTTCGGCGCGGAGGACGCGGCCGGCCTCGCCCAGGAACTGGGGCATGGCGATGAGGCGGCCCTCGCGGCGGATCTCCAGCTTGAAGTAGAGCGCCGTGCCATCCAGGCTGACCGCCGGTTCGGCCTCTGCCATTTCGTCGCGGTCCGGCGCCGGGGCATCCGCGCGGGACGAGAAGGGGACCGAGGCGAGCAACACGGCCAGACTGAGGGCAAGGGCACGCATGGCGACTCCTCCTCTGTACCACGAGCAATTCGCGCGCCACCTCTGCTAGAGCCATTCACTGCATGGCGGCGTTCCTGGTGCACTACGTCTTTCTCTTCGCGCTGGCCCTGTGGGTGGGGGGCGGCGCGGCCATCAGCTTCATCGTCGCGCCGGCGGTCTTCGACAAGGCCGGCTCCCGGCGCCTGGCCGGGGAAATCGTCGGGCAGATCCTCCGGCGGTTCGACACCTCCGTCTTCGTCGCGGGTCCCATCGCCCTGCTGCTGGCCGCCTTCCTGGTCATGGCGGGAACGGTAGGTCCTTCTCGCACGCTGACGCTCCAGCTGGGGCTGGTGGCGGGGATGCTGGGGCTGGCGCTGTACTCGCGGTTCGCGCTCACCCCGGAGATCCGGAGGTTGCGCGACCAGCTGGGCGACCAGATCGACCAGATCCCCCGCGAGGACCCGCGCCGCCGGGCCTTCGGCCGCCTCCACGGGTTCTCCGTGCTGTGCCTGCTGGGGGAGATCGTCCTCGGCGCGTTCGCCATGGGGACGACCGTGATGCTGCTCACCGCGCGGCCAGGGTGACCCGACCATGAACCTGTACCTGGTGCGCCACGGCCAGACGCCGGCCAGCCGCGAGAACCGCTTCTCCGGGAGGATCGACCCGCCGCTGACCGACGCCGGCCACGCCATGGCCGAGGCGCTGGCGGAGGCGTACGGCCGGCTGCCGTGGGCGGCGGTCTACTGCAGCCCCCTGCTCCGCACCCGCCAGACCGCGGAGCCGCTGTGCCGCCGCGCCGGGGTGGAGCCGGTGATGGAGCCCGGCCTGCGGGAGATCGACTACGGCGAGTGGGACGGGATGCTGCAGGACGAGGTGAAGGCCCGCTGGCCGGAGGCGTTCGCGTACTGGGCGGCGGACGTGGCCAGCCGCGGCGCCCCCGGCGGCGAGACCGCCTTCGACGTGGCGGGCCGGGCGATGGCGGTGGTGGAGCGGATCCGCACCCGCCACCGCGAGGGCAACGTGCTCATCGTCTCGCACAAGGCGACGCTGCGGATCATCGCCTGCGCGTTGCTCGGGCTCGACGTGCGGCTCTTCCGCGAGCGCATCGCCCAGCCGGTGGCCGCCGTCTCGGAGTTCGAGATCCGCCCGGGCGGGCCGCTGTTGAAGCGGCTCGGAGACCGTTCCCACCTCTCGGAGGAGCTCCGTACCCTCCAGGGCACCTGAGGCCTTCACGCGGGCGACTGGTGTGCGCCTTGCACCACACCGCACATCGTGGTTCATGCGCCGACAACCCCGCGGAACGCCGTTGGCCTGGAGTCTCCGCGGCTAGACTGCGCCGCCCTGTTTCCCGGAGCCCTCGTTGGATCGCGCTGAACGCCTGCTGGACCTGCTCGCCCTGCTCCTCGACGCGACGGAGCCGATGACCTGGGCGGAGCTGCGGGACGCGTTCCCGGAGGACTACGGCAGCGCGTCCGACGAGGCGGCGGAGCGGAAGTTCGAGCGCGACAAGGCGGAGCTGCTGGAGCTGGGCATCCCCATCACCTACGTCCAGGGCGACGACGAGCGGAAGGACGGCTACGTCATCCAGCGCGAGGCGTACTACCTGCCCGACGCCGGCCTCACCAAGGAGGAGCTGGCGGTGCTCTACGCCGCCGGGTCCGCCGCCCTCGCCTCGGAGGCGTTCCCCGGCCGCCAGGACCTCGCCCACGCCCTGCGCAAGGTGGGCTTCTTCGCCGGCGAGCACCTCCCGCTGCCCCGCGTCCGCGTCGAGCTGGGCGACTTCGCCGGCGCCGCTCCCAACCTGGCGCCCACGCTGGAGCAGCTCTGGGCCGCCATCGCCGCCCGCAAGTTCGTCCAGCTCTCCTATTTCTCCCCGCGCGCCCAGGCCGTCACCGACCGCCGCGTCGACCCCTACGGCCTCGCCATGCGCCGCGGCGTCTAGGTGCTGGTGGCCTACTGCCACCTCCGCCAGGGCATCCGCACCTTCTTCGTCCACCGCATCCGGTCGCTGGTCATGAACCAGGCCAAGCCGCGCAGCCCGGACTTCGACGTCCCGGCCGGCTTCCACCTCGACGACTCCGTCGCCAGCCAGCCCTGGCAGTTCCGCATCCACCCGCCGGTGGAGGTCACCCTGGAGCTGTGCGGCGCGCTGGCGAAGATGGCCGCCGGCGCCTTCCCGGGGAGCAAGGTCTCGCGCGCGGACGGCGGCGCGCGGGTCGAGCTGCAAGCCACCCACCTGGAGGAGCTGCTCCGCTACGCGCTCTCCCTGGGCAAAGACTGCAAGGTGGTGGCCCCGGAGCAGGCCGTTTCCGAATACCGGAAGATGGCCCAGCGCGTCCTCGACGCCCACGCCGAGGCGGCCTCATGAGCGACGTCCACGAGCGCCTCCGCCGCCTCCTCCTCGTCGTCCCCTACGTCTCCAAGAACCCGGGCGTGAGCGTGGACGAGCTGGCCCGCACCCTGGGCACCACCCGCGAACAGCTCCTCAAGGAGCTCGACCTCTTGGCCATGGTCGGCCGCCCGCCCTTCCAGCCGGACGACTACATCGACATCTACGTGGAGGACGGCCGCGTCTACGTGGACCTGGACCAGCGCCTGGCCAAGCCGCCCCGGCTGACCGCCAGCGAGGCGGTGGCGTTGGCCGCCGCGGCGGAGATGCTCCGCCCCAACGAGGGGGACGCCCTCCACACCGCGCTGCGCAAGCTGGAGAAGGTGCTCCCGGAGCCCTCCCGCGCCCGCTACCGGGAGATGGCCCGGCAGATCGACGCGGACCCCCGCGGCTCCGAGGAACTGGTGGCCCTCCACCGGGCGATCTCCCAGCGCCTGGAGGTGGAGTTCGAATACTTCACGCCCGACCGCAACGCCACCGAGCGCCGGGTCGTCCGCCCGCTCGAGCTCCGCCACCAGATCCAGTGGTACCTGAAGGCGCACGACGTGAAGCGCGCCGAGGAGCGCGTCTTCCGCCTCGACCGCTGCCGGGACCTGGCGGTCACCCAGCGCACCTTCGCCCCCATCCGCACCACGGATCGCTCCATGCCGGAGCCGGTGACCGGGCACGGCGAGGTCACCGTCCGCTTCGCCGCCTCCGCCGCCCCCTACCTGCGGGAGCGCTACGGAGATCGGGTGCGGAGCGCGGGCGGGGGGGCGGTGGAGCTCCAGGTCTCCGGGGAGAGCCACCGCTGGCTGGTGCAGTGGGTGCTGTCGTTCGGCGGGGAAGCCACGGTGATCGAGCCGGAGTGGGCGCGCCGCGCCGTTGCGGGCGCCGCGAGAGCCTCGCTACAGTCGGCCCGTCCATGTCCTTCCAGCTGACGATCGCCGAAGGGAAAGAGGCGGGGAAGGAATTCGTCTTCGACCAGTCGTCGGTGGTGATCGGCCGGACGGCGGACTGCGACGTCATCCTCTACGACCCGGGGGTCTCCCGGAAGCACGCCCGCATCTTCTCCCAGGGCAAGGCCTACTACGTCGAGGACATGGGCAGCTCCAACGGGACCAAGGTCAACGGGAGCGTGGTGAAGAAGAAGCAGCTGTCGGACGGCGACGCGGTGGCGCTGGGCCCGGTGGTCTTCCACTTCACCTCCAAGGTGATCGAGGACATGGACACCGACCCCCGCTCGCGCGCCGGCGCCAACGGCAGCGCGTCGGTGGCCAAGGCGGACACCCGCATCTCCCCGCGCGACAAGGTCTCGCAGAGCAAGCGGCAGCGCGGCCGCGGGATGGCGCTCCTGCCGGAGGGCTCCACCCCCGAGGCGGCGCTGGCCCTCTCCAACTCCAAGACCGCCTCCATGCAGGCGGTGAAGTCGCGCAAGCTCGCCCGCCCGGAGGTCCGCCAGTTGGAGCGCGTGGACGACGACCCGCCGGAGCGGCCGCCTCGCGGGTTGGCCCGCCGCGACAACCGGCAGGCGCTCTCCGCCTCCGACCGGGCCCGGATCCGCCGCGAGTCCAAGGGCGTGTCGGGCGGCTTCCGGATCTTCTGGATGGAGGCGTCCGGGGCGACGCGGGGCTTCATCTACTTCATCACCACCGTCTTCAGCATCGGCGCCCTGGGAGGCCTGTACTACCTGGCCATCAAGGAGCCGGACCGCGCCGTCCCCACCTACCCGGAGCCCGCCCAGTTGGACCGCGTCCTCATGAAGGACTCCTTCGGCGAGGGCGAGGACGTCACCTGGCGCCGGACGGACATGAAGGTGTTCACCTTCGAGTTCACCGCCCCCACCCGCGCGGTGGTGCTCCTCCACTTCCAGGCGATGGACGTCTCCCAGGGCGAGGTGGCGATCACCGTCAACGGGGCCGACGTGGGCTTCGTCCCGCCGGACTCGCTCAACGTCCTCGAGCGGACGAACGAGGTCATCGTCCCCGCCAGCGTGCTCAAGAAGGGCGAGCCCAACCAGGTCATCTTCGACAACACCCACAACCCGCCCGGCAAGGAGACCTGGCGGATCTGGAACCTCCTGCTGGAGGTGGCGCTGCTGCCCGAGCTGCCGGTGGAGCAGCTCAAGCGCGAGGCGCAGACCTCCTTCGACCGCGGCGTCCTCCTGTTCTCCCGCAAGGACGTCGGCGCCGCCAACCGCTACGAGTCGTGGAAGGAGTTCCGCAACGCCTGGCTGAACCTGGAGGCCCACCCGGAGCCCCGCCCCGAGCTGTACCGCCTGGCCCGCGAGAAGATGAAGGAGGCCCAGGAGGAGCTGGACAGCACCTGCTCCAAGCTGATGCTGGAGGTGGAGCAGTCCATCAACCAGAAGGACTGGGCCAAGGCGCGCGCCACCCTGGACTACGTGAAGGAGTACTTCCCGGGGAGGGACCAGCCCTGCCCGTTCCGGGCGGACGACAAGAAGGAGCAGCTCCACCTGTAGCCGCTCGGGAGAGGTTGCGCCGTCCACTCCTGGACGGCCGGGACGGCGTGGGTTGCCGCTGCGCAACCGCGTTCGCACCCTCCCGGGCATGGTCTCTCCCGAGGAGTCCCCGGACCCAGGGGGCGCCGATGTGGCCGGCCTCGCCGGCTACCGCTGGACCCAGCATGCCCGGACGGGGCCGGTCGCCGGCCACTACCTTCCCTTTGGGCAGGCCCTGCTCCACGGCAACCGGTGCGCGCTCCTGCACGACGGCGTGGAGGCCTTCCCGGCCATGCTGGAGGCCATCCGCGGCGCCCGGCGGACCGTCCGGCTGTGCACGTACATGTTCTACGACGACGCCGTGGGCCGCCTCTTCGGGCGGGCGCTTGCGGGCGCGGCGCGGCGCGGGGTGAAGGTGCAGGTGCTGTACGACGCGCTGGGGAACTGGCGCATCCCGAAGCGCTTCTACCAGCGGCTGCGCGAGTCGGGCGTGGACGTGCGCCCCTTCAAGCCGCTCTCGCTGCGCTGGCTGTGGTCGTTCATCCGGCGCGACCACCGCAAGCTCCTGGCGGTGGATGGCGAGGTGGCCTTCGTGGGCGGGCTGAATGTCGCCGCGCACTGGGCGCCCGCCGGCCACGGCGCGGGCTGGCGCGACGACGTCCTCCGCATCGAGGGCCCGGCGGCGCGGGCGCTGGAGCGCACCTTCAAGGCCAGCTGGCGGTTCCACTTCGGCCGGCGGGGGCGGCGCTTGCATCTGCTGCGGGCCCTCCGCCACCGGCGTTCCGGGCGCCGCGCCCTCTTCCGCGGCGAGGTGGCGCTGGCCGTCCTCTCCAACCGCCGCAGCATCCACCGCGCCTACCTGCACGCCATCTCGCGGGCGAAGCGGTCGGTGCGCATCGCGGCCGCCTACTTCGTCCCCGACCGCCGGCTGGTGCGCGCGCTGCAGGACGCGGCGGCGCGCGGGGTGGAGGTGGAGTTGTTGCTCAACGGCAAGTCGGACCACCCGGTGGTGCAGGCCTGCGCGCGCGCCTTCTACGAGAAGCTGCTGGGCGCCGGCGTCCGCATCTACGAGTGGTGCAACGCCACCCTGCACAGCAAGACGGCGGTGGTGGACGGGGTGTGGGGCACCGTCGGCTCCTTCAACCTGGAGCGCACCAGTCTGTGGCTCAACCGCGAGGTGAACGTCGTCTTCACCGACCCCGGCCTGGGGCGGGCGCTGGAGTTGCGCTTCCTCCAGGACGCGGGCCGCTGCCGGAGGGTGGAGCCCGCGCTCTGGAGCCGCCGGCCGCTCTGGCAGAAGGTGCTGGAGCGCGTGCTCTACCGGTTCCGGCGGCTGATCTGATCTGCCGCGCATGGAAGCCATGCGCTGAACGATGTTGACCCTGCGGGCGAAAGGCGTGATCTAGCTCTCGACGGAGAACGAGCGAGGGCAGATCGATGAAGGACACGTTCGGAACGAAGTCGCAGCTGAAGGTCGGCGGCGCCACCTACGAGATGTTCCACCTGGGGAAGCTGCTGAAGGACCACCCGCAGGCCGGCAAGCTCCCGTACTCGCTCAAGGTGCTGCTGGAGAACCTGCTCCGCTACGAGGACGGGCGGGTGGTGAAGCGCGAGCACGTGGAGAAGATGCTCGCCTGGAACCCCAAGGCGGAGCCGGACACGGAGATCTCCTTCCACCCGGCGCGCGTCCTCCTCCAGGACTTCACCGGCGTCCCCGCGGTGGCGGACCTGGCGGCGATGCGCGAGGCGATGGGGCGGATGGGCGGCGACCCCGACCGGATGAACCCGCTCTACCCGGCGGACCTGGTCATCGACCACTCGGTGCAGGTGGACCACTTCTCCTCCACCCAGTCGTTCCACACCAACGCCGAGCTGGAGTTCGAGCGCAACCGCGAGCGCTACGCCTTCCTCCGCTGGGGCCAGCAGGCGTTCAAGAACTTCCGGGTGGTGCCGCCGGACACCGGCATCTGCCACCAGGTCAACCTCGAGTTCCTCGCCCAGGCGGTGTTCCGCGACGGCGGCACCGTCTTCCCGGACACGCTGGTGGGGACGGACTCGCACACCACCATGGTCAACGGGCTGGGCGTGGTGGGCTGGGGCGTGGGCGGCATCGAGGCCGAGGCGGCGCTGCTCGGCCAGCCGATCACCATGCTCATCCCCCAGGTGATTGGCTTCAAGCTGACCGGGTCGCTCCCGCCGGGCGCCACCGCGACGGACCTGGTGCTCACCGTCACCCAGATGCTGCGGAAGAAGGGCGTGGTGGGGAAGTTCGTCGAGTACCACGGCCCCGGGCTGGCCGGCCTCTCGCTCCCGGACCGCGCCACCCTCTCCAACATGGCGCCCGAGTACGGCGCCACCATCGGCTTCTTCCCGGTGGACGAGGAGACGCTGGCGTACCTGCGCTTCACCGGCCGCCCCGAGGACCAGGTGAAGCTGGTGGAGGCGTACTGCAAGGAGCAGGGGCTGTTCTGGAGCAAGGACGCGCCCGAGCCCGCCTTCACCGACACCCTGGAGCTGGACCTGGGCGCCGTGGAGCCGTGCATCGCCGGGCCGCGCCGGCCGCAGGACCGGGTGCTGCTCAAGGACGCCAAGGCCACCTACCAGCAGTCGCTGGTGGAGATGCTCTCCGGGCCGGCCAAGGCCGGCGATGACGAGGGCCCCTCCAACCCGCAGCCCAAGGGGCTCGCGGGCACCGCGCCGGACGCGTCCAAGCTGGGCGCCACCGTGGCCGTCCAGCAGGGCGTGATGAGCTACCGGCTGGGCCACGGGGCGGTGGCCATCGCCGCCATCACCTCCTGCACCAACACCTCCAACCCGGCGGTGCTGATGGCCGCGGGCATCCTGGCGAAGAAGGCGGTGGAGGCGGGACTGGACATCAAGCCGTGGGTGAAGACCTCGCTGGCGCCGGGGTCGAAGGTGGTCACCGACTACCTGAAGGAGGCGAACCTGCTGCCGTACCTGGAGGCGCTGGGCTTCCACGTCGTCGGCTACGGGTGCACCACCTGCATCGGCAACTCCGGCCCGCTGCCGGAGCACGTGGAGAAGGCGGTCACCCAGGGCGACCTGGTGGTGGCGTCCGTCCTCTCCGGGAACCGCAACTTCGAGGGCCGCATCAACCCCAACGTGCGGATGAACTTCCTCGCCTCGCCGCCTTTGGTGGTGGCGTACGCGCTGGCCGGGTCGATGGACCTGGACCTCACCACCGAGCCCATCTCCTACGACCGCAACAACCAACCGGTGTACCTGAAGGACCTCTGGCCCACGCCGGACGAGGTGCAGGAGGCGATCTCCCGGGCGGTGAAGCCGGAGCAGTTCCGGAACCAGTACGCCCACGCGATGGACGGCGACCAGCGCTGGCAGGGGTTGGCGGCGGCGAAGGGGAGCACCTTCCAGTGGGACCCGAAGTCCACCTACGTGCGCCGGCCGGCGTTCTTCGACGACATCCCGAAGGAGCCGCCGGGGCTGAAGGACGTGAAGGGGGCGCGGGCGCTGGCGCTGCTGGGCGACTCGGTGACGACGGACCACATCTCGCCCGCGGGCAACATCGCCAAGACGTCGCCGGCGGCGAAGTACCTGATGGCGAACGGGGTGGAGCCCAAGGACTTCAACTCCTACGGCGCTCGGCGCGGCAACCACGAGGTGATGGTGCGCGGGACGTTCGCCAACATCCGGATCAAGAACCAGCTGGTGCCGGGCATCGAGGGCGGCGTCACCGTCCACATCCCCACCAACGAGAAGATGTCCATCTACGACGCGGCGATGAAGTACCAGCAGGAGGGGACGCCGCTGGTGGTCATCGCGGGCGCGGAGTACGGCACCGGGTCGTCGCGCGACTGGGCGGCGAAGGGGACGTACATGCTGGGGGTGCGCGCGGTCATCGCCAAGAGCTTCGAGCGCATCCACCGCTCCAACCTGGTGGGGATGGGCGTGCTCCCGCTGCAGTTCGAGCCGGGGCAGGATGCGGCCTCGCTGGGGCTGAACGGGCGGGAGGTCTTCGAGATCGAGGACATCGCGAGCGGGCTGGCGCCGATGAAGAAGCTGTGCGTGAAGGCGGTGCGCGGAGGCGCGGAGCCGAAGGCGTTCCTGGTCACCTGCCGGATCGACACCCCCAACGAGCTCGACTACTACCGGCACGGGGGCATCCTCCACTACGTCCTCCGTCAGATGGCGGCGGCCAAGCCGTCCTAGGCGGGATGGACGAGAAGGAATTTCAAAGGCGCCTGGCCGCTCGCCGGGCGCTGTCGCTGCCGCAGGACGCGCTCCTGGCCGAGTGCGTCGAGGAGTTCTTCACCGCCGGCGGGCCGGGCGGCCAGCACCGGAACAAGACGGAGAGCGCGGTGCGGTTGACCCATCCGCCCACCGAGCTGTCCGTCACCGCCACCGAACGAAGGAGCCAAGCGCGCAACCGGAGCGAGGCGCTGGAGCGATTGCGCGAGGCCCTGGCCGAGCTGTCCGTCATCCCGCGCACCCGCAGGCCGACGAAGCCGTCGCGCTCGTCGCAGCGGCGGCGGGTGGAGGACAAGCGGCGGCACGGGGAGAAGAAGGCGCAGCGACGCGGGGAGACGTAGAGTCGCCGCGCGGATGCTCCTGCCCGTCATCGCCTCTGCCTTCTTCACCGCGCCCGTCGCCGCCCGGATCGCCGGCTGGCTCCGCGCGGGTGGCGCCGCGTGATCGCCGTCTTCGTCTGCCTTGCCGTGCTCGCGGTCTTCAACGCCGCCGGGGCGGTGCTCCTCCGGACGCGCGGCTTCGGGCTGATCACCTTCCAGCGGGCGGCGCCCGCCTCCCGGTGGCGGGCGCCTGTGGCGCGACTGTGTGGGCCGCTCGGGCTCTACGTGTTCACCTGCGCGCTCTCCACGGTCTACATCCGGAACGTCGAGGTCCCCACGTCGAAGATCGAGGTGGTGCCCGGGTTCCCGGCGGAGGCCGCCGGCCTGCGGACCGGCGACCGCGTGGTGCAGGTCGCGGGCGCGGAGGTGGGCTCGTTCCCCGACATCGCCGAGCGTATCGCCGGCCAGGACCGGCGCGCGCCCGTGGAGGTGGTGGTGCTGCGCGGCGATGACCGCGTCACCGCCGCGGTGGCGCTGGACGCCGGAGGACATCTTGGCGTTCGGCCGTCGTCAGAGCAGCGGGAGCACACCTGGGGCGAGGCGATCGGCGCGGCCCTGCGGCGGCCCTTCACCGTCATGGCGGCGTACCCGCGAATCCTCCGGGCTTTGCTGGGGGCCCGGGACGACCGGGTCCTGGTGTCCCCGTTCGGCCAGAGCCGCGCGCTGGTGCTCCTGGGCGCCTTCGCCGTGAACGTCGAGCTCTTCTGGGGCCCGCTGACCCTCTTGACGCTCCTGACTCAGCTCGTGGCCTGGATCCGTGGCGAGCTTCGTGCGCCCGCGGAGGCCGGCGGCTAGAGTCGTCCGCCTCTGTGCTCCCCCGCTTCGCCAGGCTGGCGGCGCTCCTGGCCGCGTCGGCCTCCATCGCCGGAAACCTGCCGCAGTTCCCCAAGAAGCTGGGCGCGCCGGTCCGCGTTTCCCCGGTGGCGGCGGACCTGACCGGCTCCGGCGAGTCCGTCGTCGCCACCGCGGGGAGCCAGGTGTTCGCGTTCTCCCTGGACGGCAAGGGGCTGACCGGCTTCCCCGCCTCGCTGGGCAAGGACGAAGAGGCCGCCGGGGACCTCGCCGCCGCCGACGTGGACGGGGACGGCAGGGCGGAGATCGCCGTCACCACGAAATCCGGCAAGGTGTTCCTGCTCTCCCCGCGCGGCGCGCCCCTGAGCGGCTTCCCGGTCTCGCTGGGCAAGGAGTGCGCCGCCGGCCCGTCGCTGGTCGACGTGGACGGGGACGGCAAGCCGGAGTTGCTCCAGGGCGACGCCTCGGGCGCGCTGCACGTCCTGAACACCTCGGGCAAGGAGGCCGGCAAGGAGCGCCCGCCGTTCCCCATCCAGCTGGGCGACAAGCCGCTCACGTCCTCGCCCAGCGTCGGCCGCCTCAACGGGAAGATCGCCATCGCCGTCGGCTCCGAACCCGGCCCCGTCCACGTCGTCGACGCGAGCGGCATCCCCCTCCCCGGCTTCCCTCTCGCCGCCCACTTCGCGGTGAACGGCGCGCCCGCCTTCGGCGACCTGGACGACGACGGCAAGGTGGACCTCGCCGCCGCCTCGCGCGACTTCTCCCTCCACGCGGTGAGCGGCGCCGGCGAGAAGCTCCCCGGCTTCCCCGCCAGCGCCGGCTTCGCCTGCTTCGGCGCGCCCGCGCTGGTGGACCTGGACTCCGACGACACCCTGGAGGTGGCCTTCACCTCCAGCGACGGCCAGCTCTGGGCGGTGCACGGCGACGGCAAGCCGGTGCAGGGCTTCCCGCAGCGGATGAAGTCCCCGCTGGAGGGCGGCGTGACGGCCGCGGACGTCAACGCCGACGGGAAGCCGGACCTCCTCGTCGCCGAGCGCGACGGCCTCCTCCACGTCATCGGCGGCAACGGCGCCAAGGTGCGCCCGCCCATCACCGTCGGCCCGAACCCCACCACGCCCTTCCTCGCGCGCACGAGGGACGGCGGCGCGGCGGTGTTCCTGGGGAGCTCGGACGGGAAGCTCCACGGGCTGCGGCTGGACGCGCCGAAGGGGAAGCCGCTGGTCATCGCCTGGGCGGGCGCCGGTCACGACGCCGCGCGCACCGGCGCCGTCCACGCCCACCCGCTCCGCTACAAGGCGCTGGAGCTGCAGCCCGCGAAGCCGCAGGTGGACGACGCGCTCAAGGCCGCCTGGCAGTACTTCTCCGTGGAGGGGACGCCGGAGCCCAAGGACGCGCCCGTCGCCTGGTTCCGCAACGGCAAGGTGGTGAAGGAGCTCCAGGGCAAGCGCGAGCTGCCGCCGCGGACCGCGAAGAAGGGCGAGACCTGGCACTACGAGCTGGCGCTCCCCACGCACGGGGTGCGCAGTCCCGACCGCGTCATCGCCGACACCGCGCCCGGCCCGCCGGTGGTGCGCATGGTCCCGCAGTCGCTCTCGGTGCGCGGCAGCGCGAAGGTGGAGGTGGCGAAGCCGGCCCAGGACGCGGACGGCGACGCCGTCACCTACCGCTACACCTGGCTGGTGGACGGGGCGAAGGCGGACCTGTCCAAGGACTCCATTCCCGCCAACAGCCTGAAGAAGGGCCAGCGCTGGACGGCGGTGGTCTCCGCGTTCGACGGGACGCTGGAGGGCAAGCCCGGTATCGCCGAGGCCGGCGTGCTCAACAGCCCGCCCGACGCGCCAGTGTTCGCGCTGGCGCCGAAGACGCCGCGAAGGGGCGACGCGGTGGCCGCGCAGCTGCAGAAGGCCGCTCCTGACCCGGACGGCGACGCGGTGTCGTACCACTACCGCTGGTCGGTGAACGGCGAGCACCGCAACTATCCGCTCACCCTCGCCGCGGTGCCGTCGGAGTCGCTGCGCAAGGGCGACCTGGTGGCGGTGGAGATCGCCGGGTACGACGGGCGGCAGGAGGGCGGCACCTGGTCGGGGCAGATCCGCGTGACGAACACTCCGCCGCCGCCTCCGAAGCTGGCGTTCGTCCCCGCCGCGCCCGGCGCCGGGCACCCGTTCCGGCTCGTCGTCTCCGGCCCGCCCGCGGACGCGGACGGCGACGCGGTGACCTACAAGGCGGTGTGGAAGCGGAACGGCGCGCCGTACGCGCCCGCGGGCGATGCGTTCGAGATCCCCACCGCCGACGTGAAGAAGGGCGACCGCTGGGAGGTGACGGTGGTGCCCAGCGACGGCGAGCAGGAGGGCAAGTCGAGCGCCTCCCAGGTGACCGTCCGCAACACGCCGCCCTCGGCGCCGCTGGTCCGGTTGACCCCGGAGCGCCCGACGACGGGTGGACCCGTGGCCCTGGAGATCGTCCGGCCCTCCACCGACATCGACGGCGACCCGGTGACGTACGCGTTCTCGTGGACGAGGAACGGCGCGCCGCTGGGCAACCCGAAGGAGCGGGACCCGGCGCGCAAGGAGGTCCCTGCGCACGACCTGCGCAAGCACGAGCGCGTGCGCGTGGAGGCCCTCCCGCTGGACGGCGCCGACCACGGCGAGCCCGGCGGCGCCGAGGTGGAGGTGCAGGACGCGCTGCCCACCGCGCCCGCGGTCGCCATCGAGCCCGCCGCCCCCACCAACCAGACCGCGCTGGTGGCGGTCATCAAGAAGCCGGCCACCGACACCGACGGCGACTCGCTGCTCTACCGGTACGCCTGGTTCCGCAACGGCGTGCGCATGGGGTACCCGGAGGGGCAGGCCACCGTCCCCACCAGCGACCTCAAGCGCGGCGACCGCTGGGGCCTGGTGGTCACCGCCTTCGACGGCGAGGCGGCCGGGCCGGAGGCGAGCGCGGCGGCGCAGATCGGCAACGCCACGCCGCCCGCCCCGGAGGTCAGCATCGAGCCGGCGAAACCCCGCCGCGGCGAGGCGCTGCGCGCGGTGCTGAAGGAGGCCGCCGACCCGGACGGCGACGTCCTCTTCTACCGCTTCGAGTGGCGCCGCGACGGCGAGCCGGTTCAGCTCCCGCCCGCCGCCGCCGAGGTCCCCCGCGAGATGCCGAAGAAGGGCGAGACCTGGAGCGTGGCGGTGTTCGCCTCGGACGGGATGGCGGAGTCGAAGCCGGCGCGGGCGCAGGTGAAGGTCATCAACACGCCGCCCACGCCGCCCGCGGTGTCGCTGTGCACGGGCGGGCCGGTACCGGTGGGGACGGACCTGCACGTGGCGGTGAAGGTCGCCTCCACGGACGTGGACGGGGACGCCATCAGCTACCGGTACGCGTGGACGGTGAACGGGCAGGCGCGGGGGGCTTGGGCGGGGAAGGACTCGGTCGCGGGCGGGGAGCTGAGGAAGCACCAGCGGCTGGTCGTGACGGTGACGCCACACGACGGGGTGGAGGCGGGGGCGAGCGCGGACGCGGAGTGCTCGGTGAGGAACTCGGTGCCGAGCGCGCCGCAGGTGACGCTGGAGCCGGCCGAGCCCACCGCCGAGACGGGCGTGCAGGCGATGGTGGCGCGCGAGGCGACCGACGCGGACGGGGACAAGCTGGTCTACCACTACCGCTGGCTGCGCAACGGGCTGCCGGTGAGCGTGCCGCTGGACGCGTCGAAGCTGGCGCCGCTGACCTTCCGGGGCGGCGACGTGCTGGAGGTGCAGGTGGCGGCGTTCGACGGCGAGGAGGAGGGGCCGCTGGCGCGCGCGGTGGCGCACCCGAGGAACACGCCCCCGCCGTCGCCGAAGCTGTCACTCACGCCGTCGCCGCCGGTGACCTCGCAGGAGCTCCACTGCGATGCCTCCGCGCCGGAGAAGGACCCGGACGGCGACCCGGTGGGCGTGCACATCCGGTGGTCGAAGTACGGGCAGGCGGTGCCGCTGGCGCGCGACGCCCCTATCCTTCCCGGCCGCGTCATCCACAAGAACGAGGTGTGGGGTTGCGACGTGTGGACGGACGACGGCTTCACCACGTCGGGCGTCGCCAGCGCGCAGGTGACGGTGCGGAACAGCGCGCCGGACGCGCCGACGGTGGTGGTGGAGCCGGAGTCGCCCAACACCGAGGACGACCTGGTCTGTCGCGTGGCCACGGACGCGCCCGACCTGGACGGCGACCCGGTGAAGTACCGCTACGCGTGGACGCGCAACGGGCAGGCGGTGAAGGGGCTGGAGAACCCCGCGGTGGTGCCCGCCAAGCTCACCGCGCGCGGGGAGACGTGGACGTGCTCGGTGGTGGCGTCGGACGGGCAGGCGGATTCGCCGGCCGCGAGCGCGCAGCGCACCATCGGCAACATGCCTCCCAGCGGCGGGCGGCTGGCGGTGATGCCCTCGCCGCCCGTGGCGGGCCAGCCGCTCACGTGCACCGTGGTGGAGCCGGCGGTGGATCCGGACGGCGACAAGGTGGAGTACCGGTACGCGTGGTTCAAGGACGGCAAGGCGCAGAGCTTCGCCAACATCTCCCCCGAGGCGCCCGGGCGGATGGTGGTGAGCCGCGACCTGTGGAGCTGCGAGGCGATCCCGTCGGACGGGCAGGCGGAGGGGCCGAAGATCAGCTCTGCCGCCGTCGCGGTCCCCTAGAACACGATGCCGATCCGCAGCAGGTTCAGGTTCAGGCCGATGAGGGGAGTCCCGTCGTTGCGCCGGTACTCGAGCGAGTACTCGCGCACCAGCCAAACCGGCGAGGTGGGCACGTTGGGCAGCCAGTCTTCGTACAGGCCGTAGTTGAACGGCTTCGTGCACTGCAGGCCGAGGACGAGCGCCACGAACCACCCGGAGTGCCGGTGGTGGACCTGAGCGCCGACATCGACGCCTCCGCCGAATTCGTAGGAAGTGCCGGGGACGAAGGCGTAGTCCCTCCCGGTATATCCAGCGATGCCGGTCTCGTTCGCCGCAGCCAAGATGAGCTTCGGGCCCCAGAACCATTCCAGCTCCCAGTCGGCGGCCGAGATGATCGGCTTGGGGAAGGTGACCCCGCCGGTGGCGATCAGGCCGAGCAGCCTCTGCCGGCAGCCATTGAGGCAGGCGCCCAGCTCCCCCACCTGCCAGTAGGGCGTCAGCTCCACGGTGAGGTCGGACGACGGCCCCAGGCCATGCGTGAATCCGGCCGGGATGATGGCCCCACCGGCTGCGATGGGAGCGAGGGGCTGGAACCACACCGCCTCGAGGTCCTCGTGCGCGGTGGCGACGGCGGCTTGGAGGAGGAGCAGCAGGGCGCCGCGCGCGCGCATCAGAGCCCCCGGAGGAGGGCAACCAGCGCCGCGGCCTCGAGGCCGATGTGGAAGTACGCGAGGGTGAAGTACGTCTCCCGCGCGGTGGTCCCGCCGATGAGGATGACCGCCGGCGCCACGGCGCAGGCGACGGCGAGCGGGAGCGCCCAGCGGCCCAGGTCCGCGCGGAGCCGGGACCAGGCGACGCGGAAGGTCTGCGGGACGGCGGCGGGGCGATCCACGTCGGGGACGAGGCGGACCCAGACGGAGTAGTGCAGCGCTTGCCCGAACGCGTAGGCGAAGAGGCCGCGCTGCCGGGTGAGCCCGGAGGCGCCCGGGAAGGCGGCGAGGATGCGGGCGGTGGCCAGCGATTCCGCCGAGGAGGGCGGAGCGTACGGCGCGGCCGGGAGCCACGCGTCGAAGGCGCCCGCGAAGGCCGCCACCATCACCGCGGCGGCGGCGGCCATGGGCACCCAGGCCAGCGGCGCCCGGCGGCGAGCGAGGAGCGCCAGGCACGCCATGGAGCCGATGGCGTGCGCGTGGGAGAGGACGATCAGCGAGCGCAGCGGCCAGAGCACGGCGGCGGTGCCGTACAGCGCGGCCATGCCCAGGAGCGGCAGGCGGCGGTCGTCATTCGCGCCGCGACCGGCGAGCGCCTCGGAGCCCATGGCCACGGCGAAGCAGAGGCTGGTGGCCGTGGTGGTCCAGGTGCCGGCGTCGAACAGCTGGACCACGCCGATCAGCATGGCGCCGCCGACGGCGATCCAGGTGGTGGCCGCGAGGCGCCGGCGGACCGCGAGGTGGCGGACGCCGGAGATCAGGTGCGGGACGCCGAGGAGCGCCGCGCCCAGCCAGAGCGAGACGAACGGGAAGCGCAGGGCGAGCGCCGCGGTGACCGCCACGCACGCCAGCCCTTGCCACAGCGCCCGCCGCCGGAGGTCGACCAGGTGGAGGATCCATAGGCGCCACACCGGTACGGCGCACGCCGTCCGGAGGATGGCCGCACGCGCGCCGTCCGCGCTCGCCAGGAACCGGGCTCCCGCGCCGGCGACCGCAGCCTGAAGGAGCGCGCGACCAGGCGCGCCCGCCGCACGGACGGCGTCCCCGCGAACGGCGAGCGCGCGCGAGACTCCACGGCGCCATGGGCCTGTGGCGGCCGCCGTGGCGGCGAGGCTGGCCATCACTGGACCCGCCAGCGCGGGCGCCTCGCCATCAACCCCAGCAGCACGAGCGCGGCGCCGCCCAGCGGCAACCCGACGGCGGCGCTGCACCCGGTCCCCTCATCGCGCCAGCCGTAGTGCAAGCACACCTTCCGCAGCGTCGGGGGAGGCGAGATCACCGTGCCTCCTCCGTCCGCCGGGTCGGTGGTGACGTCCGTCGGCGCGTCCGAGACCAGCCATTGGTATTCGGGGTCCGGGGCGCCGCCGTCGTCCGGCGCCCAACCCCACTTCAGGCAGACCCTGGGTTCCGCTCGCGCCGGGGCTGCCAGACAGATCGCCGCGACCGCGCACAGCACCGTGAGCCAACGCATGGGGACCTCGGGGGGAACACCGGCCCGCACCGGGCGTGTGCATACGGGCTGCCAGCGCGCGCTCCAGAGGGGAGGCCGCCACGCGGCGCGCCCGGCGGCCACGGCGCGGCTGCCCCAGGGCGCCGGAATTCTGAGGCGCCTCACTTCGAGGTGGTGAAGGCCAGCAGCGCGTCCGCGTCCGGGAGGCTCACCGTGAACGTCCGGTCGATCTGCTTCATCGCGCCGCGCTGTCCCGCCAGGACCACCACCATCGCCCCGAAGGCGCGGAGGAGGAACGACTGTCCCCACCCACCCTGGAGCTGCTGGAAGGCGGCGTCGATGGCGTCGGCGGGCATGATGGAGTCGATCGTCCCCGCCAGCGCCTGGAGCCCGGCCAGCATCCGCTGCGCGGTGGCGGCGAGGGTGGGGTGCGCGTTCACCAGCGACGCGAACGTGAGCAGCCCCGGCGAGGGCCACTGCCCTTCCATGGGGGCGACGTCCTTCGCCACCGGGTTGTGCGCCAGCGCGCTCTCCGCCGCGGCGGCCGCCGCCTTCGCCGCCCATCCTCCGTCTCTGAGCAACCCCTCCCACAGCGGCGCGTACACCGCCCCGCGCACGTCCGCGTTCTGGCGGGCGCGCCAGCCGTACCAGGGCATCGCCCTCGCCAGGGCGCGAGCCACGACCGCCTGCGCGGCGCCCGCCGCCGCCGGCAGGAGCTGTCGGAGCCCGGCGTCCGAGACGGTCAGCTCCACCCGCGCGTCCACCCGGCCGTTCCCCGCCTTCGCCCGGATCTGCTCCAGCACCGCCGGCCGGTCGCTCTCCGCGATCGCCCCCCACACCACCGCGTCGTCCACCACCTGGGCCAGCGCGCCGGCGCCCCCTTCGTTGCGGTGCATCAGCAGGTGGAGGCCGTACTGGAAGTCGCTCGCCTTCGGGGCGGCGCTGAACTCCGCCATCTCCGCGTGCAGCTCCCCGCCCCAGTCGGCGGCGATGCCGAAGAGGTCGCCGCGGTAGCTGCGGGCGCCGAGGGCGGCCAGTCGCTTCTGGCCATCCTGGCGGGTGGTGGTGGCGAAGCGGAGCCGGTCCTCGTCGGTGGAGGACGCCCCGGAGGTGAACGGAATGCCCAGCGAGAAGCCCCAGGCGTTGCGGCGCTCCACGGAGTGTTGCCGGAGGTAGATCTCGGGGGATCGGCCGGTGGCGGAGAGGAGCTGGAGCAGCGAGGTGAGGTCGCCGCTCAGGAGCGCCGGGTGCTGCGCGAGCGCGTCGGCGTCGGGGAGGACAGCCTGGAAGAGAGCGGAGCGCTGTTCGGTGCGCTGGAAGTCGTAGGTGAGGCCGGAGCTGATCCGCAGGGTGACGAGCTCCTTCAGTTGGCCGCGGATCCGCTCCTTGACGGATTCCCAGCGCGCCAGCAGCCCCGCGGGGTCGGCCTCGCCGCCCGCCAGGCCGATCCGGTCCAGCACCAGCTTCAGCGCCCCCCGGACGAAGTCATCCAGCGGCACCTGGGCCACGAGGCTGGCGATGGTGTCGTCCACCCACTTCAGCGGCCGCCCGGCGAGCGCGCCCAGCACCGCCTCCACGGGCGCGGACGCGTCGAAGGCGACGCCGGCGGAGAGCGCCAGGCCCGCGCCCTCCGCGCACGTCTCGCCGCGGAGGAGGCTGGCGCGGAGGCGGCCCGGCTCGGGGCGGGAGAGGACGAGCACGAAGTCGTCCTGGATGGAGGCGCCCGCGTGGAGGCTGGCGCCCAGGCTCGTCTCCAGGGCGATGAGGTGGTCGACGCCGGGGAGGAGCCGGCTGAGGCGGCCGATGGCGCCCGGGAGCAGGTCGGACCAGGAGACAGAGAGGGAACAGGAGAGCCGGCCGGAGGTGCTCATCGCCATGGCGTCCCCCACGGGGAGGGCGGTCAGGTCGCCGGGGCGGGCGATGTTGCGGAGCTTCAACACGTCGGCGAGGAACGCCTCGCGGACGAGCTCGGTCGGGGAGTGGCCGTGGTAGTCGGTGAACTTCACGCGCCGCTCGGTCTCGCCGGAGACGCCGAAGAATCCGGCGCCCCCATCCGCGTTGGCGCGCGCGTTCGCCTCCAGGCAGTAGGCCAGGAACACCTTCCCCTCGGGCGAGAGCGGCGGGGAGATCTGCAGCGGATCTCCGGCCCCGCCGGGCGGCAGCGGGCGGCCCACCACGCCCTCCGGGTCCGCCGCGCCGTCCGCGCCGTACGCGAACATGGAGAGCGTGGCGCCGGCGCTCGCGCCGAACCCCACGTTCGGCAGCCCGACGCTGAACGGCGCGTCCAGGGTGGCGGACGCGAGCTGCAGGCCCGTGGCCGCGCCCTTCAGCTGGCCGTCCACCAGCTGCCCGGCCAGCTTCATCGGATCGGCGAGCTCGAAGCCGCTCACTGGTATTTCGCCTCTCGCTGGTGGCGCACGGACAGCACTTGCACCACGTCTTCGACCTCGTCGAAACGATACAGGGCGATGTAGCCCGTGCGCCCACGAGAGATGAGCAGCTCGCGGAGCCCGCCCTCGACCAGGCGGCCGATCATCGGGTGGTCCTTCAGGATGAAGACGGCCTCGCAGATCCGATCGATGGCGCGGTCCGCGAGGAGAGGGTCGTGTTCGAGGAGGAAGTCGCTGAGCCGATCCAGGTCTGCCAGCGCTCGAGTGGAGTACTTCATTCCCGCCACGGTTTCGCCTTGGGGCGAGCCACCCGGCGGCCCCTCACGCGCGCCTTGATGTACGCGTGAACATCATCTGCGTCGTACGCCAGGCCGGTGCGCAGGGTCTCTCGCTCCGCCCTCAGGGCGTCCGCCACGAATCGCTTCCGGAGCTCGGCCCGCTCCGTCGCTTGTTCGATGGCTTCCACCATGAAGGCATGGGGGCTCTTGTCCGTCCCCTTGACCACCTTGGTGATTCGCTCCTTGAGCTGGTCCGGCAACTTCAGCGATGTGGCCATGGTAGTACCAAGGTAATACAACGCTCAGTCCCTCGTCACCGCGCTGAGCACGCGCTCCCGGTGGAGCATCAGCTGCCGCGCGGCGGGGTCGAACGACCACCGGTACGCCATCCACCCCAGCGCGGCGGAGAGCGCGAGGATTCCCAGCGTCTCCACCGTCGCCCCCTCCCGCACCTGCCACCGCAAGGCGAACGTCATCGGCGTGCAGCCGAGGCTGGCGGCCGCCACGCCCAGCATCGACGCGGTGAACGGCACCTTGTCCCTCCGTTTCAAGGAGGCGTGGAACTTCACCGGGAAGAACACCGAGAGGAAGTTCCCCGCCGCCAGCACCACCGGCACCACCACCAGCACCGACGCCATGGCGCACGCCACGTCCAGCGCGGACGCGGTGCGGAAGTAGACCGCGTAGAACCCCGCCACCAGCGACGACAGCACCAGCGCCGCCGCCCCGTGCACCGCGTTCTTCGCCCGCATCACCTGCGTCAACGTCACCGGCGCCGCCAGCAGCAGCGAGAACCCGTGCCCGTCGTACGCGAACATGTTCTGCGAGAAGGTGGCCGCCATCACCACCGCCCCGTAGGTGGCCAGCGCCCCCAGCAGCCACGCGTCCGCCGTCCGCCCCACCAGGAACACGAACAGGTCCCGCCCCGAGAGCAGCTTGATCAGGATCGCCAGCACGAACGGCACCGACGCCAGCAGCCGCGCGCGCGGGTTCTTCCACAGGTCCAGCGCCTCCCGAGCCAGCAGCGTGGTGAACGGCACCGCGGTCCTGGCGAAGGGGTTCCGCTGCTCGGTCAGCCCGGCCGCTCCGCCGCTCCGCCCCGCGCTCTCGTAGAACCGCGACAGCAGCACGTACGCCGCCCCGAACCCCAGCCCGGTGAACGCCCACAGCCCGCCCAGCCGCGTCACCGCCCCCGCCACGTCCCCCCTCGACAGCGCCAGCAGCGCGCCCCCGTAGAACCCCGGCGGCACCCGCCCCAGCGCCACCGCCGCGTTGATCAGCACCGTGTCGTCCAGCGCCGACGCGCCGTTCACCACCGCGAACAGCCACGACGCGTCCACCGGCGGGATGAACGAGCACGCCAGCAGGAACGCCGCGAAGAACCCGCCCAGCAGCTCCGCGTTCCGGTGCGCCCGCAGCACGTTCAGCACCACGTGCAGCCCGAACCGGCTCCACGCCGCGTTGAGCGCCGCGTACGACACCATCAGCACCGGCACCAGCGGCCGCGCCGCCACCTGGTGCGTGGACGCGAACCCCAGCGACGCCCCCACCACCGGCGCGAAGAAGAAGAGGATCCTCGGCTCCAGCACCGACGCCACCGTGGAGGCGAACAGCAGCCGGAAGCGGGAGATGGGGAAGGCGGCGTAGCGGGACAGCTCGCTGTGGTCGTCCACGCCGGCGGAGAGGATGGGCCAGGTGCACCACACCGCCGAGGTGACGAAGCACAGCAGGTTGAGGATGAACGCCGACCACACCCTCGACTCCGCCACCCACCGCAGCGACAGCAGCGCGTAGGCGGACGCGCCCAGGCCCACCGCGGGGACGACGCTGGCCGCGAACAGCGCCGCCGCCAGCGCCCGGCTCGTCCGCTGGTTCAGCGCGATCTGCGCCCGCAGCCGCCACAGCAGCCACAGGTGCCTGAGGAAGCCGGGCGACCCCCTCACTTCGCCGCCCCGTCGTAGAAGGACAGGCTGGCGTGCCGCGACGCCGGCACCCCCACCAGCGCCTCGAACACCCCCTCCAGCGTCCGCTGCCGGTGCCGCTCCAGCAGCGCCGGCACCGCGCCCTGGTCCGCCATCCGCCCCGCCCGGATGATGCCGGCGTGCGTCGCCAGCCGCGCGGCGATCTCCAGCACGTGGGTGGTGAGCAGGATGGTCACCCCCCGGCGCGACAGCTCCTGGAGCAGCTCGCGGATGACGCCCGCCGCCAGCACGTCGATGCCCTCGAACGGCTCGTCCAGGAACACCAGCTCCGGCGCGTGGATGAGCGCCGCCGCGATGGCCAGCCGCCGCCGCATCCCCTTGGAGTAGTCCGCCACCAGCGACGTGCCCTTGGCGGACAGCTCGGTGAGCGCCAGCAGCTCCTCGGCGCGCGCCTCCGCCGCCGCCCCGGCCAGCCCGTACATCCGCCCGCAGAAGGTCAGGTACTGCCGGCCGGTGAGCCGCTCGAACAGCGACAGCTCCTCCGGCACCACGCCGATGCGCGCCTTGAGCGCCAGCGCGTTCCGCTCCGCCTCCAGGCCCAGCAGCTCCAGGTCGCCGCCGTCGCGCGCGTACACCCCGGTGAGGATGGAGATGGTGGTGGACTTGCCCGCCCCGTTGGGCCCGAGGAAGGCGAAGAACGCGCCCCGCGGCACCTCCAGGTCCAACCCGTCGAGCGCGGTGAACGCCCCGAATCGCTTGGTGAGTCCCTTGGCCTTCACCGCCGGGGCTGCCTCGGCCATCCGGCGCAACTTACCTCAGCCCCCCGAAAACCCGGGGGGACGCTGGTGCGGCGGCCTTCGGCCGCTACCTCCCCAGGCTCAGTGGTACAGCTCCACGGGCGGCGGGCCGACGATCTGCTGGACCGTGTTGCGCACCTTGTCCAGGTCCACCGGCTTGGAGACGTACCCGGAGGCGCCCACCAGCTCCGCCTCCCACTCGAACCCATACGCCGAGATGATGATGATCGGCAGGTTGCGCGCGCGGGGGAGATTCTTCAGCGCCTCCAGCAGCCCCCACCCGCTCATCACGGGCATCCGGAGGTCCAGGAGCACCGCCATCGGTATCTCCGACTCCAGCAGGTCCAGCGCTTCGCGGCCGTTGGCCGCCTCCCGCGTCTGGTAGCCCATCTCGTCCAGGACGTCGGAGATCAGCGCTCGGTGGCTGGCATCGTCGTCGACCACGAGGAGATATCCCATGCAAGGTCCTCGAACGGGGGCGAGGTCCCTCAACATGCGGACGCCCTCGGCGGGAAGCAACCGCTCAATGTTCTCGACCGGACGATTTCTCCGCGTCCGGGGCAATCCCTCCAGCCTCGCCGTCCAGCCGCTCCAGCCACTTCCCCTGCGGCTGGTAGCCCTGCCGCTGCAGCCGCTGGGTCTCGATCAGATCTGCCACCTTGGAGCAGAGCTGCGAGAGCAGCCGGAAGCTCTCCGCCAGCAGGCGTTCGGCGCGGTCCTGGGCCGCGAGCCGGGTCGCCCGCCCGGATGACTTCTCGCCGCCGAGGAGGTCTGGCAACTTCATGCGCCCGGCAATCTAGGGCGCCGGGTGCGGTGAAAGGAAGGGTGCACGGAAGATGGATCGCATCGCGCGGGTCGGATTCGTGGGGCTGGGCATCATGGGCAGTCGGATGGCGAAGAACCTGGCGAAGAAGGGCTTCGAGGTCCTCGCCTGGAACCGGACGCGCGGGCGGGCCGAGGCGCTGGCCGCGGACGGGGTGAAGCCGGTGTCGGCGCCGCGCGAGGTGGCCGCCGGCACCGACGCCTTCTGCACCTGCGTGGCCGACCCGGCCGCCCTGCGCGAGGTCGTCCACGGCCAGGACGGCCTCTTCGCCGCCGCGCGCGCCGGGCAGCTGTTCATCGACTTCTCCACCGTCTCCCCGGAGCTGACGCGCGAGTTGGAGGGCGCCTGCGCGGCGAAGGGGATCGACTTCGTGGAGGCGCCGGTGACGGGGTCGAAGAACGGCGCGGAGAAGGGGACGCTGCTGTTGATGGTGGGCGCCAAGCCCGCCGCCTTCGAGCGCGCGCAGCCCGTGTTCGCCGCGGTCGGCGAGAAGGCCATCCTCTGCGGCGAGGTCGGCACGGGAAGCCAGGTGAAGCTCGCCGGCAACGCGCTGATCGCGATGATGCTCCAGGGGCTGTGCGAGGGGATGCTGCTGGCGAAGAAGGCCGGCACCGACCCGCGCAAGGTGCTGGAGGTGGTGCAGGCGTCCGGCTTCCGCTCGCCCTACTTCGACTTCAAGGGCGGCGCGGTGCTCCGGCGCGACTTCGAGACGCACTTCTCCATCGACCTGATGTTCAAGGACCTGATGCTCTTCCTCGACAGCGCGGCGAAGCACCGCGTGCCCACGCCCGCGGTCGCCGCGGTGAAGGAGGCGTACCAGCTGGCGCGCGCCGCCGGGAAAGGCGAGCAGGACATCACCGCGGTGATCACCGCCCTGGAAGACCTGGCTGGGGTGCGGCTCCAGTAAACAGATTTACAAGCTCGCAAATTTACAGCTTTAACAAGTTGCCACCCTGCACTGCGAACATGATGCGATGTTCACGTCGTTTAGCCAAGTAGTGACGGGCGCTTGAGAAATTTTCAAAGGGGGTATCGACGCAGGAAGCGGTCGTCCCTATGTTATTCGTATCCGCTTTTCCCAACAGGGGGCCTCGATGGCGTACGAAGGCGAGCTGGTGAAGATGGAGAACGGTCGCTGGGCCCGTTTCCGCCGGTGCAGCATCGTCAACGCCGGTCACCAGGACGGAGACGAGTTCGCCATCCTCGTCGCCGTCGAGCTCGACGAGCGGTACCAGGACCTGCTGGACGCGGCGGAGAAGTCGCTGGAGTCGTACCGCGAGCGCGGCATCCCGGTGCAGATCAAGCTGGACCCGGAGGGGAAGGGGAAGATCTCCCTCTCCTTCGAGGGCGCCGAGCCGGCGTTCGCGCACTGACGCGGGATCTTCGTCCGTTCTGCTAGAACCAGCGGTCCGTGGCGGACCTGATCCCCCAGCCGCTGGACGCGCTGTTGCGCCGAATCGCCGCCGAGCTTCCGCTGGGCCGCTGCTTCGACCTCCCCGCGCGCAGCTTCCACCGCGCGCCGGAGGGCCTGGACTTCAGCGTGACGTTCCACGGCGAGCGGGCGGCGAACGCGCTCGGGCCGGCGGCGGGGCCGCAGTCGCAGCTGGCGCAGAACATCGTGCTCTCGTACCTCGCGGGCGGGCGGGTGATGGAGCTGAAGACCGTCCAGATCAACGACGAGCTGGTCATCCCCCGCCCCTGCATCGACGCCACCAACGTCGGGTACAACGTGGAGTGGTCGCAGGAGCTGAAGCTGGAGGCGTCGCTCCGCGAGTACCAGAAGGCGTGGGTGCTGCTCCACGCGCTGCGCGCGCGCGGCCTGGGCATCGGGCTGGAGGGGCCGAACGGCGACTTCCTCTTCGACATGTCCGTGGGCTACGACCTGAAGGGCATCCAGTCGCCCCCGGTGCGCGCGTTCATCGACGGGATGCTGGACGCGCGGCGCGGCCTCGACGCGCTCTTCGACGCCTGGCCGGCAGACCTGCGCGACTGGCGGCCGGAGCGCGCGAAGGTGCCGGACCGCCTCTCCGCGTGCATCACCCTCTCCACCTTCCACGGCTGCCCGGCGGAGGAGATCGAGCGCATCTGCGAGCACCTGCTCACCGACGCCGGCATCCACGTGGTGGTGAAGCTCAACCCCACGCTGCTCGGGTACGAGGCGGTGCGGGAGCTGCTCTGTGACCGGCTGGGGTACCGGGACATCCGCCCCCACCAGGAGTCCTTCGACAAGGACCTCCAGTGGGACGCGGCGCTGGGGCTGGTGCGGAGGCTGCAGAGTCTCGCGGCGTCCCGAGGGCTGACCTTCGGCGCGAAGTTCTCCAACACGCTGGTGGTGGAGAACCACAAGGCGTTCTTCCCCGCCTCGGAGAAGGTGATGTACCTCTCCGGCGCGCCGCTGCACGTCATCACCTTCGAGCTGTGCCGGCGCTTCCGCGAGGCGTACGGCGGATCGCTGCCGATCAGCTTCTCCGCCGGCGTGGACGCGAAGAACTTCCCGGACTGCGTGGCGGCGGGGATGACGCCGGTCACCACCTGCACGGACCTCTTGAAGCCAGGCGGGTACGCGCGGCTGCCGAAGTACCTCGACCAGCTGGCGGCGCGGATGAAGGCGCGCGGCGTGGCGACGGTGCGGGACTTCATCCAGGCCGAGCCGGGAGGGAGCGCGCTGGCCAACCACTCGGCGTCGGCGGCGAAGGCGGTGCAGGACAAGCGCTACGCGGCGGCGCAGAACAGCGCGGTGCCGCGGCGGCTGGGCAGCAAGCTGTGGTTCTTCGACTGCGTGTCCTGCGACAAGTGCATCCCGGTCTGCCCCAACGACGCCAACTTCTCCATCGAGGTGCCGGAGTCGCTGGCGGCGGAGGTCGCGCTGCCGGACCTGGTGGTGCGCGGCGGGCAAGCGGTGGAGGAGGGGCAGCGGGTGTTCAAGCTGAAGGACAAGCACCAGCTGGCCAACTACGCGGACTTCTGCAACGAGTGCGGCAACTGCGACGTGTTCTGCCCGGAGGAGGGCGGGCCGTACGTGGTGAAGCCGCGCTTCTTCGGCTCGAGGGCGCGGATGGAGTCGGCGCCGGCCCGGCTGGAGGGCTTCGCGGTGGAGCGCGAGCCGGAGGTCGACCGCATCGTCGGCCGGCACGAGGGGCAGCGGCTGTCGCTGGAGCTGGACCGCGCCAGGTCGGTCGCCCGGTTCGACGACGGCGCGGCGTGCGTCGAGCTGTCCTTCCCGGGCTTCGAGCGGCGGAGCGTGCAGGTGCATCCCGGCGCGGCGGAAGGGCACGTCGTCCGGCTCGACCGGGCGCGCGCGCTGGCGGCGCTGCTGGCGGGAGTGCTGGCGGAGGGCGCGGTCTCGCCGGTGAGCGCGCCCTTCCTGCCGGGCGCCCGCGCGCCTGCCTAGGGCTCGACGCGCCCGGGAAGAGTGCACGGGGGGCTTCCGGTTCCCACCCCCATGCAAACGCGCCATGTCATCGCCGCCGTTGCTCTGCTGGCGGCCACGCCTTGCCTCGCCGCGATCCAGTGGTCCGGCGACTTCGAGTCCGGCAACGTCAACCAGTACACCGGGACGCAGGAGGTCTCCTCCGACCGGTTGCAGGTGGTCGCGGACCCGGTCCACCAGGGGAAGTACGCGCTCAAGGTGACGGTGAAGCAGGGGGACAACCCCATCAACGCCAGCGGCAACCGGAACGAGCTGTTCAAGGAAGGCCGCACCGAGGAGGGGACGGAGACGTACTACCGCTGGAGCACGATGTTCCCCGCGGACTACCCCAGCGCGAACGACTGGCAGCTCTTCGCGCAGTGGCACCAGCCGGAAGACTGCTGCGGGTCGCCGCCCATCCAGTTCTACGTGCGTGGAGAGGAGATCCGCTTCACCGTCTCCACCGCCCAGACGGAGGTGTGGAAGACGCCGCTGGAGCGCGGCGTGTGGCACGACTTCATCCTGCACGTGAAGTTCAGCGACAACGAGAATGTGGGCTTCGTCGAGCTCTGGTACGACGGACAGCACGTGGTGCCGAAGACGTCCGCCGCCACCCGCGCGAACGACTACCTGAAGCTCGGGCTGTACCGGGCCGCGTCCATCGAGCCGACCGCGGTGCTGTACCAGGACGCGATGGTGCGGGGGGACACACTGGAGGACGTGATGCCTCCGTCGTCGTCGCCGCCCAGGGACCCGGGGCCGCCGGCCACCACCCCCACGCCGCCGTCCGGACCGACCACGCCTCCGACCTCCTCCAACTCCCCCTCGCTGGCCTCCAGCGGCTCCTCCGGCGCCGGCGCGGGCGGCGGGTGCAGCGCCTCCACCGGCGCCCCGGCCCTCGCCCTGGCCTTGCTCGCCGGCAGCGCGCTCCTCTCCCGTCGCCGCCGCGGGGTGCGCGTCTACGCCTCGACCCTCGACCTCAATACCGCGCGCGTCAATGCGAGTTCCTCACGAGTTGGCTGGGGCATGTGGCGTGCCATACGGAGGCGATCCAGCACGATTCCTTCTGCCTCGTCTAAGAGGTACCTGAGGTGGTCCGGTTCGATATGATGCGGGACTGCCAGAAACACGGCCGGTGCTTCTCCAAAACGTCTCTTCCATGCCGGAATGGAGGGCTCCAGCAGTTTGGCTCTCCATTCGTCGCTCTTTGCGCAGGTGACCTGTCCGATCACTACCCATTTCCCGGGACGCCAATCTCCCCAGCTGAAATGAGCAATCGTGTCAACACCCGCGTCTTGGGCGGCACGGCTCGTGCTGGATGCAAGCGGATCAATCACCAACTGGACTACATTTCCCACGGCGTCCAGCGCTCCAGCAAAGCTTGACGCACTCCTGCGCTGATTCGCAAAGTCGGCACAAAGCCAACCCCGTCGGCTCACCACGCGATGGACGACCCTCTCCAGCAACCGTTTTGGGTCATGAGGCACCTCCAGTTGGTAGGCGTGCGCAGCGGTAAGTGCCAAGAGTATTTGATAGGGGCCAGGATTCGTATCCGCGTTCCTCCGTGGTATCAGCCCCCTGTCGGTCAGGCGAAAAGGGTACAGTTTTCCAAGGACCGTGGAACGCTCCTCCAGTAATCGAACCACGCGGTTGGCGCCTTGAGAAAATACCTCACTCGCCGATTCCACTGGCGAGTCGTCGACATCCGGCTCCTCCTCGACTTCGACCTCGGTTGCGCTGACCTCACGCGAGCCCACTTGCCGCCTGAAGGCATCGCGGAGTCGCCAGTTGTTGTCTTGCAGGTAGGCGGAAACGTCGGCCACGGTGAACGTCCTGCCCTTCAAGGCAGCCAGTTCAAGAAAGTCAGCCAAGGCAGATGCCCTGGCGTACGAGCCATATGCCTCGATGTTTGGACTGATGAGGTTCATGGCCTGGGTAGATGGATCATTCTGCTTTCGTCAGGCCCCAAAGGGCACGCGCGCTGCCATGTAATTCGTGTATGGCCGCCGCGAGTTCAGCGGTCATCTCGGTCTCCTTGATCTCGGCCAGCAGCGCGTCAGCCTTTTTAGCAAGCCGCCGGATGCGCGTCGGAAGAGATGCCTCGTCAACGATTTGCTTGGCGACCTCGAGGTCCTGGGTTCGACGAAGCGCTTGGCGCGCGCGCGCATTGTCGAGAATGCGGCCGTATGCCGTCGCGTCGCGTGAATCTCCCAGGATGGGAAGCCCTTCTTTCGGCGCAATGTCATCGAGTACCTCTTGCAATTGCTTCGGTTTCAAGTGCTTGAGGCTGGTCTTGATTTGTTCGTAGGTCTGGGTCTCTTTCAGGCCGATGTAGTCGCGAAGTGGTGGGACGCTCATGCAGCGTTGCCATACTCCGAAACGCCGTTCAGAATGTTGCTGCATTCGCGTGACGTCAAGACCGAATTCGCTTCGGGCATGCCGCAGAATCGCGAATGCCAAGTAGAAGGTCCGAATAGCTGGTTTCTCGCTGCCAAATCTCCGTGCGATTGTGCTGAACGGATCTGGGTCTGGAGGCTTTCTGGAGACCACTGCCTCCACCTCGCCATGGACATAACGAGCCTTGGCTTCAGAGCTCCATGTTTTGATGCCCCCGATGTGCCGAAAGCCGAGGTAATGGTGAACGAGATCGCGGTCTTCAATGGAGACGCACGGAATTGCTCTGAGCTCCCGTTTGCGTTCTCCACTGAGGACGACGTCCGCGAAACTAGCGGATGAAACCTCGCCCATTAGAATTCGAAGCGTAGCCAACCGCCGGTTTCCTTCGATGACAACAAAATGGTTCGCCCTCGCCTTGAGAGGCGCCACGATCATGGGCTCGTGAATGAAGTAGCCGTTGTCAGCAAAAGAGCGCGCCAGCTCGCCTAGGGCTGCGGTTTCAAGGAGATGTTTGGCGATGTCCTCTTCATCGCCTCCCTGTAATTCCTCCGGAAGGCGAGGGTTCTCGATGTCGAGATGAAGATTTGTCAGCGGTATTAGCAGGGGAGTCGAGGCTGGAGGCGGAGCTGTTTTGCTCGTGGTCCTAGAGAGGCTCTTGGCGGCCATTCCTCGACTCTATCCGCGAAGGCAGGAGCTCGATAGTTGGTTGGCTGCACCTCTCCTCTTGGCGGCAGAGAGTGGCATCTGTCGCGCCAGGAGCCACGACACGCCGGCCGAACTTCGTCTAGGAGGATTACCTTGGCGGCCAGCGGGAGCAGTCAGCCCAGCGCATCTCCCGCCGGTAATCCGGAATGGGCCGCCCGGCGAGCGCCCAAGCCTCCTTGGCCAGCAGCCATATTATGGCCAGCCGCTCTTCGGGCCGGGGTGGCCCCCAGTTCAGGTCCTCCTTGCCTCCTCGCGAGCCGGTGCCGATGGATGGGCCAGCTCCGTCGCTCCAAGCGCGAAGTGTAAGCGCCAGCCGTTGCCGATATAATATAGGAACACAACCACGCAGGCCTATTGAAAATCCGGACGGGCGGGCACACACTCCGCCCGTCATGGATGCGCTGGACGGGCAGATCGTCGATCTCCTCCAGTCCGACGGGCGGATGACCCAGCAGGCCATCGCCCACAAGGTCGGGCTGTCGCAGCCCAGCGTGGCGGAGCGGATCCGCAAGCTGGAGGAGGCGAAGGTGATCACCGGCTACGCCGCGCGCGTGGACCCGCGGAAGCTGGGCAAGGACGTCACCGCCTTCGTCGGCGTCACCATCGAGCACCCCCGCTACTTCGAGTCCTTCGCCAAGAAGGTCCTCAACCTGGACGAGGTCCTCGAGTGCCACCGCGTGGCCGGCGAGGACTCCTACGTGCTCAAGGTCCGCACCGAGGACACCTCCGCCCTCGACAAGCTGCTGGTGGAGGACCTCCGCACCATCGCCGGCGTGACCCGCACCCACACCACCATCGTCCTCGCCTCCATCAAGGAGGACACCCGGGTGGTCCCCGCCCCGTCACGGAAGGGAGCCGAGCCATGAGCAGCCATCCCGTCGAGCAGCTGCTGGCCACGCGGATGCGCGACCTCCAGCCCTCCGCCGTCCGGGAGATCCTCAAGGTCGCCGAGCGCCCCGCGGTCATCTCCTTCGCCGGCGGCCTCCCCGCCCCGGAGCTCTTCCCCATCGAGCAGATCTCCCGCGCGGTGCAGGAGACGCTCGCCACCCAGGGCGCGCCCGCGCTGCAGTACGGCGTCACCGAGGGGCACGTCCCCCTGCGCGAGTGGATCGCCTCCCGCCTGCGCGCCCGCGGCACCCAGACCTCCGTCGAGCAGGTGCTCATCACCACCGGCTCCCAGCAGGGCATCGACCTGGTGGCCAAGCTCCTCCTCGACCCGGGCGACGTGGTCGCGGTCGAGGCGCCCACCTACGTGGCCGCGCTCCAGGCCTTCTCCGCCTACCAGGCCGACCCCTGCGAGGTGGCCGGCGACGAGCACGGGATGGACGTGGACGCGCTGGAGGACCTCCTCCGCCGGCGCCCGGTGAAGCTCATCTACCTCACCCCCGACTTCTCCAACCCCCGCGGCACCACCCTCTCCGGCGACCGCCGCCGCCGGATGGTAGAGCTGGCCGAGCGCTACAACACCCTCATCCTCGAGGACGACCCCTACGGCGAGCTGCGCTTCCGCGGCACCCGCGAGGCGCCGCTCAGCGCGCTGGACGGCGAGCGCGTCATCTGCCTGGGCACCTTCTCCAAGACCCTGGCGCCCGGCCTCCGCATCGGCTGGCTCCACGCGCCGGCCGAGGTCACCCGCCGCCTCGCCATCGCCAAGCAGTCCTCGGACCTCCACACGCCCACGCTCACCCAGCGCGCGGTGGCCAAGCTCCTGGAGACGTTCGACTACGACGGCCACGTGGCCAAGATCTGCCGCTCCTACGGCGAGCGCTGCGACGCCATGCTGGCCGCGCTGAAGGAGGAGCTCCCCTCCGTCGCCCGCTGGACGCACCCCGACGGCGGCCTCTTCCTGTGGCTGGAGCTGCCGCCCTGGGTCAACGACCGCGAGCTGTTCAAGCGCGCCATCAACCGCAAGGTGGCGGTGGTGCCGGGGAGCGCCTTCTACGTCCAGCCTTGCGACCGCTACGTCCGGCTCAACTTCTCCAACCAGAGCCTGGAGCGGATCCGCGAGGGCGTTCGGAGGCTGGGGACGTCGATGGCGCCGGGCCTGGCGGACGAGCCGCTGCTGCCCACCCAGCCTTAGGGGTCAGAACAGCTCCATCTGTTTCTTCGGCGGCGGCGCGGCCGGGAGCACGCACTCCGGCGACTCATTGTCCGGTGAGTTCACCAGGGCCGAGACCGAGTACGCCTCCAGGTCGTCCTGCGAGTACGGCACCAGCAGCTTCATCAGCTGGTCGACGTCGCGATTCTTCGGGTCCAGCCACTCCGCCCACGCCTCGTGCGGGAGGATGGCCGGCATCCGGTCGTGGATGCCCTTCATCAGCGCGTTCGGCGGCACGGTGATGATGGTCCCGGACTCCACGACGTCCCCCATGGGCGACTTCCACCGCTCCCACAGCCCCGCCATCGCGAACGGCGCGCCGGACGTGAGGTGGATGTACATGGGCGTCTTCTTCTCCTTCGCGCCCTCGCTTCGCCACTCGTAGAAGCCGTCCACCGCCACCAGGCACCGCCGCAGCTCCAGCGCGTCGCGGAACTTCTGCGGCAGCGTCTCCGACCGGGCGTTGATCATCCGGTTGCCGATCTTCTCGTCGGAGGCCCACCCCGGGATGAGCCCCCACCGCACGTGGGTGAGCACCCGGTCCGGGCGCTGCACCACCACCGGCAGCGGCTGCGTGGGGGCGATGTTGTAGCGGGGGGCCACGTCCAGCGGCTCGAAGATCAGCTCGAACGCCTTCTGGAGCTCCTTCGCCGACGTCTTGCACGTGACTCGACCGCACATGGGAGGAAGGCGACGGTACCATCCCGCCGGATTAAGGTGCCGCCCATGGCCGAGCTGGATCTGGTGATTCGCGGCGCCACCCTCTACGACGGGACCGGCGGCCCTCCGCGCGCGGGCGACATCGGCATCAAGGGCGACCGCATCGCCGCCGTCGGGACGGACCGGCCCTCCGACCGCCTGGACGGCCAGCGGGTGCTGGACGCGGGCGGGCTGGCCGCCGCGCCCGGCTTCATCGACACCCACTCCCACTCCGACCTCCGCGTCCTCGAGCAGCCGACCCTGGACGCCAAGCTCCGCCAGGGCATCACCCTGGAGCTGTTCGGCCAGGACGGCATCTCCGTGGCGCCGGTGAAGGAGGAGCAGGTGGCGGAGCGGCGGCGCGCGCTCGCGGGCCTGCTCACCAACCCCAAGGGCTTCTGGCAGTGGCGCAGCGTGGCCGACTACCTGGCCGAGGTCGCCAACGCCCAGCCCGCCGTCGACGTCGCCTACCTCGTCCCGCACGGCGCGGTCCGCGAGTGGGTGATGGGCCTGGACGACCGCAAGGCCACCGACGCCGAGCTGCGCCAGATGCAGGCCGTGCTGCGCCTGTCCCTGCAGGAGGGCGCGTTCGGCCTCTCCACCGGCCTCATCTACCCGCCCTGCTGCTACTGCGACTCGAGCGAGCTGGTGGCGCTGGGCGAGGTGGCGGCGGTGAAGAAGTCGCCGATCGTCGTCCACATGCGCTCCGAGAGCGACCGGCTGCTGGAGGCGATGGACGAGATGTTCGACGTGGGCGCGAAGGCCGGATGCCACATCCACCTCTCGCACTTCAAGATCGCCGGGAAGAACAACTGGCCCAAGCTGCCCCAGGTCATCGAGCGCGCGGCCGCGGCGTCGGCGAAGGGCGTGAAGGTCACCGCCGACCAGTACCCGTACATCGCCGGCAGCACGATGATGGGCGCCATCCTCCCGCCGTGGGTCCACGCCGGCGGCCCGGACGCCGCCCTGCAGCGGCTGGCAGACAAGGACGCCCGCGAGCGGATGCGCCGCGAGATGCTGGACCCCTCCGAGGTCGCCTGGGACAACTTCTGGAAGTGGTCCGGGCCGGAGGGGATCATCATCGCGGACGTCCCGTCCGGGAAGCGCCCGCACCTGTGCGGCCTCACCTTGAAGGAAGCCGCCAACCGCGCGCTGCAGGAGCCGGTGGAGTACGCCCTGGACCTGCTCCTGGAGGAGCGGCTGGGCGTGGCCATGGTCTCCTTCAGCCAGTCCGAGGACGTGGTGGAGGCGCTGATGAAGCTCCCCTACGTCAACGCCTGCACGGACGCGCTGCTCGGGGGGCGGCCGCACCCGCGCGCCTTCGGCACCTACCCGCGCATCCTGGGCCGCTACGTGCGCGAGAGGAAGGCGCTCCCGCTGGAGACCGCGGTGCGCAAGCTCTCCGGCCTGGCCGCGGACGCCTTCCGCTTCGACGACCACGGCTACCTGGCCGCCGGCAAGCGCGCCAACGTCGTCCTCTTCGACCCGGCCGGCGTGCGCGACACCGCGACGTTCGAGGAGCCCATGCAGTACCCCGAGGGCATCCCCTACGTCGTCGTCGGCGGCGAGCTGGCGGTGGAGCTGGGCCAGGTCACCGGCAAGCGCGCGGGCAAGGTGCTGCACGCGCGCCCTTGAGCGCCCGGCGCGCGCCCGTCAGAACTTGAGGTTGAACTGGCTCAGGTAGTCGATGCGCGCGTTGGTGGCGAGGCAGGCGGTGACGTCCGCCACCCACGGGTTCTGCGGCAACCCGCCGTTCATCCGGGCCTCCACGGTCAGGTCGCCGCTGGTGGTCAGGAACGGCACCAGGTTCACATCCTGGTGCGCCCCGATGGTGAGCTCGGTGCCGGGGGTGAAGCCGGGGGCCTTGTCGTAGCGGATGAGCTCCGTGTCCACCAGGCCCTGGGTGTTGGCGGGGTCCGGCTTGACCGTGATCCACGCCGAGTCCACCGAGTTGAAGTCCTGGATGCCGGACTTGGCGTCGAAGGTGACCGAGATGGGCAGGATCGCCACCCCCTCTGCCGAGGTGTCGAACAGCGGGATGGCTCCCAGGTGCACCGTGAACTGGATCACCATGTCCTGGCCCGGCTGGGTGGGGGCCATGGTCTGATCCTGCTGGATCTTGCAGATGCCGG
>DASRBA010000233.1:0-8465 GCA_035637895.1 Myxococcaceae bacterium
GCGCTTCATGCCCGCCTCGTCCTTCTTGTTCAGCGCCTTGATGTACTCGTCGTCCTTGCGGCCGGCCTGGAAGAAGTAGTCCTTGGACTCCTCGTAGAGCAGCTCGGCGAGGCGGAAGAGCAGGCCCGGGCGGTCCTTGTCGCTCTCGGGGGTGATCTTGAGGAGCTTCTGCAGCTGCACCATCTGCTCGTGGCGCTTCTCGGCCACCTGGACCTCGACCCCGATGCGGAACTGGTCGTAGTTCAGGGTGGGCGCGTCCGGGCCCTTGGGCTCCGTCTTGCGCGTGAGGTCGCCGGCCAGCGACTTGTCGACGGTGGTGTCCTTCTTCTTCAGCTCGGCTTCCTTGGTTTCCTTCCGCTCTGTCTTCGCCTCGGGCGCGGCGGCGGGCTGCTGCGCGGACGCGAGCGCGGCCCACAGCAGCCACGCGGTGGCGAGACGACGTAGGAGTGACGTGGAGCTCATGGCGATGGTGTTCCCTCTTGGGGGGCCTGGCCGCTTCCTATGCGAGCAAGTACTCAGGACTCCTGGGAATTTTCGTCCTGGACCAAGCCTCGAATCATGGCCGGAAGAGGGAGGCCGGGTCAACTTACGTCACCCGCATCTGCTACAGCGTGAGCAGCCTACATGAGCTACTTGCCAGCAGGCGCCAGCTTCGAGGAGCTGGTGCAGGACTACTTCGTGGCCTTCCGGGGGAGCGGGCTGATGCTGTCCCCTTTGGACGGGGAGCTGGCGTCGCAGTGGGCGCAGTCGGGAGTGCCGTTCGAGGTGGTGGCGCGGGGCATCCGGCGCGCGGCGGAGAGCGCGCTGCGGGACGCGCGGCCCGGGGAGTCTTCGCTGCGGACGCTGCGGGCGTGCAAGCGGGCGGTGGAGGCGGAGATCAAGAAGTTCCTGGACCGGTCCGCCGGCGCGGCCAGCGAGGCGGCGGCGCAGGAGAAGCTCCAGGAGGACCGGGAGAAGAAGCGGCGGAAGGCGCTGCGGAAGTACGGGCGGGAGCACCCGGAGTGGGCGGCGCTGCTCGAGCGGGCGGGCGCGCGCGCCCAGCGGCAGCCGCCGGAGGTGCGGGAGGAGGCGGTGCTGGTGCACGCATTGCGCCTGCTGCCGTACGCGGAGCGGATCGGCCTGTACCGGGAGGCGCGCAGACTGTGCGCGGCCCAGGAGGCGCTGTCGGCGCGGGCCCGGCGGCTGTCGCGGAGGTTCCACGTGTCGGCGGTGGTGCGTCGAGCCATGTGCCTTCCCTCCTTCTGGTGAAGCCCGTGCCGGGCGCGTTCGGCGTGCTATAGGTTTTTGCGAGAGGAGCGGCATGGGCGAGATGCCGTCTGCGGGGAACATCCCGGCCGAGACGACCGACTACGCAGTCTTCGAGGGGATGTACCGCCGGGCGCTCCGGCTGGAGCCGGCCAGTCCCCTCGCGGAGAAGCTGCGGGAGGCGGGGTTCGACCTCAAGTCGCCCAAGGGCCGGTATCCGACCGCGGTGTGGAAGGCGTCGCTGGACGCGGCGGCGAAGCACCAGTACCCCCATATGCCGCTGAACGACGGCCACCGCGAGCTGGGGCGGCTGTTCACCGCCGGCTTCTTCGAGACCATCGTGGGGAAGGTGATCGGCAGCATCATCCCGTTCCTGGGGACGGACCGGATGATGGCGCGGATGCCGAAGTTCGCGTCGATGGCGACGTCGGGGGTGACGCTGGAGACGTTCCGCGAGGGCGAGAAGGTGTGGCGGTTGAAGTACACCAGCCGGAACGCGTCGCCGGACTTCATGGCCGGGGCGATAGAGGGCGGGGTGGCGAAGACGAAGGTGCCGGTGAAAGTGGAGGTCCAGAACCGGCGCGCGGACGGGTTCGACATCGTCGTCACCGAGAAGGCCTGAGCCATGGCGTGCGCCGTCTGCAAGGGCCGCAGTTACGTGGTGAGCGGCGAGGGGGACGTGGCGGTGGCGCGGGTGTGCGAATGCGCGCGCCCGTGCAAGGTGTGCGGCGGGTCCGGGTACGTGCTGGGGAAGCACGAGGAGACGTTCAGCCAGAAGGTGGGGCCGAAGCAGTACGAGGTGCTGGGGCCGTGCGCGTGCCGGCTCCTGGACCAGCGGGTGGCGCGGTACTCGGAGGCGAAGGTGCCGGCGGCGCACGCGGCGGCGGACTTCGAGAGCTACCGGGCGTTCGACGAGGCGGGCGCGCGGGCCAAGCGGGTCGCCCAGCAGTTCGCGCTCGGGTACAGGCGCGGCGCGCGGGCGCGCGGCTACGTGCTGTCGGGGCCGGTGGGGACGGGGAAGACGCACCTGTTGGCGGCGACGCTGTCGCACGCGGTGCTGGAGGTGGGGGCGCGGGCCGAGTACGTGGAGATCTCGCACCTGTACGCGGAGATCCGGCGCGGCTTCCAGGAGGGGAAGAGCGGCGGGGAGATCATCAAGCCGCTCTCCGGGGCGGAGCTGCTGGCCATCGACGAGCTGGGCAAGGGGCGGATGAGCCCCTTCGAGCTGGAGACGATGGATGAGCTGATCTCGCGCCGCTACAACGCGGGGCGGACGACGCTCTTCGCGACGAACTACTCGCTGCGGCCGCCGGACCGGTCGCGCGCGCCGTACGTCAGCACGGACGACTTGAAGCAGGCGGGCAAGGAGTCGCAGCTGCTCTACGACCGCGTGGGGGACCGCATCTACAGCCGGCTCTGCGAGATGTGCGACTTCGTCGAGCTGCCCCGGACCACGCCCGACCACCGGCGCCAGCGGCAGGAGCTGCGGTAGGGGTCAGAGCTCCGCGAGGACGCGCTCCAATTCACTGCCCAGCCTGTGGCGAACACAGACCGCCTTCACGTCCGGTGGGTGTTTGATCCGCAGGAGCTCCAGCACGTCACGGACGTCGCCGGGACCACCAGCCTTCAGCTTGAGCGCGACCAGGTGCGGGAAGTCCACGACGCGCAAGCCGAGGTCGGGCTGCTCGGATGCCGAAGCCAACGCCTCGCGCTCCAGCGTCCCTCTCGACCGGCGAAGCGGGTTGAGAAAATTGACGACCTCGATGGGCATGGCGCTGGGTGGAGACACGCGGAGCAGCCCACCCAGCGGATCGTCCGCGTCCGGGTAGCGGAGCTCCGCCCGGAGGCCGGCCTCCGACAGCTCGGTGGCGACCTCGCGGAGGACCGTGAACGGATCCGTGAACGTCGCCAGGTCGAGGTCCCTGGTCGCGCGCGTGTAGCCGTGGGCCGCCATGGCCAGCGCGCCGATCAGCGCGCATGGCACCTCTTTTCGCTCCAGCGCTTCCCGCACCCGGACCGCGGCCCGGAGGGTCGACTCAGGTTTCCCCATGCTTCTTCACACGAGGAAGGAGCTCCTTCCTGACCCATTCACCGAGCTCCAGCGCCTGAAGGACGCGCTCCCGCGGCGTCATCGCCAGCTCCTCGGCGATGCGCTGGTCGCGCGCCCAGTCCGCGCTCTTGCTCGGTTGCCGCTTGCGTACCGGCAACGTGGACCTCTTCCCCATGCTGCGCGTGCTCCTCCTCGCCGCTATTGTGCCACTCACCACTGATGAGCGCACCGGAACAGACCCCAGGGACCCTCGCCTTCACGCTCGGGCCGTTCGCCGTGCTCGTTCGCCCCTCGTTCTGGCTGGGGATGGCGTTCTTCGGCGGCGGGTTCAACCGCGGCGTGAGCCTGAAGTCGGTCCTCGTCTTCATCGTCGTGGCCTTCATCTCGCTCCTCGTCCACGAGCTGGGCCACGCGGTCACCGGCCGGATGTTCGGCGCCGGCTCCTGGATCGAGCTGTACTCCATGGGCGGCCTCACCCACCACGATCGCGTGCTCAGCCGCTGGCGCGACGTGCTGATGGCCGCCGCCGGCCCCGCGTTCGGCTTCGGGCTCTACGGGCTGTGCTGGCTGCTCGAGCCCCACCTCCACCCGGAGTCGATGTACCGCCCCGCGGTGGGGATGATGATGTGGATCAACTCCAGGTGGGGGCTGCTCAACCTGCTCCCCGTCCTCCCGCTCGACGGCGGCCGCGTCCTCGCCGGGCTCCTCGGCCCGTCCCAGCGCCGCCTGGCCCGGCAGATCGCCGTCGGAGTGGCCGTCCTCGGCGCCGCCGTGGGCTACCTCTACTACGGCGACTGGTGGTTCCTCCTCCTCTTCGGGTACCTGGCCTTCCAGAACATCCAGGCCCTGGGCAGGGAGCGCGACCTCCGCCCCCACCGCCCGCCGCCGGCCGAGAAGGACGCGCTGGGCCGCGGCTGGAAGGCGCTCCTCTCCGGCGATGAACGGGAGGCCACCCGGCTGGCCCACCTCGCCCTCTCCGGCTCCCAGAGCACCGACGAGGAGAACGCCGCCCGCGACCTCCTCGCCTGGGTGGCGCTGGCGGACGACAACCCGCGCCTCGCCCTCTCCCAGCTGGAGCGCGTCGCCCCGCCGGACCGCGCCCGCCGCCTCACCTGGGCGCTGGCGCTGGAGGGCATGGGCATGCCGGACCGCGCCCTCCCCCACGCCCAGGCCGCCTACCAGGTGGAGCCCTCCGAGACGTCCGCCGCCCTCGCCCTCCGCCTGCTCAACCGCGCCGGCCGCCACGGCGACGCGGAGCAGATCGCCTCCACCTTCGCCTGGCGCTCGCCCGCGGCCCGCGACGCGCGCCTGGCCGACGTCGCGCTCGCCCGCGGCGACCACGCCCGCGCCGCCCAGCTCTACGGGGCCGCCTTCGACCAGGGCCAACGCCCCCTCGACGCGTACAACGCCGCCTGCGCCCACGCCCGCGCGCATGACCTGCCCCGCGCCGTGGAGTGGCTGGCCCGCGCGCTGGACGCCGGCTTCGACGACCTGGACCAGCTCCGCGCCGACCCGGACCTCGAACAGGTCCGCGCCTCGGAGGAGATCCAGCGGCGGCTCTCGACCCGCCCCGCCCCGCCTTAACCCACCAGCTCCTGGTGGAGCCGCGCGGTCAGCGGCTTCAGCATCTCCCGCCCCACCAGCAGCGACACCTGCAGCGCGGAGACGTGCACCCCGTGCACCTTCGCCCCGGCCGCCTCCGCCGCCACCAGCGCGCGCCGCGCGATCGACCAGTCCGCGTTGATCCCCGCCCCCACCGCGGTGACCGTCCCCAGCCCCTCCTCCAGCTTCACCCGCTCCCCGAACCTCGCCGCCAGGTCCCGCTTGAGCGCCTCCACCCCGTGCACGTCCTGCAGCGGCGTGGCGATGAACGCCTGCCCTCCCCCGGCGTCGAAGGACAGGGTCCGCCCGCGCACCCCCCGCGCGTCGAGGAACTCCAGCACCTCCGCCAGCTCGGCCGGGCCGCCGCGCGCGGCGATCACCGCCAGGTCCGGCTCCGACGCCACGCCCTTCACCCGCGTGTCCGAAGGCGGCTGCAGCTCCCGGATGGCGGTCCCGCTCCCCCCGCCGTAGGTGGAGCGGGCCAGGATGACGATGCCCTTGCGCTTGGCGAACTCCACCGCCTGCGCGTTGAGCACCTTGGCGCCGGCGGAGGCCAGCTCCTGCATCTCGTCGTAGGAGACCTCCTCCAGCTTCCTGGCGTCCGGCACCACCCGCGGGTCGGCGGAGAACACCCCGTCCACGTCCGAGTAGATCTCGCAGTCCGCCTGCAGCGCCGCCGCCAGCGCCACCGCCGTCGTGTCCGACCCGCCGCGCCCCAGCGTGGTCACCTCGCGGCGGTAGGACACGCCCTGGTACCCGGCGACGATGACCACCTTCCCGTTCGCCAGCTCGTCCTGGATGCGGTACGGCCGCACCTCCACGATGCGCGCCTGGGCGTGCGCGTCGTTGGTGATGATGCCGGACTGGCTGCCGGTGAAGCTGATCGCCTCCACCCCCAGCTCGTGCAGCGCCATGGAGAGCAGCGCCATGGAGATGCGCTCGCCGCAGGTGAGCAGCATGTCCAGCTCGCGCCGGTGCGGGTCCGGCGACACCTGCTTGGCCAGCGCCAGAAGCTCGTCCGTGGTGTCGCCCATGGCGGAGACCACCACCACCACCTGGTGCCCACCGTCCCGCTTCTCCTTCACCTTCCGGGCGACCTTCCGGATCTTCTCCACGTCGGCCACCGACGAACCGCCGTACTTCTGGACCACCGTCGCCATCGGGAATGCGCCTCCGTGCGGCCTGTTGGCCGCGCGCTTTTGGGACCCCGGATGCGTGCTTTGCATCCTTCCTGCCAGAGCTCGCGGCGCCTTGACAGGGAAGAAGTCCCTCTATATTCCGCCGCCATTTTTTCAGGCCTTGCCTGAATCCGTGACACAGAGGTGTTCCTGACATGGCGATGATCGAGGTGCAGAACCTCACCAAGCGCTACCGGGACCGGGTGGCCGTGGCAGACCTCACCTTCTCCGTCAACGAAGGGGAGATCCTCGGCTTCCTGGGACCCAACGGCGCCGGCAAGTCCACCACGATGCGGATGCTGACCGGCTTCGTCCCCCCCTCCGAGGGGAGCGCGAAGGTGGCCGGGTTCGAGGTGTTCGCCTCCCCGCTGGAGGTGAAGCGCCGCATCGGCTACCTCCCGGAGACGCCGCCGCTCTACGTGGAGATGACGGCGCGCGGGTACCTGAGGTTCATCTCCCGGCTCAAGGGCGTCCCGCGCAAGCAGTTCAAGGACGAGCTGGACCGGGTGGCGAAGGCCACCGGCATCGCCGACGTCCTCGACCGCGTCATCCAGAACCTGTCCAAGGGCTACCGCCAGCGCGTCGGCCTGGCGCAGGCGCTCCTGGGGTCGCCGCCGGTGCTCATCCTGGACGAGCCCACGGAGGGCCTGGACCCGGAGCAGCGGATCGAGTTCCGCGAGCTGATCAAGGGCCTGGCCGGCAAGCACACCGTCATCCTCTCCACCCACCTGCTCTACGAGGTGACCAAGACCTGCCAAAAGGTCCTGATCATCAAGCAGGGGAAGATGGTGGCGTTCGACGAGATCGAGAAGCTCGTCTCCACCCAGGAGGGCGCCGCCTCCCTGGAGGAGCGCTTCATGCAGCTCACCGCGGCCTAGAGACGACACGACATGCGAAACGCACTCGCCATCGCGAGGAAGGAGCTGTCGATCTACTTCACCACCCCGCTCGCCTACGGCGTGACCACGGGGATGGTGCTGGTCTCGGCCTTCTTCTTCATGAGCCTCCTCCAGACCTTCGTGCAGATGCAGGAGGTCGCCCGCGCGTACACGTGGGCGCGGATGCCTCCCGACTACAACATGTACAAGAACCTCACGGACGGGGTGATCATCCCGCTCTGGGGGATCGTGATCATCCTGGTGGTGTTCGCGGCGCCGCTGCTGAGCATGGGGCTGTTCGCGCGCGAGAAGCGCGAGCGCACCTTCGAGCTCTTGATGACCGCGCCCCTGCGGCCCTGGGAGATCGTGGCCGGCAAGTACCTGGGCGGGCTGGGCGTGACCGCGGCCACCCTGGGCATCAACATCCTCTTCCCCGTCATCCTCGCCATGTTCGGCGCCTCCGAGAGCGGCCAGGCGCTGGAGTGGCAGACGGTGGCCCTGGGCTTCGTGGGCCTGATGCTCCTGGGCGCGCTGGCGGTGGCGGTGACCATGCTGATCTCCGCCTTCACCGACGTGGAGCTGCTGGCCGCGCTCATCGGCATCATCGTGATGCTGGTGTGGCTGCTGCTGCGCGGGGCGGCGCAGTCCTCGGATGACCCGCTCCGCTCCATCGTCAGCTACATCTCGCTGGACACCCACCTGCAGGGGATGATGAAGGGCGTGCTGGAGTTCAAGGGGCTGGTGATGTTCGTCTCCGGCATCGTCCTCTGCCTCCTGCTCACCCACCGCAAGATCGAGTCGGAGCGCTGGGCATGAACAAGTCTGGTCTGAGATCGTCCGTCTTCCCGGCGGGCCTGGTGGCGGTGGTGGCCTCCCTGACGCCCCTCGTCCGCGGCCAGGGGCGCGTCGCGCTGTGGCAGGTGGGCGTGGGGGTGGTGGTGATCGTGGCCGGCCTCCTCCTCGGCGACAGGCGCGACGTGGACCGGGCCGCCCGCGGCCGGTCCGCCTTCTACGCGACCTCCACCACCGGCCTGGTGCTGGCGGTGCTGGTGGCCCTGGTGGCGGTCAATTACATCGCGGCCAAGCGCAACAAGTCCTGGGACATCACCTCCAAGAAGGTGAACTCGCTGGCGGCGCAGACCACCTCCGCGCTCTCCGGCCTCAAGGAGAAGGTGACCGCGCTCGGCTTCGTGGAGCCGAAGAACCCGATGTACGGGCCGACGGAGGCGCTGCTGCAGCGCTACCACTCCGAGGCGCCGGACAAGTTCGACTACGCCTTCAAGGAGCCGCTGAAGTCGCCGGACCTGGTGGGCAAGTACCAGCTCCGCCAGGGGCAGGACGCCATCATCCTCACCCGCGGCGAGGGCGCCGCCGAGAGCCACGTGACGGTGCCGGTCCCCACCGAGCAGGAGCTCACCAACGGCCTGCTCAAGCTCTCCGCGGTGGGCCAGAAGAAGGTGTACTTCCTGGTCGGCCACGGCGAGTGGGCGCTGGAGGGCGCCCGGGACGCGG
>DASRBA010000234.1:0-20592 GCA_035637895.1 Myxococcaceae bacterium
CTTGAAGCGCGCGAGGCCGAGGACGAGGAGGGCAGGGCCGCTGTTCGGGTTTGCTTGGAGCGCGTCGAGCGCGGCACGCTCGGCGGCGGCGTAGTCACCGCGCGCGAGCGCGGATTGCGCCCCATCCACGGAGGTGAGGCCCGCCGCGGCGACGAGCGCGCACCACGCGACGATCATGGATGCGGCGGGAGCGGAGGCGGCGGCGCGGGTGGAAGAGGAGGCGGCGTCATCCCGCCGCCCGGCGGCCCTGGTGGCCGCATCCCTCCAGGAAAGGTCGGCGGCCCTGAGCCGGGGCCCATCTTGGGCGGACCACCGCGGTTCCTCCCTGGAACCTCCGGCGCGCCCGCCCGGTGTTCGCGCGCGCCGCCCTTCCCGCCCGGCGGCGGCGCCACCTTCTCCCCACCCCCGGGCGCCACCGGCGGCGCGTGCTCGATCCGGCCGCGCAGCCGTTCGATGATCGTCTCCACCTTCTCTCCCGGAGCGATCACGTCCACGGTGTGCGCGCTGTGGATCCGCGGCGCCGGGGTCTCTGGCTTCGGGAGGGGCGGCGGCGCGGGCGCCGGATCCTCGGCGAACGCCACCCGCGGCGCCACCGCCAGCGCCACCAGCAGCACCGCCCGTGCCCAGCCAGCCCTCATCCGTCGATCACCCTCAGCACCACATCATGCTCGATCCGCTGTTCCCCGACACGAGCCGTGGCCACCACCCGGTACTCCCCCGCCCGAGCCCCCCGCACCGCGATGGGGATGACGTTGTCTCCCGCCGACAGCGGCTGCTCCCAGTCCAGCGCCCGCTGCGCCAGCTCTTCTCCATCGCTCCAGAACGACAGCCCCGCCGGGAGCTCCACGTGCAGCTGCGCGCTCTCCACCGCCACGTCCGCGCTGAAGTTCAACCGGATCAGCGCCACCTTCGACGCCGGCACCTTCACCGCCAACTCCGCGACCGGAGCGGGAGCGGAAGACGCGGGCCGCATCACCCCCAGGACCAGGAACACCACCACCCCAACGGCCACCCCGACCGCCGGCCACAACACCGGCCGCCACCGCTCCATCCCCTGCCGCACCCGCCCCCAGATCCCCACCGGCCGCGGCGATCCGGCCGCCACCAGCTTCCGGTGCAGCTCCGCGGAGAAGCCGTCCTCCGGCGGATCCACCCGCAGCGCGCGCAGCCGGGCCTCGACCCCCGGCTCTGGGCTGATTGGCGGCTCCGTCATCCCGGCACGCTCCTCTCTCGCTGAGACGGGGAGGAGGCCTGAGATGTTCCACCCACCTCGCCCCCCTGCCCGAGCACCTTCCGGAGGGCCTCCCGCCCCCGGAACAGCCGCGATTTCACGGTGCCCACCGGCACCCCCTCGATGGCGGCGACCTCGTCGTAGGAGTGCCCCTCGATGTCGAACAGCACCAGCGCGGACCGGAGATCCACCGGGACCTGCCGGATGGCGGCCCACAACCGCCGCCGCTCCTCCTCTTTGACCAACTGCTCGTCCGCCGGCGCCGCCTCCGAGCCGCGCTCGTGACGCACCGGGTCCAGCGGCTCCTCCAGCGCGCGCTCCTTCCCGCGCCGGCTCCGGACGTGGTCCAGGAAGACGTGGTGCACGATGGCGTAGAGCCAGCTGGAGAAGCTGGACTGGAACCGGAACGCCCTCACGCTGGTGTACGCCTTCACCAGGGCTTCCTGCGCCAGGTCCGCCGAGTCCGCCTCCGACCGCGCGAAGGCCAGCGCGTACCGGCGGATCTGCGGGAGCTGGGCGGCGATGAGTTGCTCGAAGGCGCGGACGTCGCCCTGCTGCGCTCGCCCGATCAGCGCCTCGAGCTGTCCTCCGTCGGGCACCGCGTCATCCTATCGCACCCGGCCCCGGGAACATCCCGCGGGCATTTCTCGTCACACGGGCCGCAACTGGGTGGGGCCGGAAGAACGAGCGGAGCGGAAGCAATGATGACGCAGAGGATCTACGCAGTGCTGCTGGCGGTGGGGTTCGCGGCGGGGTGCCGGGGGATGCAGGAGGACGCGACGGCGTCGGCGGCGGAGGCCATCGAACCGGCGAGCAACGCCACCGATTCGCCCGAGATCGCGGGCCTGCTGGAGGGGCTGGTCGGCGGCGGTCCGGACCGGGACGCGGTGGAAGGGTTCCGGTGCGACTCGACGCCGCAGGTCGCCAACGTCACGGTCTGCGACAAGCAGTTCCCGTCGGAGATCCACCTCGACTGGACGTCGTGCTCGCTCCAGCCGCCCGCGCCGCCGCCGGGCACCGACACCAGCAACCTCCCGCCGCCCCCCGGTGGCCACGGCGGCCCGGGCGGGATGTTCCAGGGGTCGTCCGCCGGCACGGTCGACGTGACCATGCAGGTCACCCTCGATCCGTCCACCGCCTGCGGTGAGGGCGAGAAGTTCCAGCTCTCCGAATCCACCACCTTCTCCGTCCAGCGGAGCGGGCCCATGGGCCGCACCATGTCCGCCAGCGGCACCACCACCTCCATCGCCGAGCTGGGCGCGGGCGGTCCGGAGACCAAGACCACCCAGCTGGACGTGACGCGCAGCTTCGACGACGGCTCGCACGACGGGAAGTCGGCGCACCTGACCGGCACCGTGACCGTCTCGTTCGACGACTCGTCCGGCTCGATGGCGCGGACGCTCAACGGCACCCTGCAGGCGGAGTTCTCCGACGACAACGCGGCCACCATCCAGATCACCGACCTGGTCCGGTCGGCGCCCTGGGTCTGCCCGTGGCCGACCTCCGGGACGGTGGTGCGCACCGACGCGGACGGCACCGCGCACACGCTGGTCTACGGCCCGGCCTGCGGCCAGGCGACGCTGGACGGCGCGGACATCGCCATGCACGGCCCGCCGGGCGGCGGTGGCTGCGGCGGCGTCCCGCCCCCGAACGGCGGCAGCGGCGGTATCCCCGGCGGACACTGATCGACGGCCGGCCCATCTCATCGCGCCCGGCCCTTTCGACACCGGCCGGGCGCGGTGAGCATTTCACGCCGCCTTGGACGCCTCGCCGCGGATGTACTCCTCCCCCTTGTACCAGCGGGCGATGATCGCCATCGCCACGCCCGAGGCCACCGTCAGCCCCGCGAAGAACAGCAGCGAGTGCACGCGGGCCGCGAAGAGGTGCTTGAAGAGGACCACCGCGAGGTTCCCCACGGTGACGGTGAGGAGCCAGAAGGAGGTGATGATCCCCTTCATCTCCAGCGGCGCCTGGCGGTAGGCGAACTCCAGCCCGGTCACGGAGACCAGCACCTCCGCGGCGGTGAGCGTCAGGTACGGCCCCGCCTGCCACAACACGCTGAGCTTTTGCCCGGCGTCCAGCTCCCGCTGGATGAGCGCCGCCAGCACGAACGCCAGCGCGGCCAGGAACAGCCCCAGCGTCATGCGCCACAGCGGCTTGAGCGGGCGCCCCATCCGTTCGAACCCCGGGTAGATGACGTTCTGGGCGAACGGGATCATCAGCATCACCAGCGCCGGGTTGATCACCTGCATGTGCGCCGGGCTGAGGGTGATGGGGCCGATCACCCGGTCCATGTCCTGCGCCTGCTGCACCCAGGTGGACGCCTTCTGGTCGAACAGCATCCAGAAGAACGGCACCGGGAGGAACACCACCACCACCTTGAGCACCGCGCGCGACCCGTCCAGCGCCTCCTTCGGGTGCTTCTTCGCCGCGCCTTCCCAACCGCCCCGGATGACGTCCCACATCACGCGGACGAAGGAGTGCGGGTTGCGCGGCACCGGTGGCGGGTGCGCGTAGTGCTTGCGCCCCGCCCAGAACACCAGCGTGGCCACCGCCATCAGCGCCGCCGGCACCCCGAACGCCCACTCCGGGCGCGGGTGCTCTTTCTCCCCGTAGATGATGGGGATGAGCAGCGAGGCGAAGAAGGACCCCAGGTTGATGGACCAGTAGAAGACCGCGAACAGCCTCGGCAGCAGGCCCTTGTTCTCCGCGGTGAACTGGTCTCCGGCGAACGCGGAAACGCACGGCTTGATCCCGCCCGAGCCGATCGCGACCAGGAGCAGCCCGCCGTAGAACCCCAGCCGGTTGTCGACGAACAACGGCAGCGACGCCTGGCCGACGGCGTAGAAGATCGACAGCCAGAGGATGGTCCGGTACTTCCCCCAGTAGCGGTCGGCGATGAACCCGCCGATCAGCGGGAAGAAGTACACCCCCATCACGAACCAGTGGAGGACGAGGTCGCCTTCCTTCTTGATCTCCGGCGGCGCGTTCACCAGCAGGTAGGTGGTGACGAACAGGGTGAGGATGTTCCTCATCCCGTAGAAGCTGAACCGCTCCGCCGCCTCGTTGCCGATGATGTACGGGATCTGCCTGGGGAACCGGTCCGCGGCCATCGCGTCACTTCCCGCGCGGCACGGTGGGCGGCGGGAGCTGGTGCCTCCCGGTGGTCGTCCGTTGCGGCGGCTGCGCGGCGGACGCCGGCGGGGGCGGAGGCGGCCCTTCCGAGGTGGGGGGCGGCTGGCGGCCCTGGCCCGGGGGCGGCCGGGTGCGGAACCAGTCCACCAGCTTCGCCAGCGGCTTGGGCAGCTTGCTCCCGCGGCGCCGCTGGGTGGCGTGGCTGAAGCGGCCCAGGTACGCGGGGCGGGCGGAGGCGTCCACGCCGAACACGCCGTAGAGCGTCACCAGGTCCGCCACCAGGTCGCTGATCCCGGTGGTGTTCACGTCCCACGCCTGGCAGTAGCTGTCCGGCTTGTTGCGGATCATCGCGCGGGCGATGACCAGCATCACCTGCTTGTCGATCAGCTCGCCGTTGCCGTCGAGGTACTGCTTGTAGGTGAAGAACCGGTCCGCGGGCGCCACCTCCGGCTTGTCCGCCTCCTTCTTGGGGGCGCGCAGGTTGGCGATCACCTGGTACTCGTGCTCGATGTACGCCTCCACCACGTTCTGCTCGTCCTGGCGGCTGTACTCGATGAACTTGTGGAAGCTCTCGTGGAGCGACTTGGGGTTCGCGTACGCCCCGGACACCAGGTAGTAGAACATCGCGCCCAGCGAGTAGATGTCCGCCGGCTTGTCCACGCACTTGATGATCTTCGCCCGGACGTTGCGCTCGCTCTTCTGCGCCCACGGCTGCGACAGCGTCAGCTTCATCCGCGTCCGGTCCGCGCCCACCACGGAGTAGCGCTCGCCGCGGTTGAAGAGCTGGAACGAGTCGTTCCGCCCGATGGGCATGTAGAAGTCCTCGAAGTACTCCACCTCCGGCGACCCGTTCTCCGTGTTCACCAGCAGCTCCAGGACGTTCGTCTCCTGCTCCGGGGCCTGGAAGAACATCGTCCCCGGCACCTGCTGGAACCCGGTCATGGACAGGTCCTGGTTGTCCTCCTTCACCTTGCCCACGTTGAAGTCCGCCAGCCGCACGTCCAGGGTGGCCCCCTGCAGCCGCGCGTCGGGCTGGCGGATGAGCACGTTGGCCGGCTTGATGTCCCGGTGGCACACGCCGCGGATGATGTGCGCGTACTCCACCGCCGCCGCCACCGGGAGCATGTACTCCAGCACGCGGAACAGCCGCTCGCGGAAGCTGTAGGCGAGCAGGTCCTCGCGGGTGGCCCGGTTGGTGCGCGCCCCCTTGAGCCGCTCCTCCAGGGACATCTCCATCAGCTCCACGATCATGAAGTCGTTCTCGACCTTGTCGCGGAGCGAGTGGGGGATGAACGCGGCGGTGTCCCCCTCGCCGGAGGCGTGGAGGGTGATGATGTTCGGGTGGCCCTGCACCCGCTCCAACAGCTCCTTCTCCATCTGGAAGCGGAGCCGGTCCTCCTCGCTCACGCCCTTCTGGAGCAGCTTGATCGCCACCTTCTGGGTGAAGACGGTCTTGGACTCCACCCACCGCTCCTCGCCCAGGTACGCCTTGGCGAAGCGGCCCGACCCCAGCTCCACCGGCGCGCCCTCCTCGAGCACGAACGCGTAGGTGCGCGACCGGGTGACGTGGTTCTCGAAGGAGGGGACCTTGAAGGAGACCTGGGTGCTCTCGCCGGCCCCCGCCTCCGCCGGCGGCGGAGCAGGGGACGTGCGTGGCGCCTTCTCACCGGAGGCCCCCTGCGGGGTCTGCGCTCGCTGCGAGGTCGGCGTCCGCTGAGGCAAGGAGCCAGGCGGATTGGGGGGCATTTTTCCACTCTGAAACTACCAGAACTCACCCCGGGCGCGAATAGAGCAGCGCCAGCTCGCGACCGGGACCGAAGTCCAGGAGCACCGCGCACGCCGCCTGCTCCAGCGGCACCGCCAGGGTCACCCCCGTCCCCAGGGGGAACTGGAAGGCGGTGGGATCGCCCGTGCGCGCGAACTGGCAACGCACCGAGTCGAGCGTGCGCGCCTGCGCCGCGGGCGTCTGCAGGTGCAGCAGCATGTCCTTGTGCACCTCCACCGCGCTGGTGGGGCGCGCGCCGTCCTTGGCCACGAAGCAGTTCAGCCCCTTCACGTGCAGCCGCAGCGTCTGCGAGGGGCCGGGCACGAAGGAGAACCGCGCCCGCGCCGCCGTCGCCACCGGGGAGCCCTCCCCGCCCAGGTCCACCGTCCCCCGGGACGGCACCAGCGCCACCCGCCGCCCGCCGGCCAGGATCTCCGGCTGGGAGAGGTCGGACACGCGCAGCAGGGCAGGCGGGCGGGCCGGGGTGGGGAGCGGCGGCGGCGCCTGGTTGCCCGCCTGGAGCGCCTCGCGCGCGGCGCGGAGGAAGTCGGCGGCGGTCTGGAAGCGCTCGGCGGGGCTGACCCGGCAGGCGCGGGCGATCACCTCGCGCATCGACGCCGGGAGGTCCATCTTCTGCAGCGAGTCCGCCACGAACTCGTTCCCCTCGATGCGGTGGGCCAGCGTCTGCACCACGTTGTCGTCGTCCGGGAACACCTTCTTGCCGGTGAGCGCGAAGGCCAGGAGCAACCCCAGCGAGTAGACGTCCGCGGTGGGGCCCACCGCCTTCTTGCGCATCTGCTCCGGCGCCGCCCAGCCGGCGGAGTAGAGCGAGATGGGCGGCCCGGAGGTGCCCTTGGTCTCCGCCGCCTTCCCCGGCCCGCTCCGCATCTTGGCGATGCCGAAGTCCGCCAGCTTCGGGATGCGCTGGGCGCCCACCTCGGCGAAGAGGATGTTGGAGGGCTTGATGTCGCGGTGGATGATCCCGCGGGCGTGCGCCTCCGCCAGCGCGTGGACGATGGGCTCCAGGATCTCCACCGCCGCCTGCGGCGAGAGCGGACCTTCACGCTTCACCTGCTGGGCCAGGGTGCCGCCGGTGATCAGCTCCAGCACGAAGAAGGGCGTCTTGGTCGCCTCGTCCAGGTAGCCGAAGTCGTAGATGCGCAGCGTGTTGGGGTGCTGGAGCTGGGAGAGGGCGAAGGCCTCCTGGACGAAGTGCTCGTAGAGGGTCTGGTACTCGCTGGTGCCGGCGATGCCGACGAGGACCTTCACGCAGACGCGGCGCTGCAGCCGTTGGTCCTGCCCGCCGTAGACGAGGCTCATCCCCCCGGCGGCGATCCGCTCGTCCACGGCGTAGCGCCCCAGGAGCACACGGCCGATGAGGTCTTCCGCCATGCGCCGGTCACCACCAGATGACGAGGTCGAACCCCTCAGGGCCCAGCCGTTCGATGTCCACGTTGACGCCCTGCTTGACCCGCGTGCGCCGGGACGCGCCCTCCACCACCCCGGCGAAGAAGCCCGGCACCGGGTGGGGGTCGCGGAAGGTCAGGCGCCACTTCTGCGGGCCCTCTTTCACCGGCGGGTCGATCTGGATGTCCGCGCGCGCCGTCTGCCAGGTCTTGGGTATCCGCATGATGACCTTGTCCACCGGCACCAGCGAGAGCGGGATGGCGAGGATCCGCCCGATGATGGTCTCGAAGTAGCCCTCCACGAACAAGTTGCCCAGCGCGCGGTAGCCCTTCTCCTCCGGGCGCTCGCCGAAGAAGCGGCGGCGGGCGGCCTCCAGCGACTGTCGCCACACCTTCACCGGGTAGCGGGGCTGCATCCTGGCGAGGTCGAAGCCCAGGTCCTTCAGCTCCGCGGCGAAGGACGGGTCCGGGCGCACGGCGCGCACGAACATCCCCTCGAAGAGCGCGGCGTCGATGGTGGTGCGGTCCGCGTCCACGGAGGCGACCCTAGTCGAAGTCCGCGCGGGCCGTTAAGGTCGCGGGCGCGTGAGCTCGGCGCCGGTGAAGCGGGAGATCAAGCAGGAGCGCGCCGCCAGGACCCGCGAGGAGATCCTGGAGGCCGCCATCAAGGAGTTCTCGTCCCGGAGCTTCGAGGCGACCTCCATGGCCCAGCTCGCCAAGACCATCCGGATGACGCCCGGCGCCCTCTACTGGCACTTCCCCACCAAGGAGGACCTGCTGCTGGGGGCGCTGGAGGAGCTGCACACGCGCTTCATGCGCGAGTTCGACTTCCTGGTGAAGGAGGGGCGCAGCCTCACCGCGCGGCAGCAGCTCAAGGGCTTCTTCGACCGCACCCAGAACTTCTTCCGCTACCACCGGCACTACGGGAAGTTCTTCGGGATGCTCACCGCGCTCTCCGCCGACGCCAACGAGCGCGTCGCCTCCGCCACCCGCGGCGTGCTGCAGGCGTACGCGGAAGCGGTGGGGCGGATCGTCCGCTACGGGCAGGAGAAGACCGGCGAGTTCCGCAAGGACCTCGACCCGGACGCCTTCGGCCACACCATCGTCAGCGCCTTCTGCGGGGTGATCGTCCACCAGTCCCTCTTCGCCGAGACCCTCGAGTACGACCCGCTGGTCGCCGTCATCGACAAGCTCGCGGTGGACGGCCTCTCAACTGGTGCACCGGCGCCGCAGGGGTCGTAGCCGGCTTTACCATTCAGCATTGAATGTTTCTATTTTTCGGCTGGAGGCCAGTCGTTACGAGTGGTTGTGTGTAAAAGAAACACATCCAACTCCAAATCGAGAATGGTGCAAACGGTTTCACTACCCCCGCTGCACTTCTCCCACGGAGCCCTCCCATGAACGCCTCGTCCTCCCGGATTTCGAAGCCCAACCTTCCCGCGCTCTCCCGCACCACCGGGGAGGAGATCCCGCAGCGGCGCGAGACCGCCCGCGCGGCGCCGCAGGGCCAGCCGTCCTCCTTTGACTCCCGCCCGGCGGCGGCGCGCACCAGCGGCGAGAAGCACGTGCCGCTCCCCAGCCTGTCGATGGGCGGCGAGGTCGGCCCCATCGCGCTCGACAGCGCCGAGGGCCAGCGGTTCCTCCAGAAGGCGCAGGACGCGCTGGGCCGGCTGGATCAGCGGTCGGGCCTGGCGGCCGGCGCCGGCGGCCAGTTCGTCGGGCACTCGGTGGAGCGGGACGAGCTGGGCATGACCCACGTCCGGATGGACCGGACCGAGGGCGGCCTCCCGGTCTTCGGCCAGCAGGTGATCGTCCACTTCGGCAAGGACGGGAAGGCGGCCGACACCACCGGCGACACCGGGGCGCTGAACCTGGCTCCCGGCGCCTCCGAGCCGGCCAAGATCTCCGGCGACCAGGCGCTGCAGACCGCGCGGGAGTCCTTCGGCAAGGAGTTTGGCGGCCTCTCGCCGGAGCAGCAGTCCCCCGCTCGCGAGATGTTCTACAAGGCGCCGGACGGCCAGTACCACCGCGCCTTCCAGGTGCAGCTCACCAACGTGAAGGACGGGGACGTCCCGCTGAAGATGAACTACTTCGTGGACGCGCAGAGCGGGCAGGTGCTGCGCAGCTTCAACCAGCTGGACGGCTTCGTGGACCGCGCCTCGGGGGCCCGGCAGCAGGGTGCGGTGGGCGGCGCCCAGGGCCAGGGCCAGGGCGAGGGCGTGGCGGCGGCCGGCGGGCAGGCGGCGCTGGGTAAGGGCCACTCGCAGTACTCGGGCACGGTGCAGTTGGGCACGACGAAGAACGCGGACGGCAGCTACACCCTGAAGGACCAGAAGCGGGGCGGCGGGGCGACCTGGGACGCTCGGAACCAGGACCCGGCGTCGGGGAAGAAGGTCTTCAAGGACGCCAACAACGTGTGGGGCGAGGCCGGCGACAACAAGCGCGAGAAGGCGGCCATCGACGCGCACTACGGGATGGAGCGGACCTGGGACTTCTACAAGGGCCTGCTGGGGCGCGACTCCATCGACGGCAAGGGTGAGGCGCTCAACTCGTACGTCCACGTCGGGTCCAAGTACGTCAACGCGTACTGGGACGGCGAGAAGATGAACTACGGCGACGGCGACGGGGTGGACGCCTCCGCGCTGACCGCGCTGGACGTGGCGGGCCACGAGATCACCCACGGCCTCACCGAGCGCACCGCCGGCCTGATCTACGACGGCGAGTCGGGCGGCCTGAACGAGGCGATGAGCGACATCATCGGCGGCGTGGGCGTGGAGTGGTACGCGGCCAAGCGGAACAAGAACGTGAAGTGGGACTACTTGATCGGCGAGGACGTGTGGACGCCGGGCAAGAAGGGCGACGCGCTCCGCTACATGAACGACCCGAAGAAGGACGGGTACTCCATCGACAACTACCGCGACTACGCCAAGAGCGACCAGGAGGTCCACCGCACGTCCGGCATCGCCAACAACGCCTTCTACCTGCTGTCCCACGGCGGGAAGAACCGGACCAGCGGCATCGAGGTGACCGGCGCCATCGGCCCGGAGAAGTCGCTCAAGATCTTCTCCCGCGCGCTGACCACGTACATGACGCCCAGCACCACCTTCAAGGAGGCCCGCCAGGCGTGCCTGAAGGCGGCCGCCGACCTGTACGGCGCCGGGTCGCCCGAGGCCAAGAAGGTGGCCGAGGCCTGGACGGCCGTGGGGGTGAAGTAGGACCGGGCCGTTGGCTGCATCGCGGGTGCCGCGCACCGCTGGATTGGTCACGATTCGGAGGCTGGTGCTCTATCGGGAGCGCGCACTTCGGGGGTATAGAAGTGCGCAGCCTGACCGGAGAAGGATCATGACCAAGCTGCTCCTGGGGTGTGCGGTATTCGCGATGGCGTCCGGCTGCGTCACGGCGAGGCCGGAGAGGAAGACCGCGGTGAAGGTGGTGGCGATGAACGAGCTGGACTCCGCCACCGCCTCCCCGGACAACACGTATGTCTGCGAGGAGGGGAGCAAGACCGGCACCAACATCAAGGGCCCGGTCTGCCAGTCCCTCCGCCAGCGCGAGCTGGAGCGCCAGGCGGCGCAGGACACCATGCACCGGATGATGCAGTCCGGGTTCAAGCGCTAGCTTTCTCGCTGGCAATCCGCCCCCGCTTGTTGCGTAACGGGTGGCATGAATCGCCACCTGGTGCTGTGCGCGGCGCTCTGTACGGCGCCGCTGGCTGTCGCTGCTGAAGAACCCGCGGCTGACCCCGTCTCCCTCCCGCTCTTCGAGGCGCCGCGGTCGCTGGACACCGGCTTCCGGTTGACCTGGGACCAGTCCAGCTCCCTGCATCACCTGCTGATCGTCGGCGGCAACCACGGGATCCACCTGGGGGCGTGGAAGCTCCTGGGTGGGTCTCCGTTCTGGGCGTACTTCGCCGAGATCGGCGTCACCTCCGCCTTCGACCTCCTCACCGCGTTCGGGCCGCTGGGGCAGGGATGGGAGCACGAGGAGGGGCATTCCTCGGCGATGGCGTACGTGGGGATGCGGTCGCAGCAGGCGTTCAACCCCGGGAGCACGTGCGACTCGGGGTCGGTGTGCGGGATGACGGACGAGCAGATCGCCGCCGTGCACGACCGGCGGGCAGCGGACTGGGTGCGGGTGCAGGAGGCGGGGATGGAGACGGAGCTGCTCAACGTCACCCGGACGGAGCGGGACGTCTTCTTCTACGACCGGCCCGCGTACCAGCACATCCCGTACCTGTTGTTCAACGTGGTGAACGTGGAGGCGTACCGGCAGATCTGCCGCTCGCCGGACCTGGTCACCGTGAACGACGTGATGAACGAGAGCCCGGACGTGCTCAACCGGGACTTCACCGGGCCGGATTGCACGGGCTGGGTGTTCGACCTCTTCCGCCCGACGACGCCGTACGCAGACCGCGGGCCGCACCCGCTGGGAGGGATCCGGAGGATCCGGCTGGACTCGGACCTCACGCCGGAGGAGTTCACGTACCTGACGAGGATGAGGAACCTGGGGTTCTTGAACCTGGTGGACCCGTTCCTGGTCGGGATCTCCGGGTTCAACGTGCCGGGTGGGTTCAAGGTGAACGGGGCGGTCCGCCACCATTTGACCGAGTCCGGGGACTTGCTGGAGGTGACGCTGCTGGGGCGTCGCGCTCCGTGGAACCTGGAGGCGGCGCTGCGGGCGTACTCCAACCACGAGCACGCGTTCCCGGGGTTGGGATTTCAGATCCACCGCTACCCGGTGAGCGTCGGATTCGTCTCGGCCGGCGTGGACCTCTGGATCCAGCCGGCGGACCACTCCTTCTACGCGGTGGATGGCGCGCCCGGTGGCGCCATCCGGGTGGAGGGCGCGCTCCCGGTGATCCCGCACGGCGAGGCGTTCCTGCGGCTCTCGGCGAAAACCGCCGGGTGGCTGGCGGGGGATCCGGCGCTGGACCCGGCGGTCACCGCCGTCGTGGGCGTCAACGTGGTGCTGTAGATGCGACGGGCTCTAACTCGTTGAAACTAGGCCAATGTTCAGACAGGCAATGGTTTTGTTGCGCAATGACTTCGTTGCGCTATAGATTTGCGGCGTATGCCTCCGCGCAATATCGCTGGCTCGCCCGTTCGAGGGCCTGACTTCTGGGGTCGTTCTGAGGAAATGGCGGCGTTGTGGAAGACGCTTGAGGTCGGAAACGTCCTTCTGACTGCCCCGCGCCGCTGGGGGAAGTCTTCGGTCATGGCGGCGCTTGCGGATGCGCCGCAGCCAGGATGGTCCGTGGCGATGGCCGACTTCGAGTACGTCGAGCATCCGGCCGAGTTCCTCACTGAATTGGTGGCGCTGCTGCTGCTGGATGATCCCGTGGCGAGGCTGCTGAAGCAGGCAACGCGCGCTCCTGGGGCGCTCGCCAGATGGGTTGCCGTGGTTTCCCCGGAGTTAGCGTTTTCGCGGCCGGAGATAGGCGAGCTGAAGGTTCGACTCGGAAAGGCGCTCCCCTCGACGGCTGCCTGGCCGGAACTCACGGAGGAGTTGCTCGCACTCATGTCGAAGCGGGAAGGGTCGCTCCTGATCATTATTGACGAGTTCCCGATGATGATCGGCAACTTCATCCAGCGGGACCGGGACTCGGCCATCCATTTCCTGAAGTGGTTCCGCGCGCAGCGGCAGAGGCTGCCTGGCCACATCCGGTTCCTGCTCGGTGGCTCCGTTAACATCGAACCCGTGCTTGAGGGCCTTGGGGTCGTGGCTCTCCTGAACGATCTTGAGCGCTTCCATCTGCAACCGATGGAACGGGAGAAGTCCATCCGCTTCGTTCGCGAGGTGCTGGCGGGCGAGGGATGCGAAGCCGAAGAGGACGCGATCATCACCATCACCGATGCGATCGGGACCGGCGTTCACTTCTTCTTGCAGGTCCTTCTCAGCGAGTGCATCTCCGAAGCAAGGCGTCGCAATACGACGCTGACTGCCGATCAGGTCCGATCGGCATACGAGCAGCGCGTCTTGGGCCCGTTCAGTCGAGGTCGGTTCAGCCATTACCAGTCTCGCCTCAAGTCTAATTACGGGCCGCTCGAACAACCGGCCAGGATCGTGCTCGGCCATCTCGCGGAGACCGAGTCGGCGACACTCCAGGAACTGAGGCAGGTGCTCGTCATTGCCTCCTTCGCCGACGTTCCCGCTAGTGACGTAGTGGCCAGACTCGAATCGGATTTCTACGTCACGGTTCAGCGTGGCGCAGTTTCCTTCTCCAGCCGCTTTCTCAGAGATTGGTGGCGGCTTAATGCACCTGCAGTCGTGAGCTTACGATGAGCGAACCGTTGCTTTTCAATCCATCTCGGGCATCAATCCAGGAGCTTGAGCGAACTTTCGTTGGGCGATGGCAACAACTCCAGGCACTTGAGCGCGATCTCATCGCGGACGCTGCGGGATCCAGTCGGAGGCACTGGCAACTCATAGGTCCGCGTGGGTCAGGCAAGAGTCACTTTACGGAGTTACTCTCTCGCCGATTGGCGAGAGACCAAGGGTGGGAGGTCGTCCGCCTTCCGGAAGAGCATTATCAAGTTTCCAGTGTAGGGGAGTTGCTTGAGCAGATCGTAATGCTTCTCGAGCAACTGGACCTATCGCCCTTTGCGAGGGAGCGGAATCCACGCGACGTCGAGGAGTTGGCGCTACAGCGCCTGCGCAATCGTCGACTCCGAAGTTCGAAGCCAATGCTTGTCATTCTGGAGAATCTCGGCATTTTGCTGGGTCGCCAACTCTCGGCTACCAGAGAGCAGAGCAAGCTACGAGAGATTCTCATCGGAGACTCTCCATTTACGCTCCTGACGACATCCACGAGCTATGTTGACGAGGCAAGTCGGCACGATGCTCCATTTTACGACTTTTTTCAAATCGTCACGCTTGAGGATCTGTCGCGAATTGATGTTGCTCAGTTGGTGGAGGCTAGGGCTGAATGGGACGGGGATACGCAGTTGCTTGGGCAGATGGAGCAAGTTCGGCAGCGTATCGACGCGATCTTTCATTTCAGTGGTGGGAACCCCAGGCTGGTATTGGCGCTCTACGGAATCCTGCGTCGTGGGGTGACGGAGGATCTGAATAAGCAATTGTTGAAGCTCCTTGACGAGGTAACGCCGTACTATCAGGCACGCTTGGGAGATGTTTCACCGCAAATGGTGCGTGTTCTTACGGCTATGACTCTGAGTGATGGCCCAACCACTCCAGCGGAAGTCGCTAGAAGGACTCGACTTACAACCACGCAGATCACGGCCAACATATCCAAGTTGACGCAAGAGCGATTCGTTCGCCCTGGGGGTCGGCCGGATGGGCGTCGTCGGTATTATGAGGTGGTGGATCGACTGTTTCGCCTTTGGTTGCAGATGAGGGAAGGTGGGGAGGGGCGGCGCAAGCTTCGGTTTCTGACCGAATTTTTCCAACGCTGGTACGGCGGCAAGAATGCCGAATTGTGGCGCGATGCGACTCATGTGGCCGATGTTTTCTGGCAAGAGATTCGCAGTGGTCGCCCCGCTCGTTGTGCAGACCTTTTGGCCACGCTTGAATATCTCGGTAGCGCCTTCCCTGGGGAATATCGAGATTTGATTATAGAAAGCTTGGCGGAAGGGCTTGAGGCTGCAGGGCCTGACGACTTGGCGCCCATGGTTCCGTTGCTCGAAAAATTGGCTTCTGAGATTGAGGATGCCACCCGCAAGTCGGCGGTGAATCTGATGCTGACCCGGGCGTATCGAACTCTGGGGCGGTTGGAGCCTGCGCGCCAGGCATTCGGTCGTGTAGTGCTTGATGAGTCGACGCTTGGTGCGGATGGCTTGAATCTGTATCTTGATGCGCTTGCGTATGTGGCGGGGGCTCCCGAGGCATTCAAGAAGGGTTTGGTGTGGTTGAAAAAGATGCGGATGATGAAGTATTGCCAGTTGCAATTGGGGGAGTTGGGTGCGGAAGTTGGGGAGGTGGGGCGTGCCAAAGAGTTGTTCGAAGCCCACTTGGCGCAGACTGACTGCGTAAATTGCCGTCGGCTTGCGTACAAAAGGATCTTCTTCGCGCTCATGAGATCTCGCGCGTACGACGCTGCCATGGAGTTTATGGGTCAGGCGGTAAGGGACGGGAAGGCAGAAATCGAGATTCGGGCCATGGAGGCAACGGCACGCTGGTGGGCTGAAAAGTTGAAGGATGCCGAGGAACTTGCGAGGCTTGCAGAGGAGTGGGGGGATCCAGATGATGTTCCGCCATGGTATGTGTATCAACTGGTCTGTGTGCGGACGCATGGAGATAGGCCGGACGATGCGCTTCGTCTTATGAGGGGCGTTCAGGTTCGATATGGCAATGGCTTCTGGGACCAATTCAGCGGACACGTCATTGAGTGTTTGGTCCGTATTGCTGTGAATCATGATATTCCGTCCGACGTGCTGGAGTGGCTCGTTGGCGACAGAAGCAATCGGGAGTTTCTGGCTTCCGCTTGTCGGGCGGAAATGCCGCGCCTTGCCAGTTCGGCCGGGCGATACCGCAGAGGCATTCTGGATGCCTACCGTGTGCTTGTGGCGCGTGACGTGTTGCCTGGGGACATAGAGCCCTATGCTGCAGCGGTCTCGGTCGTCAGCTCAGAAGACCGTGAAAAGAGCCTTGCTGCGCTACATCCGGAAATGCGCGAGGCCGTGTCCTTCTTAATCGGGACCGAACGCTCACAAAGAAAGGTGGAAGCCGAGCACGGGTCCGTATCGAATCCAACGTTGAACTAAGCCGACGCGGAGGAACTCTGGGCGGGGTCCTCCACCCGCCGCCCGATCCGCGCCTTCCTCCCCTTCTTGAGCACGTGCTTGAGGTAGCGCCCGGTGTGGCTGCCGTCCGCCTGCGCGACCTCCTCCGGCGTCCCCGTCGCCAGCACCCGCCCGCCCGCGGCGCCGCCCTCCGGCCCGAGGTCGATCACCCAGTCCGCGCTCTTGATGACGTCCAGGTTGTGCTCGATGACGACCACCGTGTTCCCCGCCTCCACCAACCGGCTGAGCACGATCAACAGCTTCCGGATGTCGTCGAAGTGCAGGCCGGTGGTCGGTTCATCCAGGATGTAGAGCGTGCGCCCCGTCGCGACCTTGCACAGCTCCCGCGACAGCTTGATCCGCTGCGCCTCGCCGCCGGACAGGGTGGGGGAGCTCTGACCAAGCTTGATGTACCCCAGCCCCACGTCGTCCAGCGTCTGCAGCACCCGCATGATGTCCCTGTGGACCCCGAAGTGCGCCATCGCCTCGCGGACGCTCATCTCCAGCACCTCGGCGATGTTCTTCCCCTTGTAGCGGACCCGCAGCGTCGCGTCGTTGAAGCGCTTCCCCTGGCACACCTCGCAGGGCACGTACACGTCCGCCAGGAAGTGCATCTCCACCAGCTTCACCCCGTCCCCCTCGCACGCCTCGCACCGCCCGCCCTTCACGTTGAAGGAGAAGCGCGACGCCGTGTACCCGAACGCGCGCGCCTCCGGCGTCAGCGCGAACACGTTGCGGATGGCGTCGAACACCTTGGTGTACGTGGACGGGTTGGACCGCGGCGTCCGGCCGATGGGCCGCTGATCGATGTCGATCACCTTGTCCAACTGCTCCATCCCCTTCACCGCGTGGTGCTTCCCCGGCACCTCCCGCGTCCCGTACAGCTCGCGCGCCAGCACCGGGTAGAGGATCTCGTTCACCAGCGTGGACTTCCCCGCCCCCGACACGCCCGTCACCGCCACCAGCAACCCCAGCGGGAACTCCACCGTGACGTCCTTGAGGTTGTTCTCCTTCGCCCCCTCCACCACCAGCTTCGCCTTCCCCCGCTTCCGCCGCTCCGCCGGGATCTCGATCTCCTGCCGCCCGCTCAGGTACGCGCCGGTCAGCGATGAAGGATCCTTCATCACCTGCTGCGGCGTCCCCTGCGAGACGATCTCCCCGCCCACCTCGCCGGCCCCCGGCCCGAAGTCCACCAGCCAGTCCGCCTCCTCCATCGTCTCCTCGTCGTGCTCGACGACGATGACCGAGTTCCCCAGGTCCCGCAGCCGCTTCAACGTCCCCAGCAGCTTCCCGTTGTCGCGCTGGTGCAGCCCGATCGACGGCTCGTCCAGGATGTAGATGACCCCCGTCAGCTCCGACCCCATCTGCGACGCCAGCCGGATGCGCTGGCTCTCGCCGCCCGACAGCGTGGACGCGGTCCGGTCCAGCGTGAGGTACGTCAGCCCCACGTCCACCAGGAACCCCAGCCGGCTCCGGATCTCCTTCAGCAGCTCGGTGGCGATCTTCGCCTCGTTGCTCGACAGCGGCATGTCCTTCAGGAACACCGACGCCTCGCCGATGGTCAGCCGCGACAGGTCCACGATGGACTTCCCGTGCACCTTCACCGCCCGCGACTCCGGCCGGAGCCGCTCCCCCTGGCACACCGGGCAGGGCTTGTCGGAGAAGAACTTCAGGTAGTACTGCCGCATCGACTCCGACTGGGTGGTCTTGAAGCTCCGCATCAGCTTCGACGCCAGCCCCTCCCACTCCATTCGCCACCTTCCGACGGTGAACTCCCGCCCGCCGGAGCCGTTCATCAGGGTGTCCTTCTCCCGCTTGGACAGCTTCTCGTACGGGAGGTCCAGGTCGATGTCGAAGGCCCGCGCCAGCTCCTCCACGAAGTCCGCGGTCCACCCTTCGCCCCGCGTCATCCCGGTGGCCCACGGCTCGATCGCGCCCTCGCGGATGCTGCGCGTCTGGTCGGGGACGATCAGGTCCGGGTCCATCTCCGGCCGCGTCCCCAGCCCGTTGCACTCCTGGCACATCCCCAGCGGGTTGTTGAACGAGAACGAAGCCGGGGCCAGCTCGCCAAAGGACAGCCCGCAGAAGTGGCAGGCGTTCAGCTCGCTCATCACCCGGTCCGAATCCTTCGCGCAGTGCTCGTCGGTGACGACCAGGATGCCCTTGCCCTCCTTGAGCGCCGTCTCCACCGAATCCGTCAGCCGCGGCCGCACGTCCGGCTTGAGCACCAGCCGGTCGATCACCAGCTCGAGGTCGTGCTTGGACTTCTTGTCCAGCTCGATCTTCTCCTCCAGCCCCTTCACCTTCCCGTCCACCCGCGCGCGCGCGAACCCGCGCTTCTGCGCGTCCACCAGCAGGTCCTTGTGCTCGCCCTTGCGGTTCTGGACCAGCGGCGCCAGCAGCACCACCTTGGTCCCGGCCGGCGCCTTGAGGATCTCCTCGACGATCTGCTGCGCGGTCTGCTTGCCGACCTTCCGGCCGCAGTTGTAGCAGTGCTGCACGCCGATCGACGCGTAGAGCACGCGCAGGTAGTCGTGCACCTCCGTCACCGTCCCCACCGTCGAGCGCGGGTTGTTGGACGCCGCCTTCTGCTCGATGGAGATGGTGGGGGACAGCCCGCGCAGCGTGTCGTACTTGGGCTTCTCCATCTGCCCCAGGAACTGCCGGGCGTACGCCGAGAGCGACTCCACGTACCGCCGCTGCCCCTCCGCGTAGAGCGTGTCGAAGGCCAGCGAGCTCTTCCCGGACCCGGAGACGCCGGTGAACACCACCAGCTTCTTCTTCGGGATGTCCAGGCTGACGTTCTTGAGGTTGTGCTCCTTCGCGCCTCGGATGGAGATGGAGTCGGGCTCGGACATGGCGGGGGCCGTGGCCATAGCACTGAAAGGACGCGCAGTGCCACGGTCTTTCTAGGGCCTGAACCAATAACCGCCGCGAGGCCCGCCCGCTCGCCCAGGCTAAGGTGCCGCCCCCAAATGGCCGTCCTGCACAACGACGCCAAGAATCTCCGCCTGTTCATCGAGCTGGTGGACCGGGAGGTCCCACCGGTGGTCCCCGGGCAGCCGGCACCGGGCGCCGACCAGGTCCGGGTGCTGGGGACGGGCGGGGTGGAGTTCTACGACCGCCGCGACAAGAGCTTCTGGCCGTTCATCCGCCTGCCGGTCGTCTACTTCGGCGGGCGCGACGGGCCGGCGCTGGTGGAGAGCATCCGCGACCTCTGCGCGCTCAAGCGCGAGGGCTTCGCCTTCCGCACCGGCGCGCAGGAGGAGCTCACCTTCCAGATCGGCCGGCAGCAGGGCGGGGGCTTCGTGGTGGAGGTGGGCATCGACCTGGCGCCCTACCTCTTCGAGACGTCCGGCCTGCAGGGCGAGCCGGGGCGCGAGCTGTCCCTCTACCGCTTCACCACCTCCACCGCGGAGCTGGTGCGCTTCGCCGACCAGGTGAAGCAGGAGTTGGAGAAGCTGCCTCCGCTCCGCCGGCCGTGAGCATGAGCGCCGGCCCCGAAGACCACGCCGGCCACACCGCCCGCGGCGTCGCCTCCATCTCGCTGGCGTGCCTGGGCATCGCCTCCATGGCCACCCTGGCGCGCGCCATGTCCGGCCGGCTCCCGGTGGGCCAGCTCGTCTTCCTGCGCTTCGCGGTGAGCCTGGTCCCCGTCGCCGCCGCGTTCGCGGTCCAGCGGCGGCTCCCGGACCTGCGGCGCCCGCGGCTGCTCGCGCTCCGGGGCCTGTTTGGCGGCCTCGGGGTGACCGGCTACTTCCTCTCCCTCGAGCACCTCCCCGTCGGCCCGGCCACGCTGCTCAACAACACCTCGCCCGCCTTCGCCACCGTCCTCGCCGCCTGGTTCCTCCACGAGCGCCTCCGCCCGCGCCGCGCCGCGGGCCTGCTGCTCGCCATGGCCGGCGCCGCGGTGGTCGCCTGGGACGCCGCCGCCTCGGCGCAGCACACCTGGGGCGCGCGGGTCGGCGTGGCGGCCGGGCTGGGATCGGCGGTGGCGGCGGGCGGCGCGCTCACCTCCATGCGCGCGCTCCGCGCGGACACCGACTCGCTCAGCGTGCTGTTCTCGTTCTGCGTCTGCGGCGTGGCCCTCACCGCCCCGCTGGCCGCGCTGGACTGGCGGCCGCTGAGCGGCGCCGTGCTCTGGGCGTCGCTCGGGGTGGGGCTGCTCTCGGCGTTCGGCCAGTTCATGCTCTCGTACGGGTACAAGTTCGTCCCCGTCTCCGTCGGCAGCACCACCGGCCTGCTCACCACCGTGTTCTCCTGGGCGCTGGGTGCGGCTTTCCTCGCGGAGGGACTCACTCTGCGTGCATTCGTGGG
>DASRBA010000235.1:0-7844 GCA_035637895.1 Myxococcaceae bacterium
CTGGAGGATGACCTGCTTGGCGGTCTGGGCGGCGATGCGGCCGAACCCGCGCCGGAAGGTCTTCAGCTTGAGGATGTCCCCGTACTGGTCGTCCTGCGCCTTCGCCTCGGCGGCGTCCTCGTCCCGGTAGAAGATCTGGAACACCAGCTCGTCGCCGGGCTGGACGTCCATCCCCTTGGCGCGCGCGTCGTCCAGGGTGAGCTGGTTCACCGCCTGGATGGGGTCGGTGATCTCCTCCACCACGGTGATCGCCTGGAACAGCTCCACCACGCCCTTCTCCGGGTCGTACTTGGCCTCCAGGGTGCGGTCCTGGCCGAAGTGCTTCTTGGCGGCGGTGTTCATCGCGTCCTCGAGGGTCGCGATGAGGACCTGCCGGTCGATGCCCTTGTCCTTGGCCACCTGGTCCAGGACGAGGTTCAAGTTGATGCTGGGGTTCTGAGGCTGCGCCACGTCGTTCTCCTTGCTTCCACGGCCCGGTCCGCTCGGGAGCGGGCCTGTATGTGACTGCTCGACGAAAGTCCTGTTGCTTAAATCTCGTACTCCAGATGCGCCTTGGCGATCTCGCGCATCGGGATGCGGAAGGCGCCGGCGCCCTCCACGTCGACGGTGACGGCGTCCATCTCCACCGCGGTGAGCATCCCCGAGAAGTTCTTGCGGGGAGGTTCGCCGATGGGCCCGTACGTCTTCACCTTGATCTTCTTGCCCTGCGCCTTCTGGAAGTGCTCCGGTTTCTTCAGCGGGCGATTGAGGCCCGGGCTGCTCACCTCCAGGCTGTACGGGTGGTCGATCAGGTCCGCCACGTCCAGCGCGGTCTCCACCGAGTGCGAGGCGCGCGAGCAGTCCTCCAGGCCCACGCCCCCGCCCGGCCGGTCGATGTACAGGCGCAGGACCCACCCGTGCTCGCGGACGAACTCGACGTCCACCAGCTCCAGGCCTTCCCCGGCCAGGATGGGTTCGGCGATCTCTCGCGCCCTCTGTTCGACCTCGACCTTCGCCACGGCGACTCTTTCGACCCCAGAAATGAAAAAAGCGGGCACGGAGGCCCACTTTTCAGAGACAGCGGACAACCCTGAAAAATGTCGGTCGGGCGGATACCACAGGCCCGCCCCCGGTGCAAAGGAACCAGGGGCGGACGTGTGGGATTCCCCCCTCAGGACATGACTAGGCCGTCACCGTCACCGCGGTCCGGAGCTGGTCGATGTCGAGCGGCCAGGGGAGCACCAGGTCCGCGCCGCAGCGCTGGGCGCGCTCGCCGTCCTCGCCCTCGCTGGCGATGAGGATGACGGGCGTGACCCGGTCGCTCTGCCGGAAGCGCCACAGGCAGTCCAGCGCGCTGGTGCCGGGCAGCTCCATCTCGGAGACGATGACGTCCGGCCGGGTGAACGGCCCGCGGCCCGCCAGCGCCTCCAGGTAGTCCAGGAGCTCCAGGCCATCCTCCACCTCCACCACGCGGAACCCGTCCTCCCGGAGCGCCTCGGCCGCGCGCTCGCGCAGCTCCTCGTCCGGCTCCACCAGGAGCACCATCTCGGACTCCGCCTCGATCGCGAGGTTCGCGGCACCCATGCGCTCACCTCACCTCGGGCGCGACGGCTTCCTCGCCGTCCTCGATCGCGCCAGGGTCGAAGGGCACGGTGAAGTCGACCTGGCGGGACATCAGGTCCGCCAGGTCTTGGTCGTCCAGGAGGCAGAACAGGATCCCCGCTCGCCCGCACTCCGGGCAAACGTGGGGCGGGCTGGAGGCGAACGCCATCACGACCTGGCAGCCACTGCATTCGTAGAACATGGAGGGCCTCCAAAGAGCAGCAGGGCGGAGCGATCCACGCCCCGTGCCGGCCACCGCGCCGCCCCGAGTGTCGGCCACCGGTCAACGCAGCCCCGCGCGGCGTGGTGCGAGGCGCGAGCGGAGCGGAGGAGCTCAGCGGGAGCGGACGGCGCGACGTTCACCAGGCGTCACCGCTCCGGCCGCACCTGTTTCGCCGCGGTAACCAGGCATACCGTCATGGTTCTCCACCGTCGATGATTCCCACGCCCCCAGAGGCGGGCGCGGAGGCGGCCTCCGCGCTCGTGGGGAACGCGCCCCCCATGCGCGCGCTGCGCGAGCGGATCGCCCGCTTCGCGCCCTCCGATGCGCCGGTGCTCATCCTGGGCGAGAGCGGCTCCGGCAAGGAGCTGGTGGCGGAGGCGCTGCACAAGGGGAGCCCGCGGGCGCGCGCCCCGTTCGCCGCGCTCAACTGCGCCGCGTTCCCCGAGGGGCTGCTGGAGGCGGAGCTGTTCGGCCACGAGCGCGGCGCCTTCACCGGGGCGGTGCGCAAGCGCGTGGGGCAACTGCAGGCGGCGCACGGCGGCACGCTCTTCCTGGACGAGGTGGGCGAGATGTCGCCCGCCGCGCAGGCCAAGCTGCTGCGCGCGCTGGAGGGGCGGGCCTTCCAGCCGCTGGGGACGAACGAGGCGGTGACGGTGGACGTCCGCGTGCTGGCCGCCACGCACCGGGACCTGAAGGCGCTGGTGTCGAAGGGAGCGTTCCGCGAGGACCTCTACTACCGGCTCAAGTTCCTGGAGGTGACGGTCCCCCCGCTGCGCGAGCGCCGCGAGGACCTGCCTTTACTGTGCGAGCACTTCCTCGGCCCGTTCGCCCGCGGCGATTCGCCCCCGCGCCTGTCGCCGCGCGCCCAGGCGGCGCTCCGCGGCCACCGGTTCCCGGGCAACGTCCGCGAGCTGGAGCACGCGCTCCGCTACGCCGTGCTCCTGTGCGCCGGCGAGGAGATCGACCTCGAGCACCTGCCGCCCGACATCGCCGGCGGCGAGGTCCCGCCCACGCCGCCCCCGGCCGGCCGGCAGCGCACGCTGGCGGAGGCGATGGCGGAGTTCGAGCGCGAATACCTCCGCCGGACCCTGGAGCGCACCGCCGGGCGGCGGACGGAGGCGGCCCGGCTGTTGGGGATCTCGCGCAAGAGCCTGTGGGAGCGGCTCCGGCGGTACGGGCTGGCCACTCCCGGCGAGCGAGACCCGGACGAGGAAATGACGTCGGGGTAGCCCTCCGACACACAGTGGAGACATGCGGCGAGTGCGCGTGCGGAGCCACGCCTACCTTCGACTGGCGTTAGAATTCTCTGCTGATGACGCGCGTCGGGTTCCTGGGGGTCGCGCTGTTGGCGGTGGGCTGCACCGAGGCCCCGCCGTCACCGGATGACGGCAGCGCGGCGGTCACGGTGGCGAAGCTGACGCACCTCGCTGGGAAAGTCGTGGTGAAGCGGTCCAACGGGGACGACTGGATGGACGCGGCGGAGGCCATGGACCTTCGAGAGAACGACCAGGTGCGGACGGCCGTCGGCGCCAGCGCCACGCTGGAGTTCCCTTCCGGGGGGACGCTGTCCATGAGCGAGGACTCGCTGGTGGCCATCGCCGAGACGAGGATCCGCCCAGGGCAGCAGGAGCGCAGCGACGTGACGGTGCTCCGCGGGCGCGTGAACGCGGAGCTCCCGGACACCAGGACGCAGTCGATCTCCGTGACCACCCCGCACGCCACGGTCCGAGCCGGGAGAAAGATCGAATTCCGATGATCCTCTCCACCGCCAGCCTCGCGTTCCTGCTGTTCGTGGGCGGATCGCCCGCGGCCACGACCGACGCCGCCGGCGCCGCCAGGGTCACCATCGAGGTGAACGACGGCGGCACCAAGGTCGAGAACCAGGGCCGCAGCTGGGTCTCGGTGACGCCCAACGAAGGGAAGGCGCAGGTGCTGCCCCCGGGCGGTAAGGCCGAGCTGGGCACCGGCACCCCGGACGCGACCCCCTCCACCTCCCTGACGGCCACCGCCACGGGCTACGGGCCCCGGATCCTGCCCGCCCCGTCGCTGGTGTCCCCCCGTGACGGGGAGCAGGTGACGGTCAAGACCAGCGAGCGAGGGCCGGGCCAGGTGCTCCTCTCCTGGACGCCGGTGCCCGGCGCCAGGGAGTACACGGTGGAGTTCACCGTGGACAATGGCAAGCCAAACGTCTTGAAGACGGTGAAGTCCGAGGCGAAGCTGCCGCCCATCCAGGGCGGGAAGGTGGCGTGGGCGGTCCGCACGGTGGGTGAGGGGGCGCCCTCCGAGCCGTCGGGCAGGCGCTGGTTCCAGGTGCAGGCGGAACCGATCAGGCTGGAGGCAAAAGGCGGCGGCTGGAAGTAGAGAAGTAGAAGGGAAGCCGGAAAGAGCGCGTGCGCCTGTTCAAGACCATCCTGCTGCTGATGCTGGTGGCCGCCGTGGTCCCCATCCTGGGGGTCGGCGCGCTCGCCATCTCCGACACGCGCGAGATGCTCAAGGGCAACGCGCAGGAGCTGGCCCAGGAGCGGGTGCGCCAGCTGTCGTTCCGGTCGGAGGCGCTGCTGGCGGACTCCGGGCGGGCGGTGACCTCGCTGGCGCGCGTGTACAAGTTCTTCCAGCTCCCGCTGACCGAGCAGCAGACGCTGATCCACAACCTGCTCGTCGACCGGCACGAGGTCTCCGTCATCACCGTCTTCGACGCCAGGAAGCAGCGCGTCCCCATGCTGCAGGCGTTCGACATCCCGGCCGCCGAGTTGGCGGAGCACACCCGCCAGGCGGAGGCGCTGCTCCAGGACATCACCGGGCTGCGCACCTCGCTGCCCTATCCGTCTCCGTCGCGCGGCATCGCGGTGGTGACGCTGGTCTTCCCGGTGGGAGACCCGAACAAGCCGTTCCAGGGGTTCGTGGGCGCGGAGGTGTCGCTGGAGGGGCTGCACAAGGTGCTGGACGCGCTGCCGGTGGGCTCCACCGGGTTCGCCTACGTGGTGGACCTGAAGGGGCGGCTGGTGGCCGGGCCCAGCGTGAAGATGGCCGGGCTGAAGGCGGGCGACGACGTCTCGGGGCGGCCGGCGGTGGCGAACTGCCTGCGGACGCTGGAGAAGGCCGGCAGGTCCGAGGTGCGCCGGGTGGGCAACTTCGGCGAGGGCGCGGACGCGGTGGTGGGCGCGTACCAGGTGGCGCCGGACCTGGGCTGGGCCGTCGTCTCCGAGCAGCCGGTGCGGCAGGCCTACGCGCAGGTCCGCAAGATGGAGCAGAAGGTGGCCGGGGGCGTGGGGCTGGCGGTGGCGGTGGCGGCCGCGCTGGCGTGGACGTTCTCGCGCAACCTCACCCGGCCGCTGCGGAGCTTCACCGCCACCGCGCTGGAGTTGGCGAAGGGCAAGTTCGGCGTCCAGGTGCCGGTGGAGAGCAAGAACGAGATCGGCGAGCTGGCGCAGACGTTCAACTACATGTCCAGCACCCTCCAGGCGTCGGACCAGGAGAAGCAGCGCCTCTACGAGAGCCTGGAGAAGGGCTACCTGGAGACCATCGTCGCGCTCGCCAACTCCATCGACTCCAAGGACTCGTACACCCGCGGCCACAGCCAGCGGGTGGGCGACTTCGCGGTGGAGATCGGCCGGGAGCTGGGGTTGACCGAACGGGAGCTCAAGCACCTCCACTACGGCGGCATCCTCCACGACATCGGGAAAATAGGCATCGTGGAGTCCATCCTCTGCAAGCAGTCCAAGCTGACCGACTCCGAGATGGCGATCATGCGGACGCACCCGGAGATCGGCGCGTTGATCATCGAACCGGTCACCTTCCTGGGGCCGGTGCGCTCGGCGGTGCGCAGCCACCACGAGAACTGGGACGGCACCGGCTATCCGGACCGGACCAAGGGCGAGGAGATCCCGCTGGTGGCGCGCATCGTGGCCGCCGCCGACACCTTCGACGCCTGCACCTCCACCCGCCCGTACCAGAAGGCGATGCCGCTGGCGGACGCGATGGCGGTGATGGAGAAGCTGCGCGGCGCGCGGCTGGACCCGGCGGTGGTGGACGCGCTCCGGCGGGTGGTGGAGAAGAAGGGCGTGCGGCTGGAGGGGCAACGCATCCCGGTGAAGCTGGCCTCATGAGGGCGGGGCCCGCCGCGCTCGCCGCGGTGGCGCTGGCCGCCGGCGCCTCCTGCGCGCCGTCGAAGATCGTCCTCCGCCGGCCCGCCCCCCCCCCCAACCCCGCCGCCGAGCACCTCACCGTGGTGCTGGAGCCGTTCTTCGAGGACGCGGACCCCTTCTACCGGCGCGACCTGGAGGAGCGGTTCGTCACCGATTCGATGGGCCGCACCTCCCGCCAGTACGTGCAGGTGGAGGTGCCGGTGACGCCGTTCCTCGCCAAGCAGTCATCGCTGCAGAAGGAGCACCAGCTGGTGCTGGAGGCGGTGCGGAGGCTGAGGCCCACCTGGCAGGTGGTCTCCACCGCGGACCTGCCGCCCCTGGAGGGCCTGGTGGTGCTGGTGCGCACGGTGGTGGGCAAGAGCGCGCCCGCCGGGAGCGACCGCTGGGTGGTCTCCACCATCCCCCTGCTGTGGGGCGCCACCATCACCGAGGCGCTGAACGTGGACGGCGTGCTGGCGAAGTACCTGGTGGACGTGGACAAGCTCCGCGACCGCATCCTCCGCTACCCCGCGCAGCCGGATTACGCGGTGGACACCACCGGGCTGGACGGGCAGCAGCAGCCGTTCACCTTCGACCTGGAGTACCAGGAGCAGGTGTTCACCGACCCGAAGACGCACGACGTCGCGCTGCTCGGCGGCTTCGCGGACCGGCTGGCGGAGGCGGTGGTGGCGCTGGTGGAGAGGGGTTAAGAGAGCGTGGAATGACGTTCTGGGACCACATCAAGCCGGCCGAGCGGCCGCCCCAGGCCACCGCGGTGGACCTGAGCCCCGACCAGCAGGTCCTCACCCTGACCTGGGACGACGGGCAGAAGACGCAGGTCACCGCGCGGGCGCTGCGCCAGGGCTGCCCCTGCGCCGGGTGCGTGGACGAGTGGACGCACCAGCGCACGCTGGACCCGGAGAAGGTCCCCCAGGACCTGCGCGCGCTCTCCATGCGCGCGGTGGGCAACTACGCCGTCGCGTTCCAGTTCAGCGACGCCCACCAGACGGGCATCTATCACTGGACGCTGCTGCGCCAGCTGAGCAGACCGGCCTGAAGGGCGGGGCGCCTAGAACAGCTTGCGGAACATCCGCCAGAGCGTGCGCTCGTTGGTGGTCGACTTGGGCCGACCGGGCAGCGCGGTGTCGTCCACCTTGATCTCCACCGTCGGCTTGCGGCGGACGGGGTCGACCGAGGTGATGCTGAATTCGTCATCCCCTTCGAGGTGGGTGATGACCTTGGCGGAATGGGATTTTCTGTTCTGACTCACGGCTCCGCCATTGTACGACATGCGGCTCCCGGAGATCCAATCAGGGGGTCGGATGGTCCAGCCGGACCTGCTCCTGCGCCGCCCGCTGGGCGCGCTCCCGCGCCACGTCCATCTCCAGCTTGGTCCAGCAGTGGCGGGTGGGGATGTGGCTCCCGGTGACCATCTCCTGCTCGCAGATCATGATCTTGGACGGGTCCACCCCGGCCTCCTGCTGCTTCTGCGCCTGCATGTACTGCGCGGAGTGGTACATCTGAGCCGGCGGAGCGCTGGCGCAAGCGGCGAGGACGGAGAAGGCGGCGGCGCTGGCGATGCTCCGGATGCGGTGTGTCATCGGTCTCCCTGCGTGGTGAGCGTCCACTCTACCCCGGAGAGAAGATGGGGCCGGGGGACCGCGCAGGGAACGGGCCTCACTTCACCAGGCGCAGGTGCGCGCGCCCGCGGGGGCGCGGCGGATCGTCCTGGGGCTCGGACGGCTGCCCCTCCTCGCCCGTGGCGTGCGGGGCGGGAGCGGCCTCGGGCTGGTAGACCACCTCGCGCAAGAGCGCGCGCGGGGCGGATGCGGCGGGGTCGTCCTTACCGCCCGGGCCGCCCGGGCCGTCGCGGGCCTCGGGCGAGGCGCGGCCGTCCGGCGGGGACACCGTCATCT
>DASRBA010000236.1:0-13727 GCA_035637895.1 Myxococcaceae bacterium
GCGTGCGGCGGGTTGATCACCGCCACGAAGGAGTCGATGCCGTACATCCCCAGGTTGGAGATGGCGATCGTCCCGCCGGTGTACTCCTGCGGCTTCAGCGCCCGGCGCCGGGCGCGCTCCGCCAGCTCCCGCGCCTCGGCGGAGATCTGCGAGAGCGTCTTCTGGTCCGCGTCGAGGATGACCGGGGTGATCAGCCCGTCCTCGATCGCCACCGCCATCCCCACGTCCACGTTCTTGTGCTGCAGCACGTGGTCGCCCTGGAAGGTGCGGTTCATCTTCGGCGAGCGCCGCAGCGCCACCGCCGCCGCCTTGATCACGATGTCGTTGACGGAGACCTTGGACTCGAGCGCCTTGGCCTCCTCGCGGATCTTCATCGCCGCGTCCATCTCGACGTCGACGGTCAGGTAGAAGTGCGGGACGCCCGGCTTCACCTCCGCCATGCGCTGGGCGATGACCTTGCGCATGGTGGAGAGGGGGATCTTCTCCGGCTCCTGGCGGCCCACGACGGGCACGAAGGCAGGGGCCTTGGCCGCCGGCGCCGGGGCCTTCGTGAGCGCCGCCTCGACGTCGCGCTTGACGATCCGGCCCGCGGGACCGGAGCCGTGCAGCGCCTTGAGATCGAGGCCCTGGTCGTGGGCCATCTTCTTCGCCAGGGGTGAGGCGAAGAGGCGACCACTCTCCGGGGCGGGAGCGGGGGCAGGTGCAGGTGCAGGTGCAGGACGAATGGGAACGACCTGGGCCTCGGCCTTCGGCGCCGCAGGTGCCGGCGGTGCGGACGGCGCCGGCGCGGACACCTCGACCTTCTCCCCCTTCTGCCCGAGGAACGCGATGGGCGCGCCCACCGGCGCGGACTCCCCCTCCTTCACCACCACCTTCACCAGGAACCCGTCGTCGAACGCCTCCACCTCGAGGTTGGACTTGTCCGTCTCCACCTCGGCGATGGCCTGGCCGGAGGAGATCTGCTCTCCCTCCTTCTTCAGCCACTTGGTGATCTTCCCCTCCTTCATGGTGGGGGAGAGCGAGGGCATCTGGATCGCGGTCGCCATCAGTGCCCCTCCACGTAGAGGACCTTCTTCACCGCGGCGGCGATCTTGGCCGCGTCCGGCTGGGTGGCGTTCTCCAGGTTGGCCGCGTACGACATGTTCACGTCCAGGCCGGTGACGCGGATCACCGGCGCGTCGAGGTAGTCGAAGGCGCCGGACTGGATGACGTCCACCACCTGCGCGCCGACGCCGGAGTGGGGCCAGCCCTCCTCCACCACCACCGCGCGGTTGGTCTTCTTCACCGACGCGACGATCGCCTCCTCGTCCAGCGGGCGCAAGGTTCGCAGGTCGAGGATCTCCGCCGAGATCCCCTCCTTCTCCAGTTGCTGCGCGGCCTGCTCGCAGAAGTAGTACATGCGCGACCAGGTGATCAGCGTGACGTCCTTCCCCTCGCGCTTCACGTCCGCCTTGCCCAGCGGCACCAGGTGCTCGCCCTCCGGCACCTCGCCCTTGAGCGCGTAGAGCCGCTCGCCCTCGATCATCACCACCGGGTTCTCGTCGCGGATGGCGGACTTGAGCATCCCCTTGGCGTCCGCCGGCGTGGCGGGGGCGATCACCTTCAGCCCCGGGAAGTGCGCGTAGTTCGACTCCAGCGCCTGGCTGTGCTGGGAGGAGAGCCGCCCGCCCGCGCCGCCCGGCCCGCGGAAGACGATGGGGCAGCGGAGCTGGCCGCCGGACATGTGGCGGAGCTTGGCGGCGTTGTTGACGATCTGGTCCATCGCCAGGATGGCGAAGTTCCAGGTCATCATCTCCACCACCGGCCGCAGGCCGATCATCGCCGCGCCGACGCCCAGGCCCGCGAACCCCAGCTCGGAGATGGGCGAGTCCACCACCCGCGCGCTCCCGAACTTCTCCAAGAGCCCCTGCGAGACCTTGAAGGCGCCCTGGTACTTGCCGACCTCCTCGCCGATCAGGAAGACCCGGCGGTCCCGCTCCATCTCCTCGGCGAGGGCCTGGTTGAGGGCCTCGCGGTACATGATCTCCGGCATGATTCCTCGCTAGACCGTGGTGCTGGCGCGGCCGTTCTGCTGCTTGTTCCGCTCCTCCGCGCGCGATCCGGCCTGGGCCTTCTCGTCCTGCGCGGTGGGCTGCTTCGGCTCGATCTCCCAGCGGACGTCGAAGTCCTTCGGCCCGGGCCAGGAGGGCCACTCCACCTGCGCCCCCAGCACGCGCTGGCGCGGCTTCACGTCCTCCTCGCCCTCGGCGACGGTGGTGTCGCGCCACAGCTCGTCCAGCGACGGCTCCGGCGAGGCGTCCGCGAACTTCACCGCCTGCTCGCAGATCGCCTTCACCTCGGCGTCGACGGCGTCCAGCTCCGCGTCCTCCGCCACCTTCTTCGAGGTGATGTGCGCGCGCAGCCTGGGGATGGGGTCGTTCTTGCGCTCCTCCTCCACCTCCTCCTTGCTGCGGTAGGTGGCGGGGTCCACCACGGAGTGGCCGCGGAAGCGGTAGGTGTGCGCCTCCAGCAGCACCGGGCCCTTCCCGGAGCGGCAGTGCTCCGCGCAGTCGGCGACCGCGTCGTGCATGGCCAGCGCGTCCATCCCGTCCGCCTGCTCGCCGCGCATCGCGTAGCCGGCGGAGCGCTTGTAGATCTCCGCCACCGCGGCGGTGCGGGTGATGGCGGTGCCCATCCCGTAGCGGTTGTTCTCGCAGACGTAGATCACCGGCAGCTTCCACTTGGACGCCATGTTGAGCGACTCGTGGAAGGAGCCCTGGTTCGCCGCCGCCTCGCCGAAGAAGCACACCGTCACCCGGCCGTCGTCCCGGTACCGCGAGGCGAACGCCATCCCGGTGGCGAGCGGGATCTGCCCGCCGACGATGCCGTAGCCGCCGTAGAAGTGGTGCTCGACGTCGAAGATGTGCATCGAGCCCCCCTTCCCCTTGCTGTACCCGCCGGTGCGCCCGAACAGCTCCGCCATCACCATCCCCGGGTCGGCGCCCCGCGCCAGCGCGTGCCCGTGCTCGCGGTAGGCGGCGATCATGTAGTCGTCCGGGTGGATGGCCTCGTTCGCGCCCACCGCCACCGCCTCCTGCCCGATGTAGAGGTGGCAGAACCCGGCGATCTTCCCCAGCGTGTACTGCTGGCCCGTCCTCTCCTCGAAGCGCCGGATCAGGACCATCTTCCGGTACATCGTCAGGAGCTTCTCTTTCGGAAGCGTGCTGGCCACTTGGAATGTCCCTCGCCCAGTAAGAGGTCGGCTCTTATCACACCCTTGGCGGCGCGCGACCGGAACGGCCGTCACGCCACCGAGCGGACCTGGGTGGGGCCGCCCGCCGGCCGGCCACCCTCGAACTGCACCATCCGCTTGATGCCGTTGCGGTCCATCACCAGGCGGACCAGCTGGGTGGACACCTTCCGCCCGTCCGCGTCGTCCACCGTGAAGCGGAACGCCATGTCCACCTGGTAGCTCTTCACGCCCTTCACCCGCCCCACCGAGAAGTCCTCCAGGTCCACGTACTCGATGGAGTACTCCGGGTCGTCCATGTCGTGGAGCAGGTGCCCCACGTTGAAGCGGACGATGTCCGTCACCCCCGCCATCTGCCCCATCACCCGCGGCAGCTGGTCCGCGTGCAGCAGCATCTGCTTCTGGTAGCGGAGCACCGTCTCCGACAGCTCGCCCTGGGAGACGGTGATGAAGTCGTCCTGCTGCCGGAGCTTCATGATCTCCTCCGGCACGGCGGCGTCGATGCCGTAGTCCACCTTCTCCCGGCACAGGCCCACCTCCTGGCCGGTCACCGGGTTCTCCACCACCGTGGTCCGGTCGTAGAGCCGCTCGCGCGCGGCGGAGGCGAGGATCCGCCGCAGCCCCTCCTTGATCCGGTCCTTGAACATGTAGCCCACGACCAGCATGAGGAAGAAGTTGAAGGACGCCTGCGGGAACCGCTGCTGGGCCACGAAGGCCACCGAGGTGGCGAACGCCATCGCCCCGCCGGCCGCGGTGGCGAACAGCACCTCCTCCAGCCCCTGCGCGCCGCGCCGCCGCCGCGCCATCAGGAAGAGGATGTTCATGCAGAACTTCTTCAGGAACGCCAGCCGCTGCATGTACTCCTCGTTGTCGCCGGTGGGCGAGAGCACGGAGCGGAGGCGGTTCTCGCGCCGGTAGGTCTCCTCCTCGATCACCTTGGCCATCAGCTCCTTGCGCAGGTCGATGTACCCGGCCGAACGCGGGAGCCGCTCCATGTCCGCCACCGCCTTGCGGAAGAACTGCTCCACGGCGAGGGACATGTACTCGTCCACCAGGCGCAAGGACGCGCGGGTGCGCTCGGCCAGCTGCGGCGCGCTGGCGGCCAGCCGCTGCGTCCAGCCGCGGAACCGGGAGAGCACCTTGGCCACGCAGAAGTGGCAGTCGTTCACCTCGGAGGCCAGCCCGCTCTCGCCGCCGCCGCCGCCCTGGGCGGCGCCCGCCTTCTGGGCATACTCGCGCACGGAGTTGTCGAACCGGCGCAGCGCCGCGCGGAAGATGCAGGAGAGCATCTTCGCCTCGTGGATCAGCTCCGACTGCGGCTCCATCCGGCCCGACTCCAGCCGCCGCTCCAGCTTCACCAGCGGCGAGTTGGCGTCGGCGAGCATCTCCGGGAAGCTCATCACCGGCGTCTTCAGCCGGATGTAATTGTGGATGTCCGTGTAGAACGACGCCCGCGGATAGGTGTCCTGGTCGATGTTGAGGCTGGCGGGGAGGAAGAAGTAGGTCTCCACCAGGTACCGCGAGCTGTCGGCCTTGGGAGCGGGCTGGTACTCCAGCTTCATCTCGAACTGCTTGCGGTCGTGTATGTCCAGCCGGCTCGACAGCGGCTGGGCTGGTGCTGTGCCCACGAGAGGACTCTAGTCCCCGCGGGCCGGCGGCGCACGTCGGCGACCGGTCACGTTCCGGTACTGGTCTGACGCGTTGCTCCGCCGGCCGGGGCCGGGAGGGCGGAGGCGGGCGCGGCTTGACCCTTGGGCTGCGGCTTGGCGTCCCAGATCCGCGTACAGAGGACCAGGCCGAGGGCGCAGAACGGCACCAGGAACCACGGCCAGTACGCCCAGTCGCGCGTGGTCAGGTAGCCCAGGGAGACCGCCTGGATGGCGGTGCCCAGGTACACGAAGCCGTCGATCATCCCCACCGCGGTGGCGGCGCCCTTGCGCCCGCCGAAGTCCATGGTGGCGGTGCCGCTGAGCACGCCGTGGGTGCCGATCACGCAGACGGAGACGATGAACACCAGCGCGCCCAGCAGGTACGGGTTGCGCGTGGCCTCCGGGGTGGCCTTGAGCGTGCGCCGGTCGCCGGCGCGCATGGTGGGCGCGGGGTCCTTGATCTGCAGCTCCACCCGCTGGCCGGCCCGCTCGATCACCGCGGGAATCATCCCCGTGCTGGGCGAGAGCGACGGGTCGGTGGCCTGCGGATCGGACGAGCACAGGTGCAGCTTCGTGTCCCACTTCGCGCCGCCCTGGCAGGTGGCGGGCACGGCGGCGAACGCCTCCGAGACGGCGACCCAGTCCCTGGGGGCCTTCACGCCGGCGATCTCCACCAGGCGGTCGCCCGGCTGCAGCTCGGCCACCGAGCTCTGCGCCACCACCGGACGGGTGGTGCCCAGGGTGAGCGCCATCACCACCGCGCAGACGCCGAGCAGCCCGTAGAGGAAGCCCGCCACCGGCACGCGCCGCGACCCGAACACCGCGTCGCTCAGGAAGCCGGCCACGTTGGAGCCGATGACGCCGGCCACGAAGAGCAGCCCGCCCCAGCCGCCCCGGAGGAAGGGCGCCAGCGCCACCAGCGCCGCCACCGAGACCAGCGCCGTCCGCGCGCGCCCGGACAGGCGCCGGCCGACGAAGAAGAGGACGGCGCCGGCGGCGAGGAACGGCCCGGCGGTCTGCCAGAACGCGGAGAGGGTCCCGTTGCGCAGGGCGTGGGACCCGGGGAGCGCGAGGGCGGACTCGGCGTAGATGGGGTACCACTGCATCACGCCCTGGCGGATGACCCCGGTGCACAGCTCGATCAGGGCGATGGTGAAGATGATGGGGTGGGTGATGATCCGCGCCATCAGCTTCCGCAGCGGCACGTCCTCCGTCTCGCCGCTGGAGGCGTCCCCGGTGTCGAAGTCCTGGTGCCCCGCCTGCCCCGGCCGGTCCTTGAGCAGGAACAGCTCCAGCGCCGCCATCCCCAGCAGCAGCGCGGACGGCGCGAAGAACACCCACTTGGTGGCGAGCGCGTCGGACGACCCGCCGATCTGCGCCTTGGCGAAGGCCAGCAGCCAGGCGTTGACGGTGAACGCCATGAAGATGCCGGAGGCGATCATCGTCCCGAAGATGCCGCTGAAGCTCCCGCGCTCGCGGACGTGGAACCAGGAGGCGTTCACCTTCACGATCGACACCGCGCCGAAGCTCTGGAAGTACATGTTCGCGGCGTAGAGGATCGAGAACCACAGCCGCAGCGTGACGTTGTTCACCGACCCGGCGGCGACCACCGACTGGATGTACAGCCCCATCGCCAGGTTGCTCAGGCCCGCGCCGGTGGCGGCGATCAGCATCGCGCGCTTGCCGCCGATGCGGTCGGTGAGCGGCCCGTTGAGCAGGAAGGCGAAGGCGTAGATCAGCGTCCCGGCGCCGAAGATGATCCCGAAGTCCTCCTTGGTCATCAGGCTGCCCAGCGCGCTCTTGGAGACGGTCAGGTTGTACCGCCCCATGTAGAGGAACGCGTAGGTCAGCCCCAGCGGGAACCAGTTGAGGAACCGGCGGGTGCGGAACGCGCTGGAGTGGACCGGGGCCTCGCCTGCGCCGGAAGGGATGGCCGTGGAGGACATGGCGCGCACCCTACCGCGACAGCAGCCGGAGCAGCAGCAGCTCCGTCTTGGCGTCCGGCACCTCGCCGGAGCGGCAGGCGTCGAGCAGCGCGCCCGCCCGCCACCAGCGCGTCCGCCCGCCCTCCTCCAGCGGCGACCCGTCCCCGGCCGGCGCCTCCTGCTCGAGCCCGGTGACGTCCACGGCGGCCGGGTAGATCCGCTCGGAGAGGATTCCGGGAACCACGAAGAACCCGGCGCCCAGGAGCTGGATCTGCTCCGGCGTCACCGCGAAGCCCGCCTCCTCCCGCACCTCCGCCGCCGCGCGCGCGCGCAGCCCGGGCTCGCCTTTGTCCTCCGGCTCCAGCAGCCCGGCGACGCACTCGTCGATGAACAGCAGCTCGCGGCCGTCGGGAATGGTGGGCGACTTCCCTCTCCTGAAATAGGCCGCCGGACGGAGGTTCTTCCGCGTCAGCACCTCCCGCTCGCCGCCTTCGCCGCGGCGGTGGACCAGCACCGCCACCGCGTCCAGGCGCGGCCGATCCATCACGTCCACGCGGTACTCGGCCGAGGTGCTGCCGTCCGAGCGCCGGTTGCGGCAGCGCATCCTCCGCACGTGGAGGAAGCCCTCGTCGCAGCGGGCGCGGGGAGTGAAGTCCTCGATCACCTCGATCGCGGTGATCTCCGGTTGTGGCGGAACGTGGTCAGGCATCCGCCGCAGTCTTCATCAACGCCGCTTGTTGCGGGAGGGTCGATCCCGTACCTTGCCGATCGCGACCCAAAACGACGTTCCCTTCCGCCACCCGTCCGCCCTCAGAGCCCGCCACGTGAATCGCCACCCCTCCGCCGGCCTGCGCCGCGCCTGCATCCTGGGTGCGAGCGCGCTCGCGCTGTGCTCCACCTCGTGCATCCCGCTCCTGGACGGGGAGGACTACGACCTGCGCGGCCAGCAGGTCCGCCTCACCTTCCTCCACACGTCCGACATCCACTCGCGGCTGCTGCCCTACGACTTCTCCCCCATCAAGACGGACACCGACCTGGGGATCATCCCGGACGCCGGCCCGTTCGGCGGGGCCACCCGCATCGCCGCCGTGCTCAAGCGCGAGCGCGCCAAGGCGGACCGCGTCCTCCACCTCGACTCCGGCGACGCCTTCCAGGGCGCGCCCATCTTCAACGTCAACTTCGGCGAGGTGGAGTTCAAGTTCCTCTCCCAGGTGGGGCTGGACGCGGCGGCGCTGGGCAACCACGAGTTCGACGCCGGCGCGCTCAACTTCGTCCAGAAGGCGCGCGACTTCGCCACCTTCCCCATCCTGGCCTCCAACCTCATCTGGTACGACCGCAACAACGTCGGCAGCAACCAGGCCTCGCAGGTCACCGCGCCGTACGTGATCAAGAACGTGAAGGGGCTGAAGGTGGCGGTGATCGGGATGGGGAACGTCTCCACCCTCACCTCGCTCACCGAGGGCGGCAACTCCCTCCAGGCCACGCCCTTCGAGCAGAACGAGGCGGCGCGCGCCTACGTGGACCTGCTCCGGCCGCTGGTGGACCTGGTGGTGATCACCAGCCACCTGGGGCTGACCGAGGACCAGAGCATCGTCCAGGGCTACGAGGCCTTCTACCAGTGGGAGCGCGCCAAGGACTTCGTGCAGCGCGAGGCGAACCCCTGGCAGGTGCTGGAGTGGTTCGGGCCGGAGGGCGAGGACAGCTCGGTGGTGCGGGTGCGCATCCCGGGCGTCTCCGGGATCGACGCCATCTTCGGCGGCCACCTCCACGTGGTGCTCAACCCGCCGCAGACGCTCACCGACCCGTCGGGGCGATCGGTGCTGCTCACCCACTCCGGCGCCTTCTCCAAGTACGTGGGCCGGCTGGACGTGGTGGTGCAGGTGCCGCAGGACCGCTCAGGGCCGGAGGGCCTGGACGGTTCGGAGATCGTCTCCCACGACTACCAGCTGTTCCCGCTGGACTCGCTGTGGTGCAACGACGCCATGCGCGACTACTACAAGGTCAACTTCTTCGACCCCGGCCAGTTCCGCGCGCTCCAGGTGGCGCGCGACGCCATGGCCGAATGCGAGGGGCAGGAGGACGTGGTCACCTCCGGCCTGCTCCGGCCCTACGTCACCGGGCTGGACTTCGCGCTCTCGCTCTCCCAGATCTACGCCTACTCCCCCCGCGACATCGAGCGGCGAAACAGCTCCACCGGCGGCGACTCGCCCCTGGGCAACCTCACCGCGGACTCCATGCGGGTGCGCCAGCGCGTGCAGGCGGAGATGTCGCTCACCAACACCCTGGGCATCCGCGACAACCTCTACGCCGGGCCCATCAACCAGGAGTCGATGTTCAACGTGTTCCCCTTCGAGAACACGATCAACGTCATGTACCTCTCCGGCAAGGAGATGCAGGAGATGTTCGACTTCGTCTCCGAGCGCTCCGCCGAGCGCGGCTGCCAGGCCCAGGCGCAGATCTCCGGCGCCCGCTTCCAGATGGACTGCGCCCAGGCGCAGCTCAACTTCCTGCGCATGCCGTGCGCCTGCGCGGACGGCACGCAGCCGCCGTGCGAGGGCCAGAACGACTGCCCCACCGCCAACCGCGAGGGCCGCGCGCCGTGGCAGTGCCTGGAGGACACCGACACCCACGAGCACCGCTGCTGGTCGCACGCCGGCACCAACATCCAGATCAACGGCGCGCCGCTGGACGCCTTCGCCACCTACAAGATCGCGGTGAACGACTACATCGCCAAGGGCGGCTCCGGCTTCCAGGTGCTGAAGCGGAACACCAGCCGGCAGGAGACGTACATCTCGCTGCGCGACTCGCTGATCGGCTACATGCAGCACTTCTGCTCGTGCCAGGACTACGCCAACGGCGGGGTGAAGGTGGTGGACGGCGTCTCCATCCCCTGCACCCAGCAGCTGGGCGGTGACGCGCAGTTGGCGGACCAGCTGGGCCAGTACTGCCGGGAGACGGAGGCGTTCTCCAGCACGCTGACCAAGCCGCTCCCCGGCGGCGGCGACTGCACCTGCGGCGGCGCGCTGCAGCAGAGCGCGGCGTGCGCGTCGGTCTCCCCCGAGGACGTGGCGGCGACCTGCGACTACGGCGGCCACTACGGCCCGTACCTGGGCCGCTGCACTTGCTACCAGGCGCTCTCCGGCGACCCGGTGTGCGGCTTCGTCACCACCCAGGCCCGCAACTTCTGCCTCAACGCCACCGCGATGCCGGTGGCGGTGGGCGTGGAGGACGGCCGGGTCACCCGGAGGGTCAAGTGATGCGCGCCCGCCGCCTCCTGCTCTCCGCGGCGCCGGTCGCGCTCGCCGCCGCCTGCTACTCGGTCCCCGGCGGCCCGGTGACCGGGGTGTCCTCGTTCCTGGTCTCGGTGGACCACGTGCACCAGGCCGGGACGCAGACGCCGGTGGACGTGGTGAAGGCGTGCGCGGACCGCCACGGCGGCTCGCAGGCCGCGGTCCCGGAGTCCGAGCGCGGCACCGAGCTGTGCCCCTACGCCATCGCCAACACGCCGGTGGACTTCGAGGTGAGCGTGGTGGCGCTCGACGCGCGCGGGCGCGAGGTGAGCGACTTCACCGCCCCGGTGGCGTTCCGCTCCATCCCCGGCGACCTGGTGCTGGACTACCAGTACCGGTGGCTGCAGCTCACCCAGGGCCGCGGCCGCGGGCTGATGCGCTCCAACCACCTCTACGCGGAGATGCGGGTCTGGGTGGAGGACGCGCCGGTGGAGCCGCTGTTCGACGGCGGCACCGTCATCGCCGGCGCGCCGGCCGAGCCCGCCTCGCGCACCTACGCCACCGGGGCCAGCCAGGTGATCAAGTTCGCGGACCCCACGCTGCAGTCGCTGCAGAACGTGGTCCCCGCCACCTTCAGCACGCTCAACTCGCCGCTGGAGAAGCAGTTCGTCACCATCGGCCGGATCGCGGTGGCCGACGCGGGCGTGGGCACCGAGCAGGACTCCCTCCGCCAGAACTGCCCCCAGGACTTCCTGCTGCCCCCGAACGCGCCGCACAACGACGGCAAGCCGGTGGAGATGGTGGTGACCGGCCTGGACTGCTGCGGCTTCTTCACCACCGACATCACCTCCTGCGTCCTCCCCGAGGACAACAGCGACTCCAACGCCCAGTTCCGCGTCCCCGAGCCCAGCGGCGTCTACCCGGGCCGGTTCGCCTCCCTCTACGTCTACAACTACTCGCACCCGGACAACCTGGAGCAGGGCGACCTGCTGTGGTCCCTCTCCGGTTCGGTGCAGGAGTTCACCGGGACGACGCAGGTGACGTTCGCCTCCTGGGCGGTGCAGGACCACGTCCGGCTGCGGCCGGCGGACGAGTGGAACCTCTGGCTGTCGCAGGTGGCGCCGTACGACATCACCATGCGCACCTGCAACATGAACCCGGTCCCCTTCATCGAGGACACGCTCTGCGCCAACTCGCGCAACAGCATGAAGATGGAGAGCCTGGAGTCCGGGCTGGTGCGGATCCAGAACGCGCGGCTGCCGGACATCTACCCGAACTGCGACCTCAACGACGACGGGACGGTGCCCTTCTTCTGCAGCTTCAACCCCGGCGGCGGCGCGCCGCGGCGCTGGGGGACCTGCCCGTTCGGCGACGTCTCCCTGGACCAGTTCCCCCAGGAGCTGCAGTGCTACATCGACTGCACCAACAGCCTGGGCCGCTACACGGACAACGTCTGCACCGAGGGCAGCGCGTACCTCAACTTCGCGCAGATCACGGTGGAGCTGGCCGGGCCGGGGCCGGCGTGGGCCGGCTTCGACGAGACGGTGAGCGGCTACATCCAGCAGGTGGGGGTGGGCGTCACCTCCGTCCACAACGCCACCGCGCTGCCGCCGGGCTCCAGGGCCCGCTTCGTGTGCGACGGGGCGGTGCGCTCCCGCATCGGCGGCGCCTCGGTGGTGGCGGACCAGTCGGACCCGATCCAGCCGGCGGGGGTGCTGTTCGAGAAGAGCCTCACCGGGAGCGACGCGTACTTCGGCTTCGTCAACGCCACCGGCAACGCCTCCGACCCGCCGGTGAGCTGCTGGGTGGCGTGGAACCCGCGGATCCGCTTCCTCGCCTCGCTCACCGACGCGGTGCCGGGGCTGAAGCTGAACTGCAGCCCCAACGACCCGGACCCGGCGGCGGCGCAGCAGTGCCGCGACCTGCAGGGCGCCCGCTTCGACATCACCGGACACCTGCGCCAGGTGCAGCCCGCGCGCCCGCGCTGGATGGTCATCCCGCGGGACCTGGACGACCTCTGCTGCCGCCCGGGCAACGGGCTGCAGTGCCCGGACCCGATCAAGCCCTGCGCGCCGTTCTGATCCGCGCGCGAGCCGTCTCTTCCTGAAAAGCCGCTGCCGACGTACCGCCAACCGCCGCAAGACGTGAATCGAGGGGACCACTGTGCGAAAGCTGACGATGGCGTTGCTCCTGGGGCTACTGGCCGCGCCGCTCGAGGGGAGGGCCAGCGACCTGCTGGACACGCGCCTGGGGTTCGTGTTCGGCGACGACAACGTCCTCGACAACAAGGGCCAGCAGAAGAACCCCAGCCCGGCGGCGCACTTCGGCGGGACGTGCCAGAACGCGCTGTTCTTCGACAACGTGAACAGCCGCTACTGCGGCTTCGAGACGCTGTCGCACGTGGTGCTCTACAAGCAGTCGCAGGCGTTCTTCCCCGGGCTGACCACCGAGGCCGCGCTGTCGCTGCTGGTGCTGGAGCAGCCGTCGGGCGGGATCTCGCTGGCGGACGACTCCAGCTACATCCGGCTGGCGTACCGGCCGTCCTGGTGGGGGGAGCGGGAGAACGTCTCGCTCACCGCGTTCCCGGTCTCCGCGGACCGCTTCCGCCTGGGCTACACGTACCGCATCACCTGGGGCGGGTCGGCGGCGTTCACCAGCCGCGCCGCGGCGGCGGGCGTGCCGGGCATCAAGCTGCAGATCACCCGCGACCGCTGGTACGCGTACGCGGGCGCCAAGACCGGCATCATCCTCAACGACAAGATCAAGGAGCCGGAGACCAACTACGGCCTGCTCGCCGGCGCCGGCGTGGACCTGACGCCGGAGCTGCGCGTGGAGGGCGGCTTCGGCTACTTCATGAAGGGGCTGATCCCGGACCTGGCCAACCAGGGCTTCGAGGCGCCGGCGCGGGCGCTGGGCGGTTCGGCGGAGGCCGTGTACCACGTGGGCGCGCCCATCGGCATCAGCGTGGACACGCGCCTGTACAAGAACGACCCGGACGTGATGCAGAAGTTCTTCTCCCCGGAGCCGTACCCGGGCGGCCTGTCGTACACGCTCTCGCTGGAGGGCAGCGTGCTGGGCCAGTCGCTGGAGGACCCGGACCACTTCGCGCAGACGGTGCTCCAGCCGGCCTACGCCGCCTCCGCGCAGGCGAAGGTGAAGTGGAACTACCTGCGGGCCAACGTGATCGGCCTGTACCGCTCGCTGTCCTTCATCCAGTTCGACGTGCCGGGCTTCCCGCCGTTCACCGACTTCCCGGACGGCACCAAGCTCACCCCGGAGCTGTTCGTGGCGGTGGGGGCGGACTACCACCTGCCCGCGCTGCACCTCACGCCCGGGCTGATCGCCGGCGTGCAGCTCCCGGCCAGCGCCAAGGCGCCCACCGCCATCCTGTGCGGCAACAACCCGCTGCCGTCCTGCCTGGGCTCGCGCACGGTGGTGATCCGGGACGTGAACAACCCGGACATCCTCCCCAGCAAACAGGACGCGCTGCCCATCTGGTCGGTGAAGGGCACCCTGAAGTGGGACCTGTCCGACAGCGTGGCCGCCATCGGCGAGGTCTGGTACTCGTTCGACCCGGACAAGGTCACCTTCCTGGACGCGCTCTCCGGGATCTCCGAGCCGACATTCCTCAGCCCCAACGGCATCGGCTTCAACACCATCGTGCAGTGCCGGTTCTAGAGCGCTCCGCCCTCGC
>DASRBA010000237.1:0-45030 GCA_035637895.1 Myxococcaceae bacterium
ATCTCTACCGATCGCCGAACTTCCAGTCTCCACCATGGAGCCCGGATGACGAGGCCGCACTTGCCCGCCAGTTCGAGGACTCTTTCAAGCGTCCCGGTGCGCTCGTCGGCTCCCGGTTCCACGTCCCCCCCGGCGGCAACGATGTGCTCGCCTTTCTCGACGTGATCGCGAGTGAGAGCATCACCCGCGATCAACTGGAAGAACTGTTGGCGGCACGACCGGTCGAGCTCAAAGCCGGCGAAACGCTGATCTGGGCACGAGCCGGGGCGGCCGCGCGCTTCCAGGCGAGCGAGTCGATGGCGGACGTCACCAAGACCGTGTTCGGCGAGCTGAAGAAAGGGATGGTAGCGCTCTTCAAGGATGGGCACGGCGAGGGACCTCTTCGTATCCAGGTGGAGGCGACACCAGAGGGAAGCATCTACAGCCTCGACCCCGAGAGCGTCTCTCGCCTCGTGCGCATCCATGGTGCTGACTGGACGGGGCCTCGAGTCAACGTCGACGACGCGGTGGCACATGACTTCAAGTCCGCCCACGGGAAAGACGTTCGAGATCACCTTGTCGCCGTCCTGACCGGGCTCGACGAGGTGTACGTGCGGAACCTCGGGGGCGTTCAATTCGTGGACCACGCCGGACGGGTGCTTCGCCGCTGGCCTCAGGCGGATGGCGGTAACAACGGGGCTGGTGGCTGAGGCCGCGGTGAGTACCTCACCGGTGCGTCGACGACTGTTGGCGCTTCGGCCACAGTACAAACAGGAGCATGAGCGCGGCGAACATCACCGTGTTCGGCAGCCCCGCCTCCGGGCCGAACTCGCCGCCCGTCCAGAGGGTGTCGTTGGACGGCAATGGAACGAGGACGGAGGCCCGGCCCGCGGCTCCGCTCATCGGCACCCCCCAGAAGCCGAACTGCAGCAGGTCCCAGATGAAGTGGAACCCGACGGCCAGCCACATCGACCCGGTCCGGAAGACGGTGAGCGCCAGCCACACCCCCACCAGCGCCACGTTGAAGATGGCCATGCCGGTGGTGCCCAGGTTCCCGACGTGAAACGCCCCGAAGATGAACCCCGTCGCCGCCGCGGCCACCCACTTTCCCTTCGCCCGGTGGATCTGCTGGAGCACGAAGCCCCGCAGCCACAGTTCCTCCGAGATGGCGATCCACACGCACGCCAGCCCGCCCCAGAGGAAGGTCGCGGCGATCTCGAACAGGTCGGCCTTCGAGGCGCGGAACTGCTGGTGGCCGAGCGCCACCGGGACGAGCGAGACGAACGCGAGCATGGCGGCGCCCAGCGCCACGCCCTGGAGCACGCGCACCCACCACCGCGAGTCACGCAGGGACGCGTCCCCCATCGGCCAGCGCACCATCCGGCACGCCAGCCAGGTGGCGGCCACGGCCCACGCGGCGCGCCCGGACAGCATCACCGCCACCAACGGGTCGCCGAACCGGATCCGGAACCAGTAGTCCTGGCCCAGGGTCAGGGTCCCCAGCAAGCGTTCGACCCCCATCTCCACGCCCACGACCAGCCAGAACAGGAGGATCGCCCACCCGGGCCGCAGGGTGTCGTCTTCGCGGCGGAGGCTCAGGGTCACGGCGTGACGTTACTCCTGGCCACCCCGTGCCATCATGATCGAGTCGTGACGGCGCTCGTCGACCTCCTGGCGCGCATGGCCTTCCGCGGGGCCTACCGGTTGCTGAGCGTCTACTGGTTCCTCGCGCGCCCGGAGACGCACGGGGTCTGCGTGGGCGTCTGGCACGGGCGCGAGGTGCTGCTGATCAAGAACTCCTACAAGCCCTACTTCTCGCTGCCTGGTGGTGGTCCCCACCGCGGCGAGGCGGGGCCGGAGACCGGCGCGCGCGAGCTCCGCGAGGAGGTGGGCCTCCACGTGCCTCCGGATCAGCTCCGCGCCGCGTTCGAGATCGTCTCGACCGAGGAGCACAAGCGCGACCACGTCCGCTTCTTCGAGGTCGACCTCTCGTCCCGCCCGCCCATCACCATCGACCGCCGGGAGGTCGTCTGGGCGGAGTTCGTCGACTCCCGCGACGTGCTCTCACGCCCGCTGGGACCGGTCATGCGCGCTTACCTGGAGGATGCGCTGCGGCGGCGGGGCTCGTGATCCTCCGCCCTCAGTACCGGCATCGCTGGCACGCCAGCCCGGATCCGTCGCACTGCGTGCTGCACGCGCTGCACACGCCCACGCCCGGCCGCAGTTGGAGCGACTCGCAGCTCCGCCCGCAGCGGAGGAGGCCCGCGTTGGACGTGCACCGCCCGTTCGAGCACACCTGGCACGCCGGGCACGCGTTCCCGCATTGGCCGCAGTTGCGCGCGTCCGTCTGCAGGTCCGCGCAGCTGCCGTTGCAGGAGGTGTGGCCGGGCTCGCACGCGGGCAGGCAGCTCCCCTGGTAGCCGCGGTCCGGGTCGTAGTCGCACACCTTCGTGGGCGCGCAGGCGTTCCCGCAGCCGCCGCAGTTCTTCGGGTCGTTCCCGGTGTCGGTGCAGAACGTCGGGTCGCACGCGGACACGCCGGACGTCTGCGCGCAGTACCCGTCGATGCAGTAGTAGCAGAGGTACGCGTTGCACGGCTGGTCGCACTTCCCGCAGTGGTCGCGGTCGTCCTTGAGGTTGACGCACTTCCCGGCGCAGAGCGTGAACCCCGCCCTGCATGCGGGCGCCGTCACGCACGTCCCCGCCGAGCACGTCTGGGTGGACAGGCACGCCCGCCCGCAGGCGCCGCAGTTGTAGAAGTCGGAGCCCAGGTCGGCGCACGTCCCGCTGCAGAACGTCTGGTTCGGCGCGCAGGTCGCCTTGCACACGCCCGCCTGGCAGAACTGGTCGGCCCGGCACGAGGTCCCGCAGCCGCCGCAGCTCTTCACGTCCGACAGCGTGTCGCGGCACCCGTCCTGGCACCGGACCAGGCCGCCGTCACACGGCTCCGGCGCCGGTTCGGTGCGCCCGCACGCGAAGGCCACCAGCACCACCGCCAGCACCCGCACCGCCCGTCTCGATGAGGAGATCAATGCACGGCAGTGGAGCACGACCCGAGGTCGCGGAGCACCTTCTTTGCCTCGTTCACCAGCTCCACGCCCTTCAGCCCTTCCGGCACCCGCGCCATCAGCTTCATGTCCGGAGTCAGCCGGTACGCCCCGCGCGATCGCTGCACCAGCGCCGCCATCTTCGCCGGGTCCAGCTTTGCGTCCGCGCCCAGCGCGAACACCAGCCGCCCGGGCCCGCTCTCCAGCCCGCGCAGCTGCAGCTCGCGAAGCTCGATCTTCAGCCCGGTGAGCTCCCAGAGGTGGTCCACCTCCTCCGGCGGGTCTCCGTAGCGGTCCACCAGCTCCGCCCTCAGGTCCGACAGCTCGTCCTCCGTCGCCGCCACCGAGAAGCGCTTGTAGAAGACCAGCCGCTGGTGCACGTCCGGCACGTAGTCGTCCGGCAACAGCGCCGCGAACGGAAGGCTGATCTCCGGCTCGATCTGCGAGGGCGGCGGCTCCCCCTTCATCTCCGCCACCGCCTCCTCCAGCAGCTGCGTGTACAGGTCGAAGCCGATCTCCGCGATCATCCCGCTCTGGTCCTCGCCCAGCAGGTTCCCCGCCCCGCGGATCTCCAGGTCGTGCGAGGCGATGGAGAACCCCGCGCCCAGCTCCGTGAACGCCTGCAGCACCTCCAGCCGCCGCTGCGCGTCCCGCGTCACGTTCCGCCGCGCCGGCACCACCAGGTACGCGTAGGCGCGCTCCTTCGACCGGCCCACCCGCCCGCGCAGCTGGTAGAGCTGGGCCAATCCGAACTGGTCCGCCCGGTTGACGATCATCGTGTTGGCGCTAGGGATGTCGATCCCGCTCTCGATGATGGCGGTGCAGAGCAGCACCTGGTGCTTCTTGTCCACGAACTCCGTCATCACCCGCTCCAGCTGCCCCTCCGCCATCTGCCCGTGGGCCACCGCCACCGTCACCTCGGGGACCAGCTCGCGGATCAGCTTCTCCATGGAGTGGATGGACTGGATGCGGTTGTGGACGAAGAACACCTGCCCGCCGCGCTGGATCTCCCGGACGACGGCTTCGCGGATCTGCGCCGGGTCGAACTTCACCACGAAGGTGCGGATGGCGCGGCGGTCCGCCGGCGGCGTGGCGATGATGCTCATGTCCCGCACCCCGGACATCGCCATGTTCAGCGTCCGCGGGATGGGCGTGGCGGTCAGCGTGAGCACGTCCACCTGCGTGCGCAGCCGCTTGATCTGCTCCTTCTGCTTCACCCCGAAGCGCTGCTCCTCGTCCACCACCAGGAGCCCCAGGTCCTTGAAGCCCACCTCGCTGCCGAGGAGCTTGTGGGTGCCGATCAGCACGTCCACCTTCCCCTCTTTGGCGCGCCGGAGCACCTCGCGGACCACGGCCGCCTTGTGCAGGCGCGACACCATCTCGATGGTCACCGGGTAGTCGGCGAAGCGCTTCTTGAACGTGAGGTGGTGCTGCTGCGCGAGCACGGTGGTGGGGACCAGCACCGCCACCTGCTTGTGGTCCAGGACGGCCTTGAAGGCGGCGCGCATCGCCACCTCCGTCTTCCCGTAGCCGACGTCGCCGCACACCAGCCGGTCCATCGGCTCCGGCTTCTGCATGTCGTCCAGCACGTCGTGGATGGCCTTCTCCTGGTCCGGCGTCTCCTCGAACTCGAAGTCCGCCTCGAACTGGCGGTAGTAGCGGTCCGGCTGGGTGAAGGCGAAGCCGGGGTGGGCCTGGCGCGCGGCGTAGATGCGCAACAGCTCCGCCGCCATCTGGAGCAGGTTCTCCTTGATGCGCTTCTTGGTCTTCTCCCAGGAAGTGCCGCCCAGCTTGTCGAGCGCCACGTGGTCCGGGTCGCCGCCGGTGAACTTCTGCACCAGCTTCATCCGGTGGACCGGGAGGTAGATCTTGTCGCGCCCCGCGTACTCCAGGACGAGGAAGTCCCCGGTCACGCCCCGCACGTCCATCTTGATCAGCCCGCGGTAGCGGCCGATGCCGAAGTCCGTGTGGACGATGAGGTCGCCTTCCTTCAGCTCGCGGAAGGCCTGGGTGAAGGCGGGGTCCACCTTGCGCTGCCGCACCCGCCGCCGCGACCGGACGCCGAAGATCTCCTCGTCCGACAGCACCGCGAACCCGCCCCGGCCGTCCACGAAGCCGTGGGAGATCTCCCCGGTGAAGAGGTGCGCGTGCACCCCCAGCTCGAACAGCTTCCCCGGGTCCTCCACCGCCTCCTGGTGCACCCGCACGATCAGCCCGCGGTCGAGCAACAGCCGCTTCAGCCGGTCCACCTGCCCCGCCGTCCCGCACGCCACCGCCGCCGCCACCCCCATCTCCTGCCAGCGCTGCAGCCGCTCCACCAGCGGGGTGAGCGCGCCCTCCTCGCCGTGGTGGGTGAGGATGGCCGCGCGGAGGTCCTCGGTGGTGCCGAAGGAGAACGCCAGCGGCACCTGCTCGCCCGAGGTGAGCGACAGCCCGCCGCCCTCCACGAGCGCCCGCCCCTTCAGCGCCTCGCGCAGCTCCGGCTCCCCCAGGAAGTGCGCGTCCGGCGGGAGGGTGAAGTCGCCGCGGCGGACCGCGTCCTCGTGCGACCTCTCCATCTCCGCCCGCAGCTCGGACTCCACCCGGTCCTGTCCCATGGGGTCGTCCAGGTAGAAGACCGGCGCGCGCGGCAGCCCGGCGAGGGAGTCGAACACCGTCCCCAGCCCGCCCTCGAAGAAGCCGGGGAGCAGGCCCTCCAGGCCGAAGGCGGTGCGCTGCTCGCGGAGCTGGTCGATGCGCCCGCGGACCTTGGAGGTGGGCGTGTTGGTGCGCTCGGCGGCGGCGCGAAGGGCGGCCTCTGCGCGCGGGAGCGTCTCGTCGTTGACCAAAAGCTCGCGGGCCGGCGCCAGGTCCGCGTGCTTCACCGCGCCCACCGTCCGCTGCGTCTCCGGGTCGAACAACCGGATGGACTCCACCTTGTCGCCGAACAGCTCCAGGCGGAGCGGCTGTTCATACAAAGGGGAGAAGACGTCCACGAGGTCCCCGCGCACCGAGAAGGTCCCCGGGTCCTCCACCAGCGGCGAGGTCTGGTACCCCATCCGCACCAGCCGCCGCGCCAGGTCGTCGCGCGGGTGGTCCTCGCCGGCCGCGACCCGGAACGCCAGACCCGCCATCAGCTCCGGGCGCAGCACCCGCCGCATCAGCATCCGCCGCGAGAGCACCAGCGCGGCGAAGGGCGTCCCGCGCGAGAGGTGGAAGAGGGCGCCCAGGCGCTCCGAGACGGTGGTTGCGTCCGGGGAGGCCTCGTCGAAGGGGAGCACCTCGTCCGCGGGCATGACGAGGACGTTCGGGCGCTCCGGCGCGCCCCGGCCACCGAGGAAGAAGGCGAGGTCGGCGGCCAGGTGCTCGGCGGCCTCCTCGTCCACCGCCACGCAGACCAGCGGCACCCCGAGCGTGCGATGGAGGCGCGCCAGCACGTACCCGCGCGCGGCGCCCTTCAGCCCCTGGGCCCGGAGCGCTCCCGGGCCGGCGGAGACCAGTTCCGCCAGCCGCGGGAAGGCGTCCGGGTCGCCGGCGTCAGCGCGCGCGGGAAACGGCGGAGGGGGCGCCTCGGAGACCATCGGGCGGTTCTCTTACCCGAGGTCCGGGCGCGCTCACTTCCCCTTCAGCGTGCGGATGTACTTCACCAGGGAGTCGATCTCCTGCTCGCTCAGCTTCTCCTTGAACGGCTTCATCTTGGAGTTCGCGTCCGAACCGTCGGTGATGACCTTCTTGATGTCACCGTCGGCCATCTCCTTCTGCCACTTCTCGGTGGTGAAGTCGGGGATCTTCTCCTTCTCACCCACCTTGGTCTTCGCCTTGCCGTCGTCGCCGTGACAGCCCTTGCACTTGGCCTTCCAGAGGTCGCCCGCGTCATCGGCGAAGGCGGCGGTGGCGAGGGAGCCTGCGAACAGGGCGGCGGCGGCGAATCGCTTCAGGGACATCGGTGTGGTCCTCCTCGGGGACTGCGGAATCTAGACGAAAGGGCTCACGGGAACTTCACCGGCTGGGACGCCTGGCCGCGCAGGTACGCCACCACCGCGGCCACCTCGGCGTCGCCCAGCTTGTGGGCGTCGAACGTCTCCATCTTGTTCTTGTCGCCGTAGAAGCGGGAGCTGCCCGGCGCGCGGACGAACGCGGAGAGCCACCCTTCGCTCGCGTAGCCCGCCAGGTCCGGCGCGTCGCCGCTGCCCTTCCCGTCCAGGGTGTGGCAGGCGCCGCAGCCCTCGGACTCGAAGAGCTCCCCGCCCTGCTTGGCCAGCGCCGCGTCCGCATCCTTCCGCGCCCCCTGCCAGTAGAGGAACTCCGCCAGCGCGCGCAGCGACGCGTCGTCCCCGGTGTACGCGTCCATCTCGTCGATGTGGCTGTTGCCGAAGAAATACTTGCCGGCCGGCTGGCGGAGGAGCCTGGCGATCCACTCGCGCGAGGCGTACCCCTCCAGGCATGGGTCGCCCTTGTACGGGTCGTTGGAGCACGGGTGGTGGCAGGTCTGGCACTTCCGCGTGTAGACGCGCTCGCCCCACACCAGCGGGTCGTTCTTGTAGAGGTCCAGGGGGCCGGTGACCGGCACGCCCACCGCCGCCAGCCGCTCCGCCAGCGCCGCCTCCCGGTCCGCCTGGGCTCGGAGCTTGGCCACCGTGGGGTCGGCGGCGTCCTGGCGATCCGCCATCACGCCCAGTACCCCCGCGCCGGCCAGCCCGGCCGTCACCGCCCAGGCCAAAGAGCGCGCCATCGCCGGCCTGCGGGTACTCAAGTACCGGTGGAGGAACGGCAGCGCGGCGACGAACCCCAGCCCCACGGCGGGCAGCGCCGCGCCCACCAGCTCCCACGAGCCGTGGAAGTACTTGAGCAGCTGGAACAGCGGGAGGAAGTACCACTCCGGCCGCGCCAGGTACTGCGAGGACGGGTCCGCCGGCGCCTCCAGCGTGGTGCCGTGCGAGCGCACCGCGAAGCCCGCCAGCGCCGCCACCAGCAGCACCGCGAAGCCGGCGTCCATCGCCACCTGCTTGGGGAAGAAGGTCTCCTTCCGCGCCTCGCCCTCCGCCTCCGGCATCCACGGCGGGGTGGTGACGCCGTGTCGCCGGAAGAGCCACAGGTGCGCCGCGATCAGCGCGGAGGCGAGCGCCGGCAACAGCACCACGTGCACGCCGTAGAAGCGGGTGAGGGTGAGGTTGCCGTAGGAGGCGCCGCCCTGGGCGATGCGCTGGAGCGGGTCTCCCACCCCCGGCGCCAGGCCGATGAGCGACGTCGCCACCTGCGTGGCCCAGTACCCCTTCTGGTCCCAGGGCAGCAGGTACCCGGTGAGCGCGAAGGTGAGGATGAGGAGCAAGAGCGCCAGGCCGGTGAGCCAGTTCAGCTCGCGCGGGGAGCGGTAGGCGCCGAACCAGAGGGTCTGCAACAGGTGGAGCCCGGCCACCACCACCATCGCCGAGGCGCCGGAGTGGTGCAGCCCGCGGGTGAGCCAGCCCAGCCAGACGTGGTGCTGGATGAAGTCGACCGAGGCCCAGGCGTCGGTGGCGGACGGGCTGTAGAACAGCGCCATCGCCGCGCCGGTGAGCACCTGGAGGCCGAAGAGCACCACCAGCGCGGAGCCGAAGACGTACGCCCAGCGGGCGCCGCCGCGCACCGGCTCCTCGAGCGCATGGCGCACCAGCTCGCGGTGCCCGGTGCGCTGGTCAACCCAGTCGCCCAGCCGGCCCACGCCTCAGAGCTCCTCTCGCTTCGCCTGGCCCTGCCGGAAGCGGGCGTACCGCACCAGCACGGTGTCCTTCTCCACCTTGACCTCCAGCGGATCCATGGACCTGGGGGACGGGCCGCCGACCACCTGGCCGTCGGCGGAGAAGGCGGAGGTGTGGCAGGGGCAGCCGAACCCGGACGGCGCCGCGTTGATGGAGCAGCCCAGGTGCGGGCACACCGTGGAGAAGGCCTTCACCTCCTCGCGGGAGACCTTGATCAGCCACACCGCGCCCATTACGCGCTGCTCCTGACGCGCCCAGGCGTCCACGTCGTCCGCGGTGACCTCCACCCGCTTGGGCTGGCCCTTGGGCAGGTCCCCGATCTGGATGACCGGTACGAAGCCCCTGGAGTCACTGGTGTCCGGGCCCTGGCCGGCCGCGGGTGCCGCGTCGCGGCGTGCGGGGGACGCCAGCGCGGCCAGGAAGGGCACCGAGAGCGCGGCGCCCAGGAGCGACGACAGCCCGGCGGCGATCGTGCCGAGGAGACTGCGGCGAGTGGTTGCCTCCTCCATGTGGATTCATGTTACGTCATGCCGCTCCGGTGGCCACGGAAGAACCCACAAACATCCGCGTCGCCGCCATGCTGGTGCGCGGATACATCGACCTGTTCGAGCGGCGCGGCGTGATGGAGAAGATCCGCCCGAAGATGTCGCCCGCGCTGACGGCGTTCGTGGAGCGCCCACCCCTCCCCATCGCCTGGGTGGACGCGGACCTGTTCTACGAGCTGTTCGCGCTGGCGGGCGAGGCGACCTCCTACGCGGCGCTGCGGCAGTTCGCGGTGGAGCACACCAGCCAGCAGGTGGGGCCCATGCTGCTTCCCATGCTCAAGGCCCTGCTCCGGCTGTGGGGCGCCACGCCGGCCACCCTGTTCAAGAACGCGGCGAGCGTGGTGGGCGTGCAGAGCAAGGGGACGAAGTTCCACTACACGGCGGAGTCGGACACCTCCGGCGTCATCGAGATCGACACCGGCAAGGCGCTGCACCCGGTGGTGTGGGCGGGCTGGGAGGGGACGCTCCTGTTCGCCTTCGACGTGGCGGGGGTGAAGGGCGAGATGGGGAAGACGCAGGTCATTGACGGCGGGCGTCGCGGGCGGATCGCCGTGCGGTGGTGGCCGGACGAGAAAGAGCGGCGATGACCGCGGCGGGGGTGGAGCGGACGTTCGACCTGCCGGGGCTGGGGACGCGCACCTACCGGTTCCCCACCGTGTTCCACGAGGTGGAGCTGCTGGGCGCGCTGGGGACGGTGCCGGCGGGCGCGGCCCGCGCGTGGCTCCCGCAGGGGCTGGAGCCGGCCGCGCTGCCCGGCGGCGGCGTGCTGGTGATGATCACCGTGCAGCACTTCCCCCGGCCGGCGGAGTTCCCCGGCTACCGCGAGGCGGCGCTGGCGGTGTACGCGCGGGGCGGGCGGGGCGGCCGCGGCTTCCACGTGCTCACCATGCCCGTCACCAGCGAGGAGAACCTCGCCCGCGGCCCCACCATCTTCGGGCTCCCCAAGGAGTTGGCGGACGTGCGGATGGCCGAGGCGGGGAAGGAGCGGGTGGGGGAGGTGTTCCTGGGCGGGGAGCTGCTGTTCCGGCTGACCGTCCGGCCGTGGGTGACGCTGCCGCTGCGCGTCCCGGTGCGCTCCCGCTACCTGCAGATCTGCGGCGGCGAACCCTCGCACGTGGACACCCGCGGGAGCGCGCGCGCGGCGCTGGCGGGCGCGTCGTTCGAGCACGGGCCGCTCCTGCACCGGCGCTTCGCCGCGTTTCCCGAGCGGTTCCGGCCCTTCGCGGGCGTTCACGTCACCGCGGCGGAGCTGGAGCTCCACCTGCCGGAGCGGGCGGCGGCGTAGGTCGCCGGGTGGCGCGGGCGCACGCACGCATCAGCGCACGCCGCCGGGAGCGCGCTACTCGCGCCAGGCGCGGGGGATGGACCTGGACGAGGCCCAGCGCTCCAGGTCGTCCAGGTAGTTCTTCCACTTGCGCAGCTCGGCCTCGGCTTCGGCCACGCGCTCCTTGGCCTGGTCCTGGGTGGCGCGCATCTGGCGGCGCCAGTTGAGGCACTCCTCGCGGGTGCCGGTGCAGTTGGTCGAGGCGGTGCCGCGGTCCTGGGCTTCCACCACCTTCTTGGCCTGGGCGAGCTGCTTCTCCGCGTCGGCGATCTTCTGGTGGGTGTCGCGGAAGGACTGGCGGACCGCCTGTTCATTGGGCTGGTCCGGGGGCTGGCCGGACCAGTCGCCGGACGCGCCGGTGCTGGGCGGCGGCTGCTGCGGGGGCTGCTGGGCCGGCTGGGTCTGCGGGAGGGGCGGGTTGGTGGGCGGCGAGCCCGCCTCGATGCGGCCGGTGCCTTCGACGGTGATGTCGTCGCCCGTGGTCACCTCCACCTTCGCGTCCTTGGGCGCGGAGTTGGGGCTGTCCGAGTAGTGGATGCTGCCGTCGGGGTCGACCCAGCGGTACACCTGTGCGCCGGCCGAGGGGGCCAGCGCCCAGAGCCCGAGGACGAGAGGGAGGGCGAAGGGCAGGCGCATGCGCCATGGACGAATGGCCATCGCGGATATTCTAGCGGCCCGTGGGCGTGGGCGCGCCGCTCAGAACCTCACCAGCAGGTGCACCCCTCCGGTCTCCCGTCCCCCCGCGGTAGGGATGATGGTGATCGGTGGCGGCTTGCCCCATTGGCTGGTCAGGACCGCGGCGAGGCCCGCGGCGCCGACCCCGCCCACGAGCGCTCCCACCATCGCCACCGAGGCGTACTGGATGCTGCCGCCGCCGGAGTGAACCCCGTACCAGTACCCGCCCACACCGCCCAGCGCGAGGCCGCCGACGGCGCTGAGCGCGATGACCCCAGGCCGCAACGCGGCCGGGTCGCTCTGGTAGCTGGCGGGAGGTGCTTGCCGCGTCTGGGAGGGCGTGACGTCGGGAGCGGCCAGGAGGAAGGACGAGACGACCAGGGCGGAGAGGGAGATCATGCCCTGGGGCCTCAGCAAGCCGGATGCCGGGCGCGGTTCGCCCTGAGGACGCCGGGTTCCATGCATCCACGTCCGTGCACCCGTGAGCTCCGCTTCACGGCCACAGGTGCACGGTCTGACCCGGCGGCATCAGCCACACCGACTTCAGGTGCCCGACCGCCCCCACGTCCCCGTCGGAGTGGTGCGGCAACGCCGCCAGGAACCCCACGTACCCCAGCGCCACCGCCAGGGCGATCGCCCGCGCCCGCGGCGCCTTCACCAGCGCGAGGACCACCAGCGCCGCCGCCGCCGCCACGGCCAGGAGCAGCAGCGCGCCGGAGACCGGGTTGGAGATCGCCACGCCCAGCACGCTCGGGGGGAGGAACCCGTCCGCGTACAGCGGCACGGCCAGCCCGAAGAGCGCGTTGTCCACCGCGTCCGGCACGTAGTCCAGCAGCGACAGCGCGCCCGTCACCAGCACCGCCGCCGCCGCCAGCCCCGCCGCCGGCGCGGTCCACCGCTCCGCCTCCGACCCGAAGAAGAGCGCGATGGGCAGGAGCAGGAACGGCACCAGCCCCGTCATGTGGCGCGGCCCGGTGGTCCACCCCCAGGAGTCGTAGCTGAACGACGAGGTGAAGTACGCGTACCCGCCCAGCAGCGCCACCGTCATCCAGAACAGCGCGCGGCGCTCGGGCGTGGGGTCGCGGCGCAGCCACCGCAGGCCGGGCAGCGCCACCAGCAGCACCGGCGAGAGCGCGAACAGCCCCCGCAGCGGCGAGAAGAACGACAGCCCGAACGCGCGCGGGTCCGGCGTGCGGATGCCCAGGAACCCGCCCAGGTGCCACCCCTGGTACCCCGGGTCGTTCAGGTTGACGTACCCCGTCTCCAGCGGGTTCCCGTAGCAAGCCGTGTGGTAGGCCATCAGCGCCACCACCGGCGGCAGCGCCCCGACCACCGCCAGCCCGAGCGCCCGGCCGATCCGCGCCCACCGCTCGCGCGGCGGCAGCTCCGCCCGCAGCGCCCAGCCGAGCACCCCGTACAGCATCAGCGCCAGCACCCCCAGCGCGCCGGTGTACTCGGCGGCCACCGCGGCGCCGCTCGCCAGGCCCGCGACGAGGTAGCCGCGCGCCCGCCACTCGCCGCGCCCGCAGCGCCAGAGCGCGTAGAACGCCACCACCAGCAGCACCGCGGTGGGCTGGTGGCTCATGAACAGCAGCGAGTAGCTGAACGCCAGCGTCCCGAGCGCGTAGGTGGCGACCACCGCGTCCGCCAGCGGCTGGGCGACGTATGCCCCCAGGAACCTCCGCAGCAGCAGCAGCGACAGCAGCGTCGGCAGCACGGTGAGGGCCAGCCGGCTCCAGTACACCTGCGCCAGCTCCGGCACCGCGTAGAGCTGCCCGCCGCCCAGCACCTTCAGCACCGCGTACACCGGCACCGCGGCCATGGACATCAACGGCGCCTTGGAGGGGTAGAGCCGCCCGTCCTTCACCGAAAGGTCGCCCACGTACCCGAAGGCGCGTATCGCGTCGTTCACCGCCAGGGCGTGGAACTCGACCACGGCGCGCGCCTGCCAGAGGCGGGACAACTCGTTGGGGGAGCGGAGCCTGGGGTGGTACGGGAAGGCGAGGACGTAGAGCCCCACCACCAGCGCGGTGAGGGCCCGGGGAAGCGGCGGGGGCGCCTCCGGCATCAGAGCATCAGAGCGCGTCGACGCCGCGCTCGCCGGTGCGGATGCGGACCGCCTCGTCCACCGGGATGACGAAGATCTTCCCGTCGCCGATCTTCCCCGACTTGGCGGCGCGCTCGATGGCCTCCACCACCTTGGCCACCTGGTCGTCGTCCACGACCACCTCGATCTTCACCTTGGGCAGGAAGTCCACCACGTACTCGGCGCCCTTGTAGAGCTCCGTGTGCCCCTTCTGCCGGCCGAACCCCTTGACCTCCACCGCGGTGATGCCGTGGATGCCGATCTCGCTGAGGGCGTCCTTCACGTCGTCCAGCTTGAAGGGCTTGATGATGGCTTCGACTTTCTTCATTCCGGTGTCTCCGCTCGGCGCGGCAGCATAAGCCCGTCACGCCCCTGCGCCCACGGAATTGGCCGCGGGCCGGGCCGGCTGGAACCGGGACCTGAGCGAGAGCAGGGGCCGCTCGAAGAAGCGGAACGACGCCTCCGCCAGCAGCACCAGCGCCGCCAGCGACAGGCCGAGCCCGGCGGCGTTGGCCAGCATGCGGCTGCCCAGGTGCTCGCGCAGCCACGGCCGCAAGAGCAGCTGGTCCAGGTGGAGGGTGCTGGAGTGGTACAGGTACAGGCCGTAGCTCCGGGTGCCCAGCCAGCGGAGCCAGCGCGGGGAGAACGCCGCCCGCGCCGGCGCCGGCGCGCCTTCGCCCAGCAGCAGCGCCACCACCCCCGCGAAGCCCAGCGCCAGCGGCGTGTAGATGCCGCCGGCCGCCACCAGCTCCGCCCCGTGAACGGGCGAGGTCCGGCCTATCAGCGAGTCGCCGCCCAGGAGCGGCGACCACAGGAGCGCGAGCACCGGCGGCACCAGCCACGCGCCCCACCGGAACCGGCGGAGGAGCGCTTCGGCTCCGGCCCCGCCGGACCGCGTCACCGCCAGCGCCAGCAGCCCGCCCACCGCCAGCCCGTCCAGGCGGCAGGCGGTGTGCGTGTAGATCGTCAGCGGCGTGGCGCCCGCCGCCAGCGCGGCCCAGCGCACCAGCGGCATCCCCGCCACCACCGTCCACAGGACGCGGCCCAGCGCGCGCTCGGGGACGAGCGCCACCAGCAGCGGCCACATCACGTAGAACTGCTCCTCGACGGCGAGGGACCAGGTGAGGTTCAGCGGCCACGGGCCCAAGGTGCCGGGGAAGACCAGGTTCTGCACGTAGAGCGCGTGCGCCCACGCGAGCCGCGGGGTCACCTCGAACTCGAGGTGGGGGATGCGCCACGCCACCAGCAGCGCGAAGAGGAGCACCACCGTGTAGACCGGCCAGATGCGCAGCGCGCGCCGCGCGTAGAAGTGGCGGAAGTACCCGGGCCGCCCGCGCTGCCTCAGCAGGATGCGGGTGATCAAGAACCCGGAGAGGACGAAGAACAGGTCCACGCCGATCCACCCGGCGCGCAGTGGCTCCCCCAGGGGACCCAGCCGCACGCCGGCCAGGTGGTGCAGCAGGAGCACGAGGAGGATGGCCAGGCCGCGAACGCCGTCCAGCTCCGGCAGGTGGTCGTCGCTCGCGCGCATCGGCGTGGAGGCGGAGCCTACCGCCGGTTCGAGGCCCGGTCCTCCGCGGTGTCTCCGGCGGCGGGCAGACCGGACGGCGGCTGGCCGAGCGCTCCAGGCGCGCCCGGAACCGCGGCGGCGGCGAGCACCCGGGCGAGCGTACGGTTGACAAGGGCGCCGCGCCGAAGGGAAGTCTGCCTGAGCGCCGCATGACTCCACCCGACCCCGCGCCGCAGGCCATGGACCCGTTCGACGTCGGCGTCATCGGCGGCTGCGGCCACGTCGGGCTGCCGCTGGCGCTGCTCATCGCCAAGCTCCAGCAGCGGGTGCTGGTCTACGACGTCAACGCCGCCGCCGTCGCGCAGGTCTCCGCCGGGAAGATGCCGTTCGCCGAAGAGGGCGCGCCGGAGCTGCTGGCCGAGGCGCTGGCCGCCGGCCGGCTGCGCTGCACCACCGACCCGGCAGGCCTGGCCTCCTGCGCGATGCTGCTGCTGATCATCGGCACGCCGGTGGACGAGCACCTCAACCCGGAGCTGGACGGCATCCCCCGGGCCCTCGAGACCTGCCTGCCCCACCTGCGGGACGAGCAGGTGCTGGTGCTCCGCAGCACGGTGTACCCGGGCACCTCCGCCAAGGTGCAGCAGTGGCTGCGCGAGCGCGGCAAGAAGACCTCCGTGGCCTTCTGCCCGGAGCGGGTGGCGCAGGGGAAGAGCCTGCGCGAGATGGCGGAGCTTCCGCAGATCGTCTCCGCCTTCGACGAGCGCGGCCTGCGCGCCGCCCGCGAGCTGTTCGGCCGGATGACGGACACGCTGGTGACGATGGAGCCGATGGAGGCGGAGATCGCCAAGCTCTTCACCAACGCCTGGCGCTACATCCAGTTCGCCACCGTGAACCAGTTCTACATGATGGCCGAATCCCACGGCCTGGACTTCCAGCGCATCCTGGAGGGCATCCGCTTCAAGTACCCGCGGCTGTCCGGCATGCCCGGCCCGGGGCTCGCCGCCGGCCCCTGCCTGTTCAAGGACACCATGCAGCTGGCGGCGTTCAGCCAGAACCAGTTCTTCCTCGGGCACGCCGCCATGCTGGTGAACGAGGGGCTGCCGGCCTTCCTCATCGACCAGCTCCGGAAGAAGACGCCGCTGGCGGGGAAGACGGTGGGCGTGCTGGGGATGGCGTTCAAGGCGGGGAGCGACGACCCGCGCTCCAGCCTCAGCTACAAGCTCAAGAAACTGCTCCGGCTGGAGGCGAAGCGCGTGCTCTGCACCGACCCGCACGTGGCGGATGACTCGCTGGTGCCGCTGGAGGCGGTGCTCCGCGAGGCGGACGCGGTGGTCGTCGGCACGCCGCACCCGGAGTACCGGGGGCTGGCGGTCCGCGAAGACGTGGCGGTCGTCGACGTGTGGGGTGTGCTCGCATGAAGGTGCTGGTGACGGGTTCGGCCGGGTTCATCGCCGGGTACCTGGTGCAGGAGCTGCTGGACCACGGCCACGAGGTGGTCGGCGTCGACAACTTCTCCAAGTACGGGCGCGTGTCGAAGAGCTACGACGCGCATCCGAAGTATCGGCTGGTGGAGGGCGACTGCCGCGACCCCAAGCTGCTCACGGAGCTGGCGGCGGACTGCGACCACCTGGTGGCGGGCGCGGCGCGGATCGGCGGCATCTCCTACTTCCACCAGTACGCGTACGACCTCCTGGCGGACAACGAGCGCATCGCCGCCGCCACCTTCGACGCCGCCATCCGGGCGCACCGCGAGCGGAAGCTGAAGAAGATCACCGTCATCTCCTCCAGCATGGTGTTCGAGAACGCCACCGAGTTCCCCACGCCCGAGGGCCACCAGCGCCGCTGCCCGCCGCCCTCCTCCACCTACGGCTTCCAGAAGCTGGCGTGCGAGTACTTCGCCCAGGGCGCCTTCCAGCAGTACCAGCTGCCGTACACCATCGTCCGGCCGTTCAACTGCGTGGGCGTGGGGGAGAAGCGGGCGCTGGGCGGGGCGGAGGTCGCGTCGGGCAACGTGAAGCTGGCGATGAGCCACGTGGTGCCGGACCTGGCGCAGAAGGTGCTCAAGGGGCAGGACCCGCTGCACCTGCTGGGCGACGGGGGGCAGGTGCGGCACTACACGTACGGCGGCGACCTGGCGCGCGGCATCCGCCTCTGCATCGAGCACCCGCGCGCGCTGAACGAGGACTTCAACCTCTCCACCGCGGAGTCGACCACCGTGCTCGCGCTGGCGGAGGTCATCTGGCGCAAGGTGCACGGGCCGGAGCGCCCCTTCCGCCACGTGAGCGACCCGCCGTACGAGCACGACGTGCAGCGGCGCGTCCCGGACACGCGCAAGGCGAAGGAGTGGCTGGGGTTCGAGGCCACCACCTCGCTGTCGGCCATGCTGGACGAGGTCATCCCGTGGATCCGGCGCGAGGTGGAGCAGGGGACCATCTGATGGAGCCGCGGCTCTCCGTCATCGTCCCCACCTTCAACAACCTGGACGTGCTCCGCCGCTGCCTGGACAGCTGGGAGCGGTTCGCCTCCGACCAGCCGGTGGAGCTGCTGGTCATCGAGGACGGGTGCAAGGACGCCACGCCCCGGTTCCTGGAGGAGCGGTCGAGGACGGAGTGGGGGAAGCGCTTCCTCCGCTGGTTCCACGAGCAGGACGTGCACCAGCTCAAGTGCAACAACCGCGGCTTCCAGGAGGCGCGCGCGCCGCTGTCGCTGGTGTGGGACGACGACATGTTCCTCGACGTCCCCTGGCTGGTGCCGGAGCTGCTGGAGACCTTCGACGCGTACCCGGATCTCGGGCTGCTCAGCCTCATCCGCGGGCTAGTGCTCTCCCCGCTGGAGGAGCCCATCACCGAGTGGGAGCACCTCCACGACCCGCGCCGGATGGTGACCACGGTGGGGCCGGGGATGGGGCTGAACTGGCTGCGGCTCTCCGAGGTGGACATCGTCATCCGCCCGTGGGTGGTGCGGCGCGCGTGCCTGGAGAAGGTGGGCCCGCTGGACGAAGCGTTCTGCCCGGTGGAGTGGGACGAGGCGGACCTGGCGTACCGGATCCGCGTGAACGGCGGCTGGCGCGTGGCCACCCACGACTACGAGCGCGGCGGCGCGTTCACCCACCTGGGGAGCACCACGCTGGGGAAGATGAACGTGGAGAAGCACCACCGGATGGTGCTGCCCAACGGCCAGCGCTTCCACCAGCGGTGGGGCGACACCATCCGCCGCGAGCACCCCCGCGCGCGCAAGACGTGGTGGCGGAGGATTCCGCCGGAGAGCCTTCCGCTCCTGCTACGCCAGGCGGGCATTTTTGGTTACGCGCGGGCGAGGAATGTGCTGCGGCGCCTCACCACGCGACGCGGACCCGCGCCGAGCGGCCATCCAGATCCAGGGCCGCCGTCTCCACCGTGACCGGCATGTTGAAGATGTCCTTGGCGAAGGTGAGCACGCCTTCCCAGTGCGCGTAGACGAGCGGCTCCACCGGGTCGGCGGTCGAGACCACCAGCACGCCGCTCCGCTCGGTCTCCGGCTCGTAGCGGAAGTCGAAGCCGCGGAGCTGGAGCGCGGCGAGGCGGTTCACGTTGTTGAGCAACGACAGGGGCGAGAAGCCGAAGAGGCTGAGGAAGGTCCGCACCAGCGGAAGGACGAACGAGCCGGTCGTGCTCCTGGCGACGTGGTACCCCACGTCCCGGACCGTCTGCCGGTTCGTCTCCTGCGCGATGGCGAGGACGATCTGGTCGTAGGCCGTGCCCGGCAACCAGGCGCCGTGGAGCGGCGGGTGCTCTAGCAGATCCCGCGCCTGGCCCTGGAGGCGCTCCAGGACCCGGCCGGTCAGCCCGCGGCGGTCCAGCTCGGTGCGCACCCCGCGGAAGAACAGGCCGATGACCTCGCGCCGTGCGGCCGGCTCGCTCATCGCGCGCGATGGTAGCGACATCGCTGTCGCGAAACCCGGCGCCGGGGCGCTCGCCGGCTTCGCAACCCAGCGACCGCGCTCAGGTGGAGCGGGGCACCGGAATTGCTCTTGCCGCGCGCCGGGCCGCACGAAGGAACTTCCCTTCCATGAATCGAGCAGTGCTGATGCTGTTCCTCGCGGCCGTGGGCGCCGCGGGGGTGGGTTGTGGCACGGATCCCTGCCAGGCGCCGATGAACGGCGACAACGGCGTGCTGAACTTCCAGATGGCGGGGAGGCCGGCGCAGGGGCTGATGACGCAGGTGAACATGCTGCGCGGGCCGGCGTTCTGGGACACCAGGCCGGCGCTCCTCAGCCGCATGGGCGACACCTGCTTCGCCTTCGATGACGCGGAGGTCGAGGTGACGCTCCCGGAGGCCTTCGGCGGGGAGCAGGTCACGCTCGTGCGCCCGTCCGAGGAGCCGGTTCAGATCGAATTCAAGTGCAGCGCGCCGGCGGGCGAGCCGCAGACGATCGCCGTGAAGGTGACCAAGGACGGCAAGGTCCGCTACCAGGACACGTTCGGCATCACCTGCCAGGCGTTGGAGTCGGCCAGCCCCATGGGCGCGTCGCTCGCGGACTACACCGGGCGCTCGCTGACCGGGAACGGCTACGCGGTGGGCGGGTTGGTGCACGTCAACCTCGGGCTCCACGGCGCGAAGCGGGAGCTCTTTGGCTTCGGCGCCACACCGGTGGATGAGCTGCTGGCCCCCACCGGCGCCCACGACCGGGCGCTGCAGGACGCCTTCCGCGCGGTGGCGGCCGGTCAGAGCCCGGTGCTGCAGATCGGCCCGCTGCGCGCGGCGGTGCCCATCGTCCTGGTGGACCCGTCGGAATGGACGGTGGCCGCCGAGGCGAACCCTGGCCCGCCGGGGCAGGTCGCGTTCGAGGCGTGGCCGGTGAAGGCGGACGGCACCAAGCTCGACGGCCTGGAGGAGTGCCGGTGGGAGATCTTCAGCGCCACGCAGAGCCAGGTTCTGGAGGACACGCTCTGCCGGACGTTCCAGCCGCCCGAGTTCCCCGGCACGGGTGAACCGGTGACGAAGATGTGCGTCACCGGGCTGGATCAGTCCGCCTGCGTCGACGTGCCTCGGCAGTAGAGGGTCGCACACGGGGGCGGGCAGAGCGCTACACTCCCGCCCCTCCGTGAAGCCCGAACGCGCCGGCTCTCCGCTGACTCGCAGGCGCCTGCTGCAGCTGTCGGGCGGGGCCACGGCGGCGCTGGCCGCCGGCTCGTGGCTGTCGATGCGCGGGAGCGCGGAGCACTACCGGCGGTTGTCCGGCGGCGCGACGCCGGCGGTGCTCTCGGTGAAGGAGCTGGCGGTGCTGTTCGCGGTGGTGGACCGGTTGCTCCCCGCCGAGCCCGGGTGGCCCACCGCCCGGGAGGCGCGCGTGGCGGAGCGCATCGACCGCGAGCTGACCTTCCACACCTCCAAGTTCCAGGGCGACGTGAAGGCGGCCCTGTTCGTGGTGGAGCACGGCGGCCTGGCGCGCGGGCGGCTCACCCGCTTCAGCAAGCGCTCCGAGGCCGAGCAGGACGAGCACCTGCGGGTGATGGCGGAGGGGAAGGACCTGGAGCGGCAGGCGCTCTCCGCGCTCAAGGTGTTCGCGTCCTTCTTCTACTACTGCGACGAGCGCACCTGGCCGTCCATCCACTACCAGGGCCCGCTGGTGCAGGCGGCCTCCGAGCCCGAGGCGGACTCGCGCGTGGCGCCGAGGCCGGGATGACCTGAATGGACGACCGGCTGAAGCAGCAGGTGCTGGAGCACCACCAGGTGAAGGGCGACCTGGACGAGGCCGTGGACGCGGTCATCGTCGGCACCGGGTGCGGCGGGTCGGTGGTGGCCAAGGAGCTGGCGCGCGCGGGGAAGAAGGTGCTGCTGCTGGAGCGGGGCGGCTTCTACCTGATGGACCGCGGCGACTTCGACCAGCGCGAGGACGACATGATCGCCCGCATCGACGGCGGGCGCGGGCTGGACGCCACCAGCAACGGGCAGATCGCGCTGACCTACGGGCACAACGTGGGCGGCGCGTCGGTGCACTACTGGGCGGACACCTGGCGCACGCCCGACGACCGGCTGGAGCTGTGGGCGCGGATGGGCGTGGAGGGGCACTCGCCGGAGGAGCTGCGGCCGCACTTCGAGCAGATCGAGCGCGACCTCAACGTCCACCCCGCAGAGGACGAGCGGATGAACCGGATGAACCAGCTCTTCGACGCGGGCGCGGCGAAGGCCGGCCTCCGGACGGAGCGCGTGCGCCAGGCGCGGAAGGGCTGCGTGGGCTCCGGGTACTGCGCGCAGGGCTGCGCGTACGACGCCAAGCAGAGCCAGCTGGTGACGTACCTGCCGATGGCGCTGGCGGCCGGCGCGCGCCTCTTCGCGGACTGCCGGGTGGACCGGGTGCTGGTGGAGGACGGGCGCGCGGTGGGCGTGTCCGCCCGGTTCATCGACCGGCGGACGAACCAACCCAGCGGCCGGAGGCTGCGGGTGCGGGCGAAGGCCGTGGTGGTGGCGGCGGGCGGGTTCAACAGCGCGCCCTTGCTGATGCGCTCCGGGGTGCCGGACCCGTCCGGGCAGCTGGGGAAGAACCTCCGGCTCAACCCGTGCGCGCAGACGTTCGGGCTGTTCGACGAGGACGTGGTGATGTGGCGGAACATCCCCGCCGCCACCGGGGTGATGGACCTCCGGCTGCCGCGGATGGACGGGGAGCGGTACGTCGAGGGCGGCTACCTGCTGCACCCGAACCAGCTCCAGCCGGCCACGCTCTCCGCGCTGCTGCCGGGCTTCGGGCGGCCGCACCGGGCGCTGATGGCGCGGGCGCACCAGATCGGCTCCTGCATCGCGTGGGTCGACGACGCGGAGAGCGGGTCGGTGACGCTGGACGACGACGGCGAGCCGGTGTGGCACTGGGAGCTGCGCGGGCGGGATGACCTGGCGATCCGCGACGCGATGAAGAAGCAGGCCGCCGTGCTGCTCCACGCCGGCGCGCGCGAGGTGATCGTCCCGGACCCGGCGGGCACGCGGATCCACGACCTGGGCGAGCTGGCGAAGATCGACTCGGTCGACACGCGGCCAGGGTCGATGCTGTTCCCCGGGCCGCACCCGGCGGGGATGGCGCGGATGGGGAAGGACCCGTCGACCAGCGTGGTGAACGGCCGCAACGAGTTGCACGCGGTCAAGGGGCTCTACGTCTGCGACCCGTCCGTGTTCCCCACCGCGGTGAGCGTGGACCCATCGGAGACGATCATGGCGTTCAGCGCGGTGGCGGCGAAGCGGATGCTCGAGGCCGGCGAGCTCTAGCCCGGACGCGCGAACAAAAGATCGAGACGCCGGAGGCTGGAGCGGCCGGGCCGAGCCAGGTACATCTCCAGGCATGCGCGGAATCAAGATCGCCCACGTGGTGTACACCTTCGGCACGGCGCTCTTCGCCGGGCTCCTCTACACGTTCGAGCAGGGGGTCATCCCCTCCCTCAAGCAGCTCTCCGGCCCCGAGTACGTGAAGGTGGAGCAGATGCTCATCCGCGCGTTGGACGGCCGCCCGGTGAGCGTCATCGTCGTGGCCACCGTCTCCATGCTGCTGCCGCTCTACCCGCTGATCGCGCTGCGGAAGGAGCGGGCCACCCCGTTCTGGCGCTGGACCATGGCCGGCTGGGTCCTCTTCTGCTTCGGCGTCAGCGTGTACACCATCGTCCTCAACGTCCCCGTCAACAACGCCGTGCTGGCGATGGACGCGGTGAATCCGCCGGACACCTGGCTGGCGATGCGGGACAAGTGGAACCTCCTCAACTTCATCCGCACGCCGATCAACTACGTCGCCTTGCTCGCCTACATCATGGCCGGCCTGAGCGGAGTACCGGAGCCCAAGAGCTAGGCGGGGATCTGCCGCAGCGCGAGGGCGACCACCACCGCGAGGCCGCTCGCGGCCAGCACCAGCAGCGCGGTGAGCTGGTTCGCGGCGCCGCGGACCTTGCTGAAGAGGAGCTGGTCCGCCCGGTCGCCCAGCTCCGCGCCGATCTTCGCCAGGTCCACCCCGCCGCCGTGCTCCGCCGCGTCGTCGCGGAAGCGCGCCAGGGTCACCTGTTCGATGCCCAGCAACAATCGCGTCTGGATGGCGCGGGCGAACCAGGCGCGGACGCCGGTCTGCTGCGCCCGCTGGCCGAGGACCGCCTCCACCGCCGACCGCAGCCGGCGCTCCGCCTCCGCCAGCGGGACGCGCTCCGCCACCTTCCCCAGCGGGCCGTCCGGCGAGAAGACCAGCAGCGTCGCGCGCTGGCCCAGGTGCTGCTGCTGGAGCCCGCTCCCGAGCGCGCCCAGCACCGCGCGCTTCACCGAGAGGATGCCGCCGATGACCCCGGCGTTGACCAGGGCCAGCACGACCGCCAGCGCCCCGCGCCACCACACGCCGTCGAAGGCGATGGCGAACGCGACGCCGGAGAGGGCGAAGGCGAGGACCAGCATCCCCAGCGCGGTGCGCAGGAACGCCTTGAGGGCCTCGCCCGCGGCGGAACCGACCAGCTCGACGATCGCGCCGGACACGCGCAGGCAGGGTAGTCCATTTGCCGCCGCCCCACGCCTGGTCTATCTCGAAAGCGCATGCCCACCCTGCTGGCTCGCGTCGCCTCCACCGTGAGCGCCCGGCTGGGCCGGCAGAGCGCGCTCGTGCGGGCCCTGCGGCCGGCCTACGAGTGGCTGCTGGACGCGGCGACGCTGGGGCGCGGCACCGAGTGGGCGATGAACGGTGAGGTGTTCCGCGTCGACCCCCGCCTCCGCCGGCTCCTCCCGCCTCAGTCGGAGCCGGAGCTGTGGGAGTTGCTGCGCGGCGCCATCCGGCCCGGCGAGGTGGTGCTCGACATCGGCTCCTTCCTCGGGACCTACGCCATGGCGATGGCCCGGTGGGGCGCGCGCGTCTTCGCGTTCGAGCCCACCCCGGAGAGCGCCCGCGCGCTGCGCCGGCACGTCCAGCTCAACCACCTCGAGGACCGGATCCAGGTGAACGAGGTGGCCCTCGGCGCGGCGGAGGGTTCGGTGACGCTGCACCAGCACGGCGAGCCGTACCGGAACGCGGTCGCCGCCCATGACCCCGCGGGAGACCGGCGCGGCACGGTCGAGGTCCAGATGACCACCGTGGACGCCTTCTGCCGCGCGCGCCGGATCCAGCCCACCCTGATCCGGATGGACGTCCAGGGCCTGGAGGCGGAGGTCCTCCGCGGCGCGCGGGAGACGCTGGCCGCGGGGCGCGCCGGGCTGCGGGTGGTCCTCGAGGTGCACCCGCAGCTGTGGCCCGCGCACGGCGTGAGCCCGGCCTCGTTCGACGCGCTCCTCGCGGAGCTGGGGCTGCGCGCGCGGCCGCTGGTCGCCTCCGAGCCGCTCTACACGCCGGACGCGCACGTCCTCCTCCAGCCGGCATGAGCCGCCAGCGCCGCGCCCTCGTCTCGGCGTTCCTCACCTACTGCCAGTGGGCGGCGAGCATCGGCACCAGCCTCGCGATGGCCCGGATCGTCATCCGCGCCCTGGGCCAGGGCACCTACGGGCTATGGCTCGCGGCGTCCGGCCTGCTCGGGTACGCGGCGCTCTCGGACCTGGGCCTCCTCAGCGTCCTCCCGTGGCTGGTCGCCGCCGCCGACGGCCGCAAGGACCAGGCGGAGATCCGCCGCCTCACCTCCAGCGGGCTAGCGGTCGGGGCGGCGGTGGGCGCGTTCTTCACCGCGGTCGCCGGGGCGCTCTGGGTCGCCGCGCCATGGCTGCTCAAGGTCTCTCCCGCGGAGCGCGAGCTGGTGTTCGTCCCCTTCGCCGCGCTCGTCGTGCTGACCGCCCTCGGGTACCCGCTGCGCGCGGCGATGGGCGTGCTCCAGGGACTGCAGGACGTCACGTTCGTGGGCGCGCTCACCGCCCTTCAACCGATCCTCAACCTCGCGCTGGTCCTGGTCTTCCTCGCTCGCGGACAGGGGCTGCTGGGGCTCGCTCTGGGAGCCGCCGTGCCGCCGCTGCTGGCCGGGGTGGCCTTCTTCTGGCGGCTCTGGCGGGTTCGCCCGGACCTCTTTCGCCTGCGGGAGTTGGAGTGGCTCGGGCGCGAGCGTCTGGCGGAGCTGCTGGGCGGAGGGCTGGGGGCCTGGCTGGGCTCGCTGGGGTGGCAGCTGGCCTTCTCCAGCGACGCGGTCATCCTCGCCTATCTCGGGTACCGCGACGCGGTGACGGTGTTCGCCATCACCTCCCGGCTCGGGCTCACCCTGATGCAGATGTCGTGGACGCTCCCGGACGCGGGGCTGGTGGGCCTGTCCCAGCTCCACGGAGAAGCGCCCCAGCGGGTGGGGGACGTGGTGGCGGCCATGGCGCGCCTGTACCTGCTGCTGGCGGGCGGCGTGGCCTGCGCCGTGCTGTCCCTCAACGCGGTCTTCGTGCGCGCGTGGGTGGGCGCGCCTCTGTTCGGCGGCCAGCCGCTGAACGCCGCCCTGGCCGGCGCGGTGATCTCGCTCTCGCTGGTCCACGCCGTCGCGGTGCCCGCGGCGGTGCTCGGCAACCGGCTCCGGCTCGGCATCGTCACCGCTCTCAACGGGGTCGCGCACGTCGCGCTCGCCATCCCGCTCGGGGCGTGGCTGGGCCCGGTGGGGATCGCCCTCGCCACGGCCATCGCCGGGCTGATCACCACCCTGCCGGTCGGGCTGAAGCTGCTGCCGCGCTTCTCGACCTCCATCATCGGAGCGTGGCTCTGGCGGTTCGCGCCGCTGGCGGCCCTCGCGGCCGCGGTGGGCTGGGCCGACGCCCGGCTGCCCGCACCCGCCGTGATCGGCCTGGCGGCGCTGGTCGGCGCCGGGTACCTGGTGGCGATGCGGCCGTTGCTCCACGAGCTCCCGCTGGGGTCGAGGTTGCGTCGCGCGCTGCAGGCGGCCCGCCTGGTCCCCAGGAGCTAGAGCGGGAGCTTCGAGCGAAGCGGCTCGAGCGCCCGCGGGCTCACCCAGAGGAAGTCGCCGAAGACGCGCTCGCCCCCGGGCGGCGGCGCGGGCTCCAGGCGCCGCCCGGCGGGGATGATCCGCCAGCCGCGGTAGCCGCAGCCTCGGAGGTGCTCGGCGGACGGGTCGTCCGAGCCCATCTCCACGATGAGGTGGTCGATCGCCGCGCCGGCCAGCAGGCGCTCAGACCCCCGCAGGACGTGCTGCTCCGCCCGCTCGACGTCGATCTTCAGCAGGTCGATGCGGGTCAGGCCCATCGCCTCCGCCGCGTCGTCCAGGCGCACCGTCTCCACCTCCAGCGTCCGGGCCGCCTGCAGCTCGGGGAGGTGCACCACCAGCGAGGTGATGCCGGAGTTGTCCGGGCGCGTGGAGAGGAAGAGCGGCAGCCGCTCTCCGCTGGTGTGCCACAGCGCCCGCCCGTCCAGCGTCACCCGGCCCTCGAACCGGTTGAGCTGGATGGACCTCCGGATGAGCGCCCCGCAGGCCGGGTTGGGCTCGAAGGCGATCGCCCGGCCGGAGGGCCCCAGGCGCGAGGCGGCGAAGAAAGTGGTGTGGCCGAAGTTCGCGCCGGCGTCGATGCAGGTCCCACCCGGGGAGAGCAGGGAGGGCGTGGGCCAATGGGTGCCGGTGTCGCCGAAGAAGTAGGGTCCCAGGCCGAGGTGCTCGCCCACGTTGACGGCGAGGCGGTACCCGTCCAGCTCGGCCACCCGGACTTCCGGGCGATCGAGGATCCGGCTGTAGGCGATGGCGATCGCCCCCAGGCGGAGGGCGCGCCGCAGGGGCTCGCGATGACACAGCGCGACCAGCGCCCGCTCGGCGGCCGGGGAGGCGGCGGAGACCCTGGCCAGGCGCTCGGCCAGTCGCAGGCGGAACGATGGCCGGCGATCGCTCATCCCACCTCTCTATCAGCGCGGCCTCGAAGTTGACGCGGTTCCGCTCCTGGGTGCACCGTTGGGTTCTCCTCCCGTGGAAAACACCCCCTCACCCACCGCGGCGTCGCCCGCCCAGAGCCCGGAGAACGACCCGTTCGACCTCCTCTACTACGTGCGCCTGTTCTGGCGGCGGAAGTGGGTGGTGACCGGGACGCTGCTGGCGGTGGTGGTGGCGGTGGGGGCGTACACGGCGCGGCAGCCCAAGATCTACTCGGCGGCGGCGAACGTCATCATCGACGTCACCGCGCCGCGGGTCCTCGACGCCACCGTGCCGGAGGTGATGGACAACTCCAGCTCCTCCTACTGGTACAACCGCGAGTACTACGAGACGCAGAACAAGGTGATCATCAGCCGCTCCGTCTCCGTCCGCGTGGTGGAGAAGCTGGGGCTGCAGTCGGACCCCGCCTTCCTCGGCGTGCAGAAGATCTCCGACCCGCAGAAGCGCGCCGACGTGATGAAGGCGATGGACGCGGTCGGGCTGCTCCAGTCGCGGATCCGGGTGGTGCCGGTGAAGGACTCGCGGCTGGTGCAGATCGTCGTGGAGGACCTGGACCCCGAGCGCGCCGCGCTGCTCGCCAACGAGGTGGCGGACGCGTACATGGCGGAGAACCTGGCCCTCAAGCTGCGGGTGACCGAGAGCGCCTCGCGCTGGCTGGAGGACCGGCTGGTCGACCTCGAGCAGAAGACCAAGACCTCGGAGTTGGCGGTCTACGACTTCAAGAAGGAGAAGGACATGCTGACCACGTCCCTCGAGGACAGGGCCAGCATGGTGAGCCAGCGGCTGACCACCTACAACGGCGCGCTCACCCAGGTCCGCACCCGCATCGCCGAGCTGAAGGCCCGGGCCGACACCATCGAGCGCGCCCGCGCCCAGTCCAAGGACGACAACCTGCGCTGGGCGGAGGGCCTCTCGCTGGCGAAGTCCACGCTGGTGGAGACGCTCAAGGTGAACATGGTCCAGCAGCGCAACGAGTGCGCCACGCTGGGCTCCCGCTACCTCCCGGACCACCCCAAGCTCGCCGAGTGCAACCAGAAGCTGGCCAGCGCGGAGCGCGAGCTGGGCCGCGAGCTGGGGAACATGATCCGCTCCGCCCAGTACGACCTCGAACAGGCGCAGGGGGAGGAGAAGAACCTGCTGGCCCTCTTCGAGGCCACCAAGGCGGAGGGGTTCGACGTCAACAAGAAGCAGATCGAGTTCGACCGGCTCAAGCGCGAGTCGGACAACGACCGGCGGCTCTACGACCTCGTCCTCAAGCGGATGAAGGACATCGAGCTGTCCGGCCTGCTGCGCACCAGCAACGTGCGCGTGCTGGACGCCGCCCGGCCCAGCTACCTCCCGGTGCGCCCGGACCTCTCCAAGGCGCTCACGCTGGCGCTGCTGGTGGGGCTGCTCCTGGGGCTGGGGGTGGCGCTGCTGCTGGAGGTGATGGACAACTCGGTGTTCAGCCAGCTGGACGTCGAGCAGCGCGTGGGGGTGCCCTTCCTGGGGCTGGTGCCGATGATCCCGGAGCCGAAGGAGGCGGGGACGCGCGACCTGTACGTGCACCACCACCCGAAGTCGTCCATCGCCGAGTGCTGCCGCGCCATCCGGACCAACGTGCTGTTCATGTCGCCGGAGCGGCCGCTGAAGACCATCCTGGTGACGTCGACCGCGCCGCAGGAGGGGAAGTCCACGTCGGTGATCAACCTGGGCATCTCCATGGCCCAGAGCGGGAACCGGGTGGTGCTGGTGGACACCGACATGCGGCGGCCGCGGCTGCACAAGGCCTTTCAGATCCCCAACGACGTGGGGGTGAGCACCGTCGTGGTCGGGGAGGGGGCGCTGGACGGGGCGATCAAGAACACCGACGTGCCGGGGCTGTTCGTGGTGCCCTGCGGGCCGGTGCCGCCCAACCCGGCGGAGCTGCTGCACACCAAGGCGTTCGCCAGGCTGCTGGAGCAGCTCGGGCAGCGGTTCGACCGGATCATCCTCGACAGCCCGCCCATCCACCCGGTGGCGGACGCCATCGTGCTCGCCACGCAGGCCGAAGGGGTGGTGCTCATCCTCAAGGCGGGGCTCACCAACCGGACGCTGGCGAAGCGGGCGGTGCGCGCGCTGAGGGACGTGAAGGCGAAGGTCTACGGCGCCATCCTCAACAACGTGGACCTCGAGGACCCGAAGTACGGCGGCTACTACGCCGACTACCGCCGCTACGGGCACTACTACGGCGAGCGGCGCGACGGCGCCGTCTCGTAGCCGAGGCCGCTTTCTGCTCCGCGTGTGGCACCTGGGGAAGTTCTACCCGCCGGCTTCCGGCGGTATCGAGACCCACGTGCGCGCGCTGGCGCAGGAGCAGGCGAAGCTGGGGCTGGAGGTGGCGGTCGCGTGCGTGAACCACGCCGCGCGGGACGGGCGGGACGTCACGTTCGAGCTCCTGGCGCGCACGGAGCGGCGGGAGGAGCGGGACGGGGCGGTGCGGGTGCTGCGGCTGGGGCGCGTGGCGTCGGTGGCGCGGCTGGACGTGGCGCCGGGGGTGGTGGGGTTGCTGGAGGCGCTCCGGCGGGAGCCTCCGGACGTGGTGCACCTGCACTCGCCGAACCCGACGATGCTGCTGGCGCTGGCCGCGCGGCCGCCGAGCGGATCGGCGCTGGTGATCACGCACCACAGCGACGTGGTGCGGCAGCGGGTGCTGGCGATGGGGTTCTCGGTGGTGGAGCGGCGGGTGTACGCGCGCGCGGCGCTGATCCTGGCGACGAGCCCGCGGTACGCGGACGGGTCGAGGGTGCTGACCGCGATGCGGGAGCGGGTGCGGTCGCTGCCGCTGGGGATCGACGTGGCGCCGTTCGCGCGGCCGTCGGCGGAGGTGCTGGAGGCGGAGCGGGCGGCGCGGGCGCGGTTCGGGTCGCCGCTGTGGCTGGGGGTGGGGCGGCTCGTCTACTACAAGGGGTTCGAGGTGGCGCTGGAGGCGCTGGCGCGCGCGCCGGGGACGCTGGCCATCGCGGGGACGGGGCCGCTGCGGGAGGCGCTGGAGCGGAGGGCGCGGGCGCTGGGCGTGTCGGACCGGGTGGCGTTCCTCGGGCACGTGCCGGACGCGGAGCTGCGGGGGCTGTACCGGGCGGCGACGGCGCTCTGGTTCCCCAGCCTGGCCCGCAGCGAGGGGTACGGGCTGGCGCAGGTGGAGGCGATGGCCAGCGGCTGCCCGGTGATCAACACGCTGCTGCCCGGGTCCGGGGTGCCGTGGGTCTCGCCGCACGAGCAGACCGGGCTCTCGGTGCCGGTGCGCGACGCCCCCGCGCTGGCCGCGGCGGCGGCCCGGCTCGCGTCGGATGCGGCGCTGCGCCCGAGACTCTCCGCCGCCGCGGTGGAGCGGGCGACGAAGGAGCTCTCGGCGGAGGTGATGGGCGCGCGGTGCGTGGAGATGTACCGCGAGGTCCTCGGCCGGCCACGGGAGCAGGCCGGGTGAAGGTGCTCCACGTCTACAGCGGCAACCTGTACGGCGGCGTGGAGCGCTTCCTCGCCACCCTCGCCCGGGAGCGCGCGGTGGCGCCGGAGATGGAGCCCGCGTTCGCGCTCTGCTTCGAGGGGGCGCTGGCGCAGGAGCTCCGGGAAATCGGCGTCCCCGTGGAGCTCCTCGGCCCGGTGCGCGCGAGCCGCCCCTGGACCGCCCTCGCCGCCGGCGCGGCGCTGCGTCGTCTCCTCGACCGCCACCACCCGGACGTCGCGCTGTTCCACTCCGTCTGGCCGCTGGCGCTCCTGGGCGGCGCGGCCCCACCACCCCGCGCCCTCTTCCTCCACGACGCCGTGCGCCCGCACTGGACCACCGCGCTGGCGCGCCGGCGCCGCCCCGGCCTCGTCCTGTGCAACAGCGACTACGTCGCCGCCACCGCCCGGGTCACCTTCGCCGGCGCCACCATCCACACCTCCCCGCTCGCCGTCCCGCCGCCGGCGCTCCCCGCCCACTTCGACCGCGCGGCCCTCCGCCGCGCCCTCGGTGTCCAGAACCCGACAGAAGTCATCCTCCTCATCGCCGCCCGCCTGGAGCGCTGGAAAGGCCACCGCCTCCTCCTCTCCGCCCTCTCCCGCCTGACCTCCGACACCCGCTGGCGCTGCTGGATCGCCGGCGGCGCGCAGCGCCCCTCCGAGCGCGCCTATCTCCGCGAGCTCGCCTCCCTCGCCTCCGCGCCCGGCCTCTCCGGCCGCGTCCACTTCCTCGGCCACCGCACCGACGTCCCGCAGCTCATGGCCGCCGCCGATCTCCACTGCCAGCCGAACGAATCCCCCGAGCCCTTCGGCATCGCCTTCGTCGAGGCGATGTCCGCCGGCCTCCCCGTCGTCACCACCGCCCTCGGCGGCGCGCTCGAGGTCGTCCCACCCACCGCCGGCCTCCTCGTCCCCCCCGACCCGGCCGCCCTCGCCTCCGCCCTCACCTCCCTCATCGACTCCCCGGAGCGCCGCGCCGAGCTGGGAGCCTCGGGCGCCCGCCACGCCCGCTCCACCTTCACCCCCGCTCGCCGCCTCCCGGACCTGGCCGCCAGCCTGGCGAGCCTCTGCGAATTCCCCCGGAGCTCCAGGGCCGGATACCCTCCGCGCTGAAGATGGCCGTCGCCCCACTCGCCCCAGCGCTCGCTTCACCGCCGGTGCAGGCGCCCGCGGAGCCCCGGCTCCTCCGCGGCAACCTGGTGCTCCCGGCGTTCGTCCTCTTCCAGTTCGCCTGCCAGCTCCTGCTCATCACCAGCGTGGGCGGCGCCATCCGCGTCGGACTCCGCTCGCTGATGTTCGTGGCCAGCATCGCCCTCTTCCTCGCGCTCCGCCGCCACCGCGCCCCCATCCACGACTCCGCCAAGGTGGCGGTGTGGATCATGGCCCTCCTCGGCGCCCAGATGCTGCACCCCACCACCAATGGCGCCCTCTCCGGCGCCGCGCACTGGGCGCTCTACTTCGCCATCCTCGGCCCGCTCTTCTGGGTCCCCCGCCTGAAGAACGGCACCGACGCCATCCGCCGGCTGATCACCGTCTTCTGGCTCTTCCACGTCACCAGCTGCGTCTTCGCCGTCCTCCAGGTCGTCTACCCCGGCCAGTTCCAGCCCAACCTCTCCTCCGCCATCGCCAGCGTGGGCGACAACTACGTCAACGGCCTCACCATCACGACCGCCACCGGCGAGGTGACCTTCCGCCCCATGGGCCTGACCGACACGCCCGGAGGGGCGGGCGCCTCCGGCGTCTACGCCGCCCTCTTCGGCGTGGGCATCCTCTTCGGCTACCGCCAGGTCTGGCTCCGCGCGATGTCGATGGGCAGCGTGGGCCTGGGGATGGTGGCGGTCTACCTGAGCCAGGTGCGCCTCGCCTTCGTCGTCCTCGGGCTCTCGCTCGTCGCCGCCGGCATCATCATCATGCTCCGCCGCGGCGCGCGCTGGGCGTCGGGCTTCGTGGCGGCGGTGGCGCTGATGGGGTCGCTCGCCTACGGCTGGGCGCTGGGGCTGGTGGGCGACACGGTCACCAACCGCCTGGAGACGCTCACCGAGGAGGACCCGCGGACGGTCTACTACCGGAACCGCGGCATCTTCCTCGAGTACACCGTGGAGGAGCTCATCCCGAAGTTTCCGGTCGGCGCCGGGCTGGGGCGGTGGGGGATGATCAACTCCTACCTGGGCAGCCGCGACGACCCCGAGCGCGGCCCGCTGTGGGCGGAGATCCAGCTCACCGGCTGGGTCTACGACGGCGGCGTGCTGATGATCGCCCTCTACGTGCTGGCCCTGTTGCTCGCCATGCGCCAGGCGGCGTGGATCGCGGTCAAGGCGCCCTTCAGCCCGCTGTGGATCTGGGCCGCCATCCTCTTCGCCTACGACGTGGGCGCGATGGCGATGACGTTCAGCTACCCGGTCTTCATCGGACAGTCCGGGATGGAGTTCTGGCTCTTCAACGCGGCGCTCGTCTCCTCCGCCGTCCAATCCGGGCTCGTCCGACTGCGCGCCCGCCAGCGAACCGCCGAGTGACCGCGCCCGTCGACACCCGCCCGCCGGTGCTGGTGGTGACCGGCGACTTCGTCCGCACCGGCGGCATGGACGTCGCCAACTACGGCCTGGCGCACTACCTGGCGCGCTTCGGCGGCCCGCTCCACCTCGTCGCCCACCGCGTGGCGCCGGACCTGGTCGCGCTGCCCAACGTGCACGTCCACCTCGTCCCGCGCCCCATGGACTCCGCCTTCCTCGGCGCGCCGCTGCTGGCGGCCGCCGGGCGCCGCTGGGCGGGATACGTCGCCGCGATGGGCGGGCGCGTCATCGTCAACGGCGGCAACTGCGGCGCCGAGGACGTGAACTGGGTCCACTACGTCCACGCCTCCTTCCGCGCGCCGCCCGAGGGCGGCTGGTTCCGGCGGCTGAAGACGCGCGTGGTGGGGACGGTCTACCGGTCCCAGGAGAAGCAGCGCATCGGCGCGGCGAGGGTGGTGGTGGCCAACTCGCACCGGACGCGGACCGACCTCATCGAGAAGCTGAACGTCCGCGCCGACAAGGTGAAGGTCGTCTACTACGGCATCGACCCGACCCGGTTCCGCCCGGGCACGGACGCCGAGCGGGCCGAGGCGCGGAAAGAGCTGGGCGTGCCGGACGGCGAGCCGCTGGTGGCGTTCGTGGGCGCGCTGGGGGACCGGCGCAAGGGCTTCGACGTGCTCTTCGACGCGTGGCGCTCGCTGGCGGGCCGCGGCTGGGACGGCACGCTGGTGGTCATCGGCCGCGGGGCCCAGCTGGAGCAGTGGCGCGCCCGCGCCGAGGCGGCCCGGCCCCCGGTGCGGATCCGCTTCCTCGGCTTCCGCGCCGACGTGGACCGCGTCCTCCGCGGCTGCGACGCGCTGGTGTCGCCCACCCGCTACGAGGCGTACGGCCTGGGCGTCCACGAGGCGCTCTGCTGCGGCGTCCCCGCGCTGGTCAGCTCGCTGGCCGGGGTGGCGGAGCAGTACTCGTCGTCGATGAAGCCGCTGCTCATCCCGGACCCGGAGAGCGCGGAGCAGGTGGCCTCCGCGCTGGAGCGGTGGCGGGCGAACCAGGCGCTCTGGCGGCAGAAGGCGCTCGAGCTGTCCAACGAGCTGCGCGGCCACACCTGGGAGGAGATGGCGCGCGACTTCCTCGACGCCATCTCCAGCCGCTGACGCCGGGCACTCAGCTCCGGGCGTCGCAGAGGCGGTCGAAGAACTCCAGGTACCGGCGGGCGACGACGGGCCAGGCGAAGCGCTCGCGCGCGCGGGCGAGGCCCCGGCCGGAGAGCTCGGCGCGCTCGCGCTCGCTGGAGAGGAGCCGGTCGATGGCGGCCGCCCAGGCGGAAGCGTCTGATTCAGGGACCACCACCGCGGCGTCGCCCACGGTGTGGGGGATCTCCCCGGAGTCGCTGGCCACCACCGCGCGCCCGCAGGCGAACGCCTCGACCAGGATGCGCCCGAACTGCTCCTTCCACCGCCGGGTGGTCTGGCTGGGGACGCAGAGGACGTCCATCGCGTTCAGGTAGCGGGGCACCTCCGCGTGCGTCGCCGGCGGAGCGACCCGGACCCGATCGCCGTGCCGCTTGGCCCACGCGTCCAGCGCCGGCCGCATCGGCCCGTCCCCCAGGAAGAGCGCCCGCCACGGCCCCGCGGCCTGGTCCAGCGCGCGCAGCAGCAGGCCGCAGCCCTTCTCCTCCACGAAGCGGGACACGAAGCCGACCACCGGCGGGCCGTCCTCGCCCCAGCCCAGCCGCGCGCGCGTCGCCTTCCCCGCGGCGGGGTCCGGCTTGAAGGCGTCCAGGTCGACGCCGCTGGGGAGCTGCACGTGCGGCCGGTCGCGGTAGCCGGGGCGGTCCGCCAGCGCCTGCACGGAGGTGACGCCGCCCGCCACCCACCCGGCGGCCCGCTCCATCGCGAACCGCTCCAGCGCCCCGAACGGCGGCGGGTAGCGCTTGGGGATGTTCTGGTAGGTGAAGTACGCGAGCCTGGCGGGCCGGGGCGTCCACGCCGCCACCTGCGCCCCGGCGAGCACGTACGGCTCCTCCCAGCAGTGCACCACGTCGCACGGGCGGCGCAGCACCTCGCGCAGCTCCGGGCCGTAGAGGAAGAAGTGCTTGAAGCGGCTGCCGAAGGCGCGCAGTCCTACGACCTCCAGGGGCGCGCCCGGGTCAGGCTCCAGCCGGATGGGGCGGAGATCGCCGTGGAAGAAGCGCGGCGCCACCGCGGTCACCTCCCACGCCTTCCCACCGGCGCGGGCCAGCTCCACCGCCAAGCGCCGATTGAGCGCGACCACGTAGGAGTGGGACAGCGAGAGCAGGCGCCTCGGCACGGCTGCGATGACGCTACTCGATCCGATGGCGGGCGCGCAGGGGCACCGGCGAGCCCGCTAGGGGAGCCGCTGGTAGGCGCCAAGGATGGCGCGGGCGTGCGCCTCCCACGTGAATTGCCGGGCTTGCGCGAGCCGCTCGGTTCTGGAGGGGAGCGCCGCCCGCCCGTCGAGGATGCGCAGGACCAGGTCCGTCCAGGCGCCCGGGTCACCCGGCGGCGCGTAGAGCGCGGCGCCGCCCGCCACCTCGCGCAGGACGGGCAGGTCGCTGGAGACGACGGGCGCGCCGCAGGCCAGCGCCTCCAGCGCCGGGAGCCCGAAGCCCTCCGAGTCGCTGGGGAGGAGGACCAGGAGGGCGCCGCGGTAGAGCGCGGCCAGCTCGGTGCGGGGGAGCGGCGGGGGTTGCACCAGGGCACCGCCGGCCAGGCCGAGGCGCTCCACCTGGGCGCGCAGCTCGGGTCCGAAGGCGGCGCCCACCTGGACGAGCTTCAGGTCGGGCACCTCGCCGCGGACGCGGGCGAAGAGGTCGAGGAGCAGGTCCAGGCGCTTCCGGGGCGCGGCGCTGCCCACGTGCAGCAGGTAGCGGGTTGGCCGCGCCGACGCGGGCGCTGCAACGCTCCCGCCGGGGCTCGGCGAGCGATCCTCCAGCAACCCGGATGCGGGCCCGTCCGCGCTGAACTCCGGGCCCACGCCGTAGGGCGCGTGGACGAGCCGCGCCGGGTCGACCAGCCCATGCCTCACCAGCTCCTCCCGCACCGCCCGGGTGCTGTGGAAGACGACGGCGGCGCGCTGGAGCCCGGAGAGAACGTGGCGGGCGAGCGCGCGGAACCAGGCGGGCCGGCGCTCGCGCGGGTCGAAGAGCGACCGGAAGGCGTCCGCGTCGTGGCAGAAGACGCCGGCCCGCCCCGCGGGGAGCGAGCGCGCCAGGTGCGCGTAGGAGTGGTCGACGACGTGGTACGCGTCCAGCGCCTCCGGGAGCCGCCGCGCGCGGAGCGGGAGCGCGAGGTAGCGCCCGGCGAACCGGTCCGCGTTGAGCGCCAGGCGGGGAGGGACGCCGGGGAGGCGCCGGACCAGGCGCGGCAGCAGGGGGCGCAGCGGAGTGACCTCCACTTCGGCGGCGAGCGGGCCCTCGAGGGCGGCGAGGAGCATCTCGCCCACCAGGTCCATGCTGGGCCAGCCCTCGTCGCGGGCGTCGCAGAGGACGGCCAGGCGCAGGCGGCTCACGCGCGTGAGCTAACACAGTTGGAGCGGGAGAGCCGATAGGATCGGCCGGGAGGGGAGGCCCCACGTGAGCGGAACGACCGATCAGCCAAGGCTGTCCACGCAGTACGACGAGGAGGAGGCGACGCAGATCCTCGCCGGCCACCTGGAGTCGCTGGGGGCGCGCGCATCGCCCGATCGGGCCGCCGCCGCCAACCTCCTGTTCGCCGAGACCGCCGCCCTGTGCCGCGAGCTGAAGTACGAGGTGAAGCTCGCGGACACCCTGGAGCTCCGGACCGGCGACGGGCACGCGGCGCACGCATGGTACGCGGAGGGAGACATCTTCACCGTCGGCTCGTTCCAGGCCCGGCGCACCGGCGATCCCAGGCCGCTCCCGCTCCGCTTCAACCCCGTGACGCGCCGGCTGGAGGGCCTCGAAGAGGACTCCTACCGCGTCCCCGTCCCCGGCCAGCCGCGGGCGAGGCGGTCCGCCAAGGCGGTCCTGGCCCAGGCGCTGGTCGCGGCGCTCAGCGAGCAGGCCCAGGAGCATCGCCACGTGACCCGCCCGGATACCGGCTACTCGACCCGCTGACCCCGCAGCGTCTCCACCACCTGTTGCAGGGAGAATCTACGCGCCGTCCCGCGGCGGCCCGACCGCCGCGGCGCGCAGCGCCTCCACCACCCGCTGCAGCGAGAAGCGCTCCTGGTAGAGCGTCCGGCCGCGCTCGCCCTGCGCGCTCCACTGCTCGGGCTGGCGGAGCAGCGCCTCCGCGACCTTCGCCAGCGCCTCCGGCGACGGCGCCAGCGCCACGCCGCCGCGCTCCCTCCACACCGCCTCGGTGAGCGCGCCGGCGTTGGTGACCACCGCCTTGCCCAGCGCCAGCCCCGCCATCAGCGACGTCCGCCGGGTGGTGGCGCCGTCCGGGAACGGCTGCAGCAGGACGTGGCACGCCGCGAGGTGCGCGGTGGCGGCCTCGGGCGCCAGCTCGCCGGTGGCGATCACCCGCTTCGCGAACGCCGGCGCCACCTCCGCGAACCGCCGCGCGAACGCCTCCGACCCCCGGCCCACCAGCAGCGCTCGCCGCCGCGGCCCCGCCTCCAGCAGCGCGCGCAGCGCCCGCTCCAGCAGCGGCGCCACCAGCGGCCCGTACGTCCCGAAGCTCCCCAGCAGCACGTCCGCGTCCCCCCGGTGCCGCGAGCGCGCGTCCATCACCGCCGCGGGCTCCGCGTCCTCGGGGAGGTTGCTGGGGACGGGGAGCTCCACCGCCGTCCCCTTCCCCCGCCACAGCTTCTCCACCTGGGCCGACCACGCGGTGGTGGAGACGAACGCGCGCTCCGCCGTCCGCAGCGCCTGCCGGGCCATCCAGCGGTTCACCAGCCCGCGGATGGTCTGCGCCGGCGGCACGCGCCAGCCCACCGGGTACGCCACCTCGTGGAACATCATCCACAGCCGCTCGGACCTCGCCCGGAGCCAGCGCGCGAAGCGCACGTTCATCGCCCGGTAGCCGAAGCCGGAGGGGACGTACTGGACGAGGAGGATGCCGGGGTGCTTCTCCAGCTGCCCGTCGAGCCACGCCAGGCCCTCGCGGGAGAACAGGTCCTCCCGCCGCTGGAGCTCCACCCCGTCCGCGGGGAGCTCCGGGCGCGCGCACGCCGGCGCCCAGACGGTGGCGCGGTCGCCGGCGCGGACCAGCGCGCGCGAGAGCTGCCGCGCGTAGTCGCCCACGCCGCCGGGCTGCGGCGGGTACTCGGGCGTGAGGAGGTTCCAGGAGAGCGCGGCCACGTCAGGGGCGGGGGCGGCGCGCGAGCAGCGCCACGTTGTCGCTGAAGGCGCGCCCGCCGAGCGGTCGAGGCCAGGCGCGCGCGGTGAAGGGAACGCGGCCGAAGCCGGAGTAGTGGACCTGGACGTCCACCAGCCCGGCCTCGCGAGCGATGCGCTGCAGGTCCACCTCCAGCAGCGCCGTGAGGTGGGCCGGGTACAGCCCGGGCGCCTCCTGGAACGCGTTGAACTGGTTCCTGGTCAAGAGCGTGAGCTTGCTGAGCACGCTGAGCTGGTTCGGCGTCGTCACCAGGACCAGCCCGCCGGGGGCGGCCAGGCGCGCCAGCTCGCGCACGAAGGCGCGCGGGTTCTCCAGGTGCTCGATGGTCTCCACCGACGCGACGGTCTCCGCCGCGCCCGCCTCCAGCGGATAGGGCGGGTGGTCGAGGTCCGCCTTCACGAAGGTGGCGCCGTCCCGCGGGAAGCCGTCGTAGGCGACCAGGTCGCAGCCGAGGTAGCGCCGGAAGCGGCCGGAGACCGACCGGGAGAGCGCGCCGGCCCCGCACCCGACGTCGAGCAGCGTCCCGCTCGCGCCCGCGCCCGCGAGCAGCGACGCCACCCACGCGTGCAGGCGCGGATCGCTCCGGCCGTGGGAGAGCGCGGCCCGCTCGGCCGCGGAGCCCGGCGTCATGCGACGCCCGCGGGTGGGGGCACGCCCGGCGCCAGCCAGAGCGTGTGCGGCCATGCATCCAGCGGTCGCGAGAGGTCCAGCGGAAGCAGCGCCTCCCGCGCGCCGAAGCGCCGGTCGTACGCGGCGCGGCGGGTGGTGGCCGGGGAGTGATCGACCGTCCAGCCGCGGTACCCGGCGCCCGCCAGTCGCTGCAGGAGCGCCAGCGGGTCCATCCCGTGGCCGCGCAGCTCGGCGGGGTGGAGCTCCAGCAGCAGGCGCCGGTAGCGGCCGTCTCGCAGCCCCCGCTCCATGCCCTGGAGGGCGAAGCCTTCGGCGCCCTCGATGTCCATCTTCACCAGGTCGGCGGCGCGGACGCCCAGCTCGTCGAGGAGGTCGTCCAGCGCCTTGGTGGGGACCTGGAACCGGGCGGACTCGCCGGCCGCGCCTGGTCCGGCGATGCGCGAGAGCCCCCAGTTCTCCTGCGCGTCGGAGTACCCGAGCAGCTCCACGGTGCCGGGGCCCGCGGCGATGGCCACGTGGTGGGCGGTCACCCAGGGGACGCGGTTGAGCTCGAGGTTCGCCGACAACGTCGCGTGGATGCGCGGGTCCGCCTCGACCGCGATGGCCCGCCCGGACTCGCCCACCAGCGCGGCCGCCAGCAGGCTGAAGTACCCCCAGTGGGCGCCGACGTCGACGAAGGTGCTCCCGGGCGAGAGCAGCGCCCGCAGGACCGCCGTCTCCTGCGGCTCGTACTGGCCGGTGAAGAAGACCTCGCGCGCCAGCGCGTTGCGGAGGTCGCACTCGAAGCGGAGGGGCGGGGTGGCGCGCAGCGGCGCGACGAAGCGGGCGGGGCGGGACCGGGCCAGCCAGTTCATCGCCCGGTACCGCCCGGCCGGGAGCCGGCGCACCACCGCCGCGCACACGGCGGCCCACAGCGGCGGGCGAGGCGCGAGCGCGAGGGATGCCCGGGCTATAGCCGCGCCTCCCGCGCCAGGCGGAACCGCTCCTTCTTCGACAGGTGGAGGCGGGCGGGCGCTCCGCGGACGTCCTTCATCGCGACCAGGTTGAACGCGTGGCGGGGGTGGTCGTTCACGCGCAGGAACCAGGCGACGGCGAAGTCCACGCTGATGGTGCCCTTGATGGGGTACTTGGGCTCGGCGGTGTAGCCGCGCAGGTACCGCGTCCCGGTGGTGCCGTGCACCTGGTAGCCCAGGCCCTCCAGCTCCCAGGGGAACCAGCCGGAGCGGTGGCGCTGCAATTCGTTGCCGAACTCCGGGCCCTGCTCGACGAAGCCGTTGGGCGTCTCCAGCAGGATGTACTTGGAGGTCAGCTCCTCGCAGCGCTCCAGGACCTCCCAGCCCTGCCGCTTGGGGAAGTGCTCCAGCACGCTGTAGAGCGTCACCAGGTCGAACTTCTCCACCCCCGCGCGGGAGAGGATCTCCTTCGGGTCGGTGTGGAGGATGTCCGCCAGGACGTAGTCGTCGTGGATGGACTTGGACTTCGACTCCTCGATGGCGGTGGCGAAGCCGTCCAGGCCGACGGTGCGGATGCCCGGGCGGAACGGGGAGAGGTTGGAGTAGGAGCCGCAGCCGATGTCCAGCGCGGTGCGGATCTCCCCTCGATCGATCAGCTTGCGGGTGTAGTCGGTCGCGTTCCGGATCCGGAACACGCGCGCGGCGATCTCCGCGATCATTCGGTCACCTTGGAGCGAGCGTACCTCGACCTCCAGGTTGGGTGATAAAAGCGCGAGCGATGGCCGACGGCCCGCTGGTCTCGATCGGGATCCCGACCTTCCGGCGCGAGGCGTACCTCCAGGAGGCGATCGACTCGGCGCTGGCGCAGCGCGATCCGCGGATCGAGGTGCTGGTCAGCGATGACGGGTCGTCGGAGGCGATCCGGAAGGTCGCGGAGGACGCGGCCGCCCGGGATTCGCGCGTGCGCTACTGGCGGAACCCCGCGACCCTGGGGTTGGCGGGGAACTGGAACGCCGTCGCCAGGCGCGCGCGGGGCGAATTCGTGGTGTTGATCGGCGATGACGACCGGCTGCTGCCGGACTTCGTGTCTCACCTGGTCGGCGCGGCGGCGGGCGGCGCGGACGTGGCGTTCGCCGACCACTGGCTGATCGACGCGGCGGGAAGGCGGCTGGAGGACGCGACGCGCGAGCACAGCCGCCGCTACGAGCGCGACCGGATGCCGGCGGGGACGGTGGACGCGGAGGCGTACGTCTGGAAGAACTCCATCCCCGCGTGCGCGTCGCTGATACGGGCGGAGGTGCTGCGCCGGCTGAAGTTCCGCGAGGACCTCAACACGCCGGAGGTCGAGCTGTTCGCCCGGTTGGCGCTGGAGGGTGGGAAGTTCGTGTTCGTGCCCGGGTTCGTCATGGAGTACCGGGTCCATGAAGGGTCGATCACCGCGTCCGGGCTGCGGAGCGAGGACCTGGTGAAGTACCTCGCGCCGTTGCAGGTGAGCGAACGCGTGGAGCCGCTGAAGCGCCGCTTCATGGAGGCGTTGCTGGAGGACGCCACCGGGCGGGTGCTGGCGCGGGGCGAGCCGGCGCGGGCGCGCGGGTTCATCGCCAGCCCGTACTACCCGCGGGAGGCGAGGCCGAAGCTGTGGGTCCAGCTGGCGTGCTCGAGGTTGCCGGGGCGGCTGGCCCGGCAGGTGTACCTCGCGGCGCGGGCGGTCGGGCGCCGGTGAGCTTCACGCCCGTCGAGTCCTGCTGGGTGTGCGGCGCGAGGGAGCGCCGGGTGATGGGTACGGCGAGGTTCGACCTCTCCGCCCAGCACGCGGAGCACCCGGAGCTGGCGCCGTACACGGGGAAGACGGTGGCGCTGGCGGAGTGCCGGCGCTGCGGCTTCGGTCAGCCGGAGGCGCTCCCGTCGCTGCCCAGCTACTTCGAGGCGATGTACGACCAGTCGTGGTCGGAGGAGTGGATCGAGGGGGAATTCAAGGCCACGTACAAGGACCTCATCTTCAGGCGCGTCCTGGGGGAGCTGGAGCGGCGCGTGCCGCGGGGCGAGCGGCGGCTGCTGGACATCGGCGCGCACGTGGGGCGGCTGATGTCCCTGGCGAGCCGCGCGGGGTGGGCGGCGGAGGGGATCGAGCTCAACCCGAGGACGTCGGCGTTCGCGGCGAAGGCGACGGGGTTGCCGGTGCACCGGCAGGACGCGGCGACGCTGGCCGAGCGCGGGGTGCGGTACGGGGCGGTGACGCTGATCGACGTGCTGGAGCACCTGCCGAGGCCGGTGGGGATCTTGAAGGCGGCGCGGAAGCTGATGGCGCCGGGCGGGTGGATCGCGGTGAAGGTGCCGCACGGGCGGATGCAGATGGTGAAGGAGCGGTGGCGGTCCCGGATCCAGCGCGGGTACGAGGGCGCGGTGGCGACCAACCTGGTGCACGTGAACCAGTTCGGGCCGCGGTCGCTGCGGGCGGCGCTGGAGGGGGCGGGGTTCTCGGACGTGGAGATCGAGATCGGCGCGCCGGAGCTGCCGGAGGGAGGGCGGGTCGAGAACGCGGTCCGGTTGGCGGTGTGGCGCGCGGGGCGACTGTTGCCGCGGCGGGTGGGGGTGGCATCGCCGCTCTCGCTCCACTTGCAGGCGTACGCGCATGCGCTTTGACCACCCGGCCTGGCGGTCCCACCCTTTGCGGACCGGGGCGCGGATGGCCCAGAGCCTGGTGCGGAGGCGCGTGCCGTCGCTGCGGCGCCCGGTGGTGGGGGTTGGCCACGGCGTGCGGATGCGGGCGGACCTGGGCACCGCGATGGGGCTGTACCTGTACCGGTACGGCGTGGAGGAGGAGCGGGACGTGGCGCTGTGTTGCCGCGTCTTGAAGCCCGGAGATCGATTCGTCGACGGCGGCGCGAACGTCGGCATGTTCTCCATTCCGGCGGCGGGGCGCGTGGGGCCGGAGGGGAAGGTGCTGGCGTTCGAGCCGGTGCCGGGGACCGCGGCGCGGTTGCGCGAGAACGCGGCGCTGAACGGGTTCTCGTGGGTGGAGGTGCGGGAGGAGGCGATCGCGGCGGCGGAGGGAGCGCGGGAGTTCGTGATGCTCGGTGGGGATGCCGCCGGGCTGAGCGCGTTCACCCCGGAGCATCGGGAAGGCGGGGAGGTGCGCCGGGTGCGCGCGGTCACGCTGGATGCGGTGGTCGGCGACGGGCCGGTGCGGCTGATCAAGCTGGACCTGGAGGGCGCGGAGGTGGAGGCGCTGCGCGGCGGCGGGGCGGTGCTGGCGCGCCAGCGCCCGGACCTGGTGCTGGAGGTCGTCCCGGGGCAACTGGAGCGGGCCGGGAGCACGGCCGCGGAGCTGTTCGCGCTGCTGCGGGCCGCGGGGTACCGGATCTCGTGGATCGCGCCGGATGGGACGCTCTTGCCGGCAGAGGGGGCGGGCGTGGATCCAACGGGGCATCCGAACGTCTTCGCCAGCGCTCGCTGAGTTACTGTGGCCCGCGGCGTGCGCGTCCTGATCAGCACCATCAATCGAGACCTGGTGGGCGGCGTGGAGACGTACCTCCGCCAGGTGCTGCCGCTGCTCTCGGGCCGCGGGCATTCGTTGGGGCTGATGCACCAGCTCGATTCGACGCCGAGCGGTCGGGCGCTGGATGAGGGCGCGGCGCTGGAGGCGCGGATCTCGGTGCAATCGTCGGGAGAGGAGGGCGCCCTCCAGGCGGTGCGCGCGTTCCGGCCGGACGTCATCTACCAGCAGGGGCTGGTCAGCCCGGCGCTGGAGGCGCGGCTGCTGGAGCTGGCGCCGGCGGTGTTCTTCGCGCACGGCTACTCCGGGACGTGCATCAGCGGCACCAAGCGCTTCGCGGTGCCGCGGTGGTCGCCGTGCTCGCGGACGCTGGGGGTCGGGTGCCTGCTGCACTACCCGCTGCGGCGGTGCGGCGGGTTGAGCCTGGTGACGATGCAGCGGCAGTACGCGGTGCAGACGGCGAGGCGCGCGTTGCTGCGGCGCTACCGGGCGGTGGCGGTGGCGAGCGAGCACATGGCGCGGGAGCTCTCCCGGCACGGGGCGACGGCGAAGGTGGTGCGGGTCCCTCCGTCGTGGGCGCCGCTGCCAGACGCGCCGGCGCCGCGCGCGCAGACGGGGGTGGTGCTCTTCGCGGGGCGGTTGACGCCGGAGAAGGGGTTGCGAGAGCTGGCGCGCGCGGTGGAGCGGGCCGCTCGGGAGCTGGACCGCCGGTTGGTGTTGCGGGTCGCGGGGGCGGGGCCGGAGGAGGCGTGGTTGCGCGCTCGACCCGCCACCGGGGCGAGCCGGATCGACTGCCTCGGCTGGCTTCCGCCGGACGTGCTGAAGGCGGAGATGCAGGCCGCCGACGTGCTGGCCATGCCCAGCGTGTGGCCGGAGCCGTTCGGCCTCTCGGGGATCGAAGCCGGCGGCGTGGGGCTGCCGGCGGTGGCGTTCCCGGTGGGCGGCATTCCGGAGTGGCTGGAGCCGGGCGTCGGGGGGGAGCTGGCGGAGGGCCCACCGGCGAGCATCAGCGGCCTCACCGCGGCGCTGGTCCGCGCGCTCGGAGATCTCGATCACTGGCAGGCGCTTCGACACGGCGCCTGGCGTTCCGCACATCGCTTCTCCGCGGCCGCACACCTCGACGCGCTGGAGCCTGTTCTCCTGGCCGCTGCCGCGCAGGCCCGGCTGCACCCGTGAAAACACGAACAAGCCGGGACCAGCGAACGGGTCCCGGGCGGACGCGGGCCGCCCCTGGCGCCGTCGATGATCCCGGCTACCATGACGGCTTGCTGCCGCGCTGAAGGGATGTCGCGTGCCGTTCAGCATCACGACCATCACGCTGCCGTGCGGTTCGCCCTGCGTGCGCGTGGAGTGCGTCGGCGTGGTCAGCAAGGAGGATGCTGACCAGATGATGGCGGTGATCGGCGATGGCGGGACCATGTTCGGGGTGCCAATGCTCATCCAGAGCGAGCGGCAGAAATCGCTCTCGCCCGAGGCGAGGCAACTCTTCAGCAAGGGCTTCGACTCCCGGGACGAGCAGGCCTGGTGCGGCGTGGTGGCGACCAACCCGTTGCTCCGGGTCACCATCAACTTCGTGACCCGCGTGACGAGGAACCGCAAGGTGAGGATGTTCGCCAGCGAGGCCGAGGCGACCCGCTGGCTGGACGAGCGGGTCCGCGGGGATCAAGCGAAGCCCGGAGCGACCTGAACGGGAATCGAACCGGCGACCCCAATAGGCCATGCCCAGGCCGAGCGGCGGGAACGCCCTTCGTCTTCCTTTCCCATGACAGCAGGGACAAGGCGGCGGTCGAGGCGATCGCCACCCGGCTCCGGGACGCGGGCTTCGAGCCGTTCCTGGACCAGTGGCGCCTCGAACCTTCGCAGCCCCGTAGCGAGCACGAATCGCGTCAAGGTAAGGTCTGGTCGCACGCACGCGAGCGCCCCATGAAACCTGCCTTTACTGCCGCCGCTCTTGTCT
>DASRBA010000238.1:0-26115 GCA_035637895.1 Myxococcaceae bacterium
GGCTTAGCCGAGGCGCGCACCTGGCGCGCATGCCATCACGTCCCCGTCCGTCCGGCGCTTTCTTCCGGCTCGCTGGAAATGGTCGCGGCCAACCTGCGGCGCCTCTCCGGGCTTGACCGGACTTCACGGCTCGGCCAATACCTGCACGATGATCGCGCCCCTCAAGCCCGGCGAGCACTTGGTCCTGTCGCTGGGGGGGCTGGGCGATCTCCTCCAACAGCTCCGCCGCGACGGGTACCAGTTGGTCGGCCCCACGGTCCGGGACGGAGCCATCGTCCACGCGGAGATCTCGGGCATCGAGGCCCTCCCCGCCGGCTGGACCGAGGTCCAGGAGGCCGGCGCCTACCGGCTGCAGCGGAGGTCGGACGGTGCGCTCTTCGGGTATTCGGTGGGCCCGCAGTCCTGGAAGCAGCTCTTCTTCGTGCCGCGGCTCCGGCTGTGGACGGCGCACCGCACCGAAGGAGGGTTCACCGTCGAGAAGGACGAGGCCGCTCCGCCCCGCCTGGCGCTGATCGGGGCGCGCTCGTGTGACCTGCATGCCATCGAGGTGCAAGACCGGACGTTCCTCCAGGGGCCCTCCGTCGACCCCGACTACGCCGCCCGGCGGCGCGACGTGTTCGTGGTGGCGGTGCAGTGTGGCCAGGCGGGCGGCACCTGCTTCTGCGCCTCGATGAAGACCGGGCCCCGAGCGACCTCCGGGTTCGACCTGGCCCTCACGGAGCTGTTCGAACCGCACCGCTTCGAGGTCGAGATCGGCACCGAGCGCGGCGCGGAGCTCGCCGGGCGTGCCGGGGCCGCGCCGGCCGGGAGCGCCGACGTCGAGGCCGCGGCCGCCGTGGTCCAGCAGACCGAGCGCTCCATGGGGCGCCGCATGGACACCGCGGACATCAAGGAGCTGCTGTACCGGAACCAGGAGCACCCGCGCTGGGACGACGTCGCGGACCGCTGCCTCGGCTGCGCGAACTGCACGCTGGCCTGCCCGACCTGCTTCTGCGGGAGCGTGGAGGACGTCAGCGACCTCTCCGGCGACACGGCCGAACGGTGGCGCCGCTGGGACTCCTGCTTCACGCTCGACCACTCGTACCTCCACGGCGGCAGCGTGCGCGCCTCGATCAGGTCGCGGTACCGCCAGTGGCTCACGCACAAGGTGGCGAGCTGGATCGACCAGTTCGGCACCTCGGGCTGCGTGGGGTGCGGGCGCTGCATCACCTGGTGCCCGGTCGGGATCGACATCACCGAGGAGGTCGCGGCCATCCGCGCGACGGACGGCGCGCGGAGCGGGGAGTCGAAGGAGCCCGCGACGTGAGCGAGGCCGAACGGCTCCGGCGGCACCCCTTCACCCGCGGCCTGTCCGACGCCCAGGTCGAGTCGCTGGCCGCCTGCGCGCGCCTGGCGCGGTTCCCCGAGGGTGCCGCCATCTTCCGGGAGGGGAGCGAGGCGGACGCCGCCTACCTGATCCTCGGCGGGCGGGTCTCCCTGGAGCAGCACGTCCCGGGCAAGGGGAACGTCCAGTTGGAGAACCTCTCCGGGGGCGACCTGCTGGGCCTCTCCTGGCTCTTCCCGGGCGGCCGCTGGACGCTCGACGCGCTGGCCGTCGAACCGACGGAGGCGGTGGCGCTGGAGGCCGGCCGCCTCCGAGCGCGGATGGAGGAGGACGCGGCGCTGGGCTTCGCCCTCTCCAGGCACGTCATCCAGCAGCTGTACCAGCGGCTGGAGCGCGTCCGCCTGCAGCGGCTGGACGTCTACCGGGTCGGCCCGTGAACGCGCCCCAGGGCGACCCCATGGTCCCCGAGCCCGCGCGCGTGCTCTCCTGGCGCCGCGAGTCTCACGACACCGTCACGCTGGCGCTGGAGACCGCCACCCGCCGCCCGTTCCGGCCGGGCCAGTTCAACATGCTCTACGCCTTCGGCGCCGGCGAGGTCCCCATCTCCATCAGCGGCGACCCCGCGACGGCCGGCGTCGCCGTGCACACCGTCCGCTCCGTCGGCGCCGTCACCGAGGCGATCTGCCGCCTCCGGCGCGGCGGGGTGGTGGGCGTGCGCGGCCCGTTCGGGACGCCCTGGCCGGTCGGCGAGGCCCGGGGCGGGGACCTGATCATCGTCGCCGGCGGCGTGGGGCTCGCCCCCGTCCGGCCCGTCGTCTACCACGCGCTCGCGCGGCGCGCGGACTACCGGCGCGTCTTCCTGCTCGTGGGCGCGCGCACCCCCGAGGACCTGCTCTTCCGGCGCGAGCTGGAGCGCTGGCAGCGGCAGGGCGACCTCACCGTGCTGGTCTCCGTGGACCGCGCGGCCGCGGGCTGGAAGGGACGGGTGGGGGTCGCTCCGGCGCTCCTGGCGGACGTGGAGATCGACGCCGGCAACGCGGTGGCCTTCCTCTGCGGCCCGGAGGTGATGATGCGCTTCTGCGTGCGCGAGCTGGGCCGGCGCGGGCTCCCTGACGAGCGCATCCACCTCTCGATGGAGCGGAACATGAAGTGCGCGGTGGGCCTCTGCGGCCATTGCCAGTACGGCCCCACCTTCATCTGCAAGGACGGGCCGGTGCTCCGCTACGACCGGATCCGGCCCCTCTTCTGGCTGCGGGAGATCTGAAGATGCCGCGCAGGCGACCGAAGCTGGCGGTGTGGAAGTTCGCCTCCTGTGACGGATGCCAGCTGTCGCTGCTCGACCTGGAGGACGAGCTGCTGTCCCTCGCCGGGGCGGTGGACATCGCCTACTTCCGCGAGGCGACCAGCCGGGAGTCGAAGGGCCCCTTCGACCTGTCGCTGGTCGACGGCTCCATCACCACGCCGCACGACGTCGAGCGGATCCGCGAGGTGAGGCAGCGCTCCCGGCACCTGGTCGTCCTCGGCGCCTGCGCCACCACCGGCGGCATCCAGGCGCTGCGCAACTTCCAGGACGTGAAGGAGTACGCGGCGCTGGTCTACGCCCGGCCCGACTATGTGCAGACGTTGGACCACTCCAAAGGCATCGCCGAGTACGTCCCCATCGACTTCGAGCTCCGCGGCTGCCCGCCCAACAAGCACCAGCTGCTGGAGGTGGTGAGCGCGTTCCTCAACGGGCGCAAGCCGGGCATCGCGTCGCACAGCGTCTGCATCGAGTGCAAGCTGCGCGGCAACGTGTGCGTGATGGTGACGGGCACGCCGTGCCTCGGCCCGGTGACGCACGCCGGCTGCGGGGCCCTGTGTCCCACGTACCAGCGCGGGTGCTACGGCTGCTACGGGCCGAAGGAGGCGCCCAACACCGCGTCCCTGGCGCGCGCCTTCCAGGCCGCCGGCGTCCCGGAGGCCGACCTGGTGCGGGTGTTCAGGACCTTCAACGCCAACGCCCCCGCGTTCCGCGAGGAGAGCAAGAAGCATGAGTGAGCGCGGGCGCGGGCGGACCCGGACCATCCAGGTCGACTACCTGGCGCGCGTGGAGGGCGAGGGGTCGCTCACCATCAAGCTCAAGGGAGATCAGGCGACCGAGGTGCGCCTGGGCATCTTCGAGCCGCCCCGCTTCTTCGAGGCGTTCCTCCGGGGGCGCGCGTACCGGGAGGCGCCGGACCTCACGTCCCGCATCTGCGGGATCTGCCCCGTCGCCTACCAGATGAGCGCCTGCCACGCGATGGAGGACGCGCTGGGCATTCGCCTGGAGGGGCCGCTCCGGGAGCTGCGGAGGCTCCTCTACGCAGGCGAGTGGATCGAGAGCCACGGGCTGCACGTCTTCCTTCTCCACGCGCCCGACTTCCTCGGCTACCCGGACGCCATCTCGATGGCGAAGGACCACGGCGACTGGGTCAAGAAGGGCCTGCGCCTGAAGAAGGCGGGCAACGCCATCGTGGCCCGGCTGGGCGGCCGGGAGATCCACCCCATCAATGTCCGCGTGGGCGGCTTCTACCGGGCGCCGGTGAAGCAGGAGCTGGAGGCGCTGTTGCCCGAGCTCCGCTGGGGGCTGGGGGCCTGCGCCGAGTGCCTGGAGTGGACGAGCGGGTTCTCCTTCCCCCGGCTGGAGCGCGACTACGAGCTGGTCGCCCTCCGGCACCCGGACGAATACCCCTTCTGCGAGGGACGGCTGGTGTCCTCCCGGGGACTGGACGCGGGCGTCCACGACTACGACGCCCACTTCGAGGAGGAGCAGGTCTCCTACTCGAACGCGCTGCGCTCGCGCGTGCGCGGCCGCGGGGCGTACCTGTGCGGGCCGCTGGCGCGCTTCAACCTGAACTTCGACCGCCTCTCGCCGGAGATCCAGCGGCTGGCGTCGGGCGCCGGGCTGTCCGTGCCGTGCAGGAATCCGTTCCGGAGCATCCTGGTGCGGCTGGTGGAGATGGCGCACGCGTTCGAGGAGGCCATCCGGATCATCGAGGGCTACGCGCCGCCCGCGCAGCCGTTCGTGGAGGTCGCGCCGCGCGCCGCCACCGGCTTCGGCGCCACCGAGGCGCCGCGCGGCCTGCTCTTCCACCGGTACGCGCTCGACGCCGAGGGGACCATCACCGGCGCGAAGATCGTCCCTCCGACGTCGCAGAACCAGCTGGCGATGGAGGAGGACTTCTTCCAGCTCGCCGCCCAGCTGTCCCGGCTTCCGCACCGCGAGGCGACCCACCGCGCCGAACAGGCCATCCGGAACCACGACCCGTGCATCTCCTGCGCGACGCACTTCCTGAAGCTCGAGGTGGAGCGGGAATGAGCACGCGCGCCCGCGTCGTCGGGATTGGCCAGCGGGTGGCGGGAGACGACGGCGTGGGCCTCGCCGTCCTCGACGAGCTGCGGCGCCGCTCCGTGCCGGAAGGGACGGAGCTCATCCACCTCGCCGACCCGATGGATCTGGTCTCGCTGCTCGAGTCCGGGGACCGCGCGGTGCTGGTGGACGCCGTCCTCGGCTCGACGCCGGGCCGGGTGGTCGAGCTTGGACCGGAGGAGCTGTCGCGCCAGGCGCCCCTGCCCGCCTCGTCTCATGGCCTGGGCGCGGCGCGGGCCATCCAGCTCGCGGGCGCGCTGTCGCCGGGTGGCGCGGCCTCGCGCCTGCGCGTGGTGGCAGTGACCATCCACGCGCCTGACCGCTACCGCGTGGGCCTTTCCCCCGAGGTGGCGGCGGCCGTGCCGCAGGCCGCGGACCACGTCCTCCGGCTCCTCGGAAGTCGACCTCGGTAGCACCGGCGAAATACATGCCCCCGGGAGCGGCAAGCGGGTGCCACCTGCCAATCCGGGTGGACGCCAGTCGCAAGACCTACGCGCCGGCCCGAGCTGGCGCACGGCTTGCGCGGCCGGGGTCTCGCGCGGTCGCGGGTGGCCCGGAAGGGCGGTTGGCCGCGTTCTTGCCCGTACAGAGCGACATGAAAGAGCCATCCGTCGATCGATTCATGACCAAGGCCCCGCATACGATCGGGCACCATCAAACGCTGGCGAGCGCGCATCGGCTCATGGAGGAACATGCCATCCGGCATCTTCCCGTGCTCGAGACCGGGAAGCTCGTCGGCATCCTCTCGCAGCGCGATCTGTACTTCATCGAGACGCTCTCGAACACCGATCCGGAGCGCGTCCTGGTGAGCGAGGCGATGATGCCGGACGTCTTCGGGATCGGGCCTCGTTCCTCCGTCAGAAAAGTGGCGGCCGAGATGGCGGAGCACAAGTACGGCTGCGCGGTGGTCCTCGACCAGGATCGCGTCGTCGGCGTCTTCACGACGGTGGATGCCCTCCGGGCCCTCTCCGTTTTGCTCGGGCACCAAGCACCGAACCGGGCTCGAGCACAGCCCAAAGCAGGACGGCGCAAGAAGGGCATGCCGGGCGCGCGCGTCACCGGATGAGCCCGGGCCGCGCCATGCTCCTCAGCCCACCTGGAAGGCGGCGCCCACCAGATATCCAGCCACGGCCGAGGCGATGCCGATGGCGGCCAGCTCCGCGCCACCGCGCCAGGGCCGGCTCACCGTCCACCGCGCTTTGAGCGCGCCGAAGACGAAGAGCGCCGCCGCGGAGAGGGCGACGGATGCCCAGCTGGCGGCGGTCACGCCGAGCACGAGGAACGGCGCCAGGGGCAGCAGCGAGCCCGCGAGGGCGGCCAGCCCCACCACGAGCGCGGCGCCGAGCGCTCGCCGCACCGACACCGGCTCCAGCCGGTGCTCCTCGGCCATCATCACCGCCAGCCAGACCTCCTCGTCGGCCGTGATGGTCTGGACGATCTTCTCCAGCAGGGGACCCTGGAAGCCCTTGCGGCGGTAGAACGCGCGCACCTCCTCGCGCTCGAGCTCCGGGACGCGGTGGAAGTGCCGGCGCTCGCGCGCCGCCTCGCGCTGGAAGAGCTCGGCCTCGGCGCGCTTGGTGGTGAAGGCCACCGCGGCCATCGAGATCGACTCCGCGAAGGTGGCCGCCAGCCCGGCGGCGATCACCAGTCGCTGGCTGCCACTGGCGGCGGCCATGCCGAGGATCACCCCCAGCACGTTCACCAGCCCGTCCTGTCCCCCGAGGATCACCTCCACCAGGCGGGAGCGGTGGCCGTGGGGGTCGACGTGCTCGTGGTACTCGCGGTCAGTGGAGGGATCGGCCTCGCCTGAAGCGCCGTCAGCCTCGCGCATGGGTCGTCCTCACTTTCAACAACCGCGCCAGAGGGGGGCACGGGGCCGCCCTGCAAGGCTTGCACGGCGGCGGGCTGAATCCGCGCGGTGGGCTGGGGCTGTTTCGGATTCCGGACTTCGCCGGCGCTTCACTCGCCGCTACGGCGACCCGGCGGCCTGAAGGCGCTCGCGCGCGGCGGCGCGGTCGTAGCCCTTGCGGCACTTCTCCACGTCTTCCAGGTGGGCCTCCACCCAGGTCCATACGCCGCACACCGCCTCGCCCAGCGACTCGCCCAGCGCCGTGAGCCGGTACTCCACCCGCGGCGGCACCACCGGGTAGACGGTGCGGGTCAACAGCCCGTCGCGCTCGAGCTGCCGCAGCGTCTTGGTCAGCATCTTCTGGCTGATGCCGGGGACGTCCTCCATCAGCTTCGAGAAGCGCAGGTTCTTCTGCATCGCCAGCGCGTCCAGCACCATCAGCGTCCACTTGTCCGCCAGGTGCCCCAGCATCTCGTGCACCATCGCCTCCTGGCGGGCGGCGGCATCTGCTGAATTCGCTTTATTTGGCGGCATGGTATCCGTTGGGTATGTATGTGAATCTTGGGTGCCTTCTTGCTTTTGTATACTGACACATTTAGGTAAGCGCCACCATGAACGACACCACTTCGACGGTTGCGCTGGGCTGCATGGGCATGTCCGGGATGTACGGGAAGACCTCCGACGACGAGAGCGTCGCCACCATCCAGGAGGCCATCGAGAAGGGGATCACCCTGCTCGACACCGGGGACTTCTACGGGACGGGCCACAACGAGATGCTGATCGGCCGGGCCATCCAGGGCCGGCGGGACAAGGTGAAGCTGTCGGTGAAGTTCGGCGTGCTGCGCGGGCCGGACGGGAGCTGGAACGGTCTGGACACCCGGCCGGCCGCCATCAAGAACTTCCTCGCGTACACGCTGACCCGGCTGGGCACGGACCACGTGGACATCTACCGGCCGGGCCGCCTGGACCCGAACGTCCCCATCGAGGACACCGTCGGCACCATCGCGGAGCTGGTGAAGAAGGGCTACGTCCGCGCCATCGGCCTGTCCGAGGTGGGGCCGGAGACCATCCGCCGCGCCGCCAAGGTCCACCCCATCGCCGATCTCCAGATCGAGTACTCGATCATCAGTCGCGGCCCGGAGGTGGACATCTTCCCGGTGCTGCGCGAGCTGGGCATCGGCGTCACCGCCTACGGCGTGCTCTCCCGCGGCCTGCTCACCGGCTCCAAGCCCGCGGGCCCGGCCGACTTCCGGCAGTACCTGCCGCGCTTCACCGGCGACAACCGCGCCCAGAACGACAAGCTGGTGCAGGCGCTCCACGACCTCGCGAAGGAGAAGGGCGTGAGGCCGGCGACCCTGTGCATCGCCTGGGCGCGCGCCAAGGGGAAGGACATCATCCCGGTGGTCGGCGCCAAGACCCGCGCCCAGCTCCAGGACGCGGTCGCCGCAGCGAAGCTCCAGCTCTCGGCCCAGGACGTGGCCCGGCTGGAGGAGACCGTCCCCGCCAGCGCAGTGGCCGGCACCCGCTACGACGCGCACCAGATGGCGAACCTGGACAGCGAGCGCCGCGCCTAGCCGCGTGGAGCGGCACGGCGTCCGGGTGGATGGCCGCTGGGCGGCGGCGCCGGCCGCGGTGGCCCTCACCGGCGCGGCGTGCGCGTCGCGAGGCGCTGCGAGACGAGACACGGGAGCGGGACCGCCGCCGGAGGCGACCGACGCCAGCCCTGTCCGAACCTGCCAGGGCACCCCTCAGCTGGCCGGCCAACGCTCCGACCGTGGAGGACAGCTGGTGAAGATCGCCTTCTTCGACACCCATCGCTACGACCGTGAGTCCTTCGAGGCGGCGAGCGACGCGGGAACGAGCAAGGCAGGTGGGAGCCTCTGACTTCAGCCCGCGATCGCCACCACCCGGTCCAGGTCCCGGACCAGCCGCTCCGCCAGGCGGGTGGCGTCCGTCTCGGTGACGATCCCCACCAGCTTGCCCTTGCCGTCCACCACCGGGAGACAGCCGTACTTCTTCCGGATCATCAACCGCAACGCCTTCGACAGCGGCGTCTCCGGGCGCACCCGCTCCACCGGCTTCGTCATCACCTGGCCGGCCAGGGTGGCCTCCTTGCTCCCCTGCGACAGGGCGCGCAGGTAGTCGCGCTGGCTCACCAGGCCGACGGGTTTGCCCGCGCGAACCACCGGGAGGTGGCGGAAGTGGCCGAAGTGGAAGATCACGTTTGCCAGCGCGAGGTCGTCGCTCACGTCCAGCGCGATGGGGTCCTTCGTCATGATGTCCGAGACCGTGTACATGCCCACCGGGAGTGGCAAGCGGAGTGCCACCGCCCACTCCTCTCGGCGGTGGGCCGGGGTGCGCACGACCTGCGCTCGGCCCGCCGCCACGCGCACGGCCTTGGCCGGCGCCGCGTTCGAGGTCAGCTGACGGCGCGGCTCACGGATGCCGGCGCCTCGGGAAACCGGGCCACCAGGCGATACACGCCGCTGTCGAGGTGCGACTGGACGAGCAACCCGCTCTTGTGAACCACCGACAGCATGGGCCGGTTGGTGGCCAGCACGTCCAGGGTGAACCCGGCCAGCCCGCGGTTCCGGCCGATCTCCGTCATCCGGCGCATCAGCGCGGTGCCGATCCCCTTGCCCTGCCAGTCGTCCCGCACGAGGAAGGCCAGGTCCCCCAGGTTGGTCGCCGGGTCCACGTCGTAGCGGCACAGGCCGATCAGCTCGCCCGAGTCGGGGTCCGCCGCCACCAGGGCCATGTTCGCCTCGTAGTCGAGGTCCACCAGTTCCTGGACCTCGGCCCTGGGGTGCGTCCTCCGGTGCGCGAGGAACCGCCGGTACACGGTGTCGTCGGAGAGCCGGTAGAGCAGGTCCTGCAGCGCGCGTTCGTCGGTGAGCTTGGCCGGCCGCACCACCACCTTCTCCCCTCGCGGCAGCACCTCCTCGCGACGGTCCGCCCACGGATGGCGGCCGCGCGGCACCGGCTGGTCCGGCATCACCCAGCGCCGGCCCTTGGCCGCGGCGAGCAGCTCCGCCCGGAAGCTGGGGTGGGCGATGCCGATCAGCGCCATCGCGCGCTGGCGCACGCTCTTGCCCCACAGGTCCGCCACCCCGTACTCGGTGACCACGGTGCGCACGTCGCCGCGGCTGGTGACGACGCCGGTGCCCGGCTCCAGCAGCGGCTGGATGCGGCTCACCGTCCCCTTCTTGGCGGTGGAGGGCAGCGCGATGATCGGCCGGCCACCGCGGCTGCGCGCGGCGCCGCGGATGAAGTCCACCTGGCCGCCGATCCCGGAGAAGAAGCAGCCGTCCAGGGTGTCCGCCGCCACCTGCCCGGTGAGGTCCACCGCCAGCGCCCCGTTGATGGCCATCATCTGGTCGTTGCGGGCGATGGTGAACGGGTCGTTGGTGAACTCGCTGGGGCGCATCTCGATGGCCGGGTTGTCCGCGGCCCAGCCGTAGAGCGCCTCCGTCCCCATGATGAACGAGGTGACGATCTTCCCGCGCAGGAGCGTCTTGCGGCGGCCGGTGATCACCCCCGCCTCCACCAGGTGCATCACCCCGTCGGAGAACATCTCGGTGTGCACGCCCAGGTCGCGGTGCCGCCCGAGCGCCGCCAGCACCGCGTCCGGGATCCGGCCGATGCCCATCTGCAGGGTGGCGCCGTCGGGGATCAGGCTGGCGACGTGGCGGCCGATCTCCTGGGAGATCTGGTCCGGCGGCTCCGCCAGGCGCTGCAGCAGCGGCGCGTCGGTGGGGATCAGCGCCCGGAGCTGGCGCACGTGGATGAAGGAGTCGCCGTGCGTCCGCGGCATCCGCGGATTGACCTCCGCCAGGACCAGGTCCGCGGCCTCCACCGCCGCCCGGACCACGTCCACCGAGACGCCCAGGCTGCAGTACCCGTGCGCGTCCGGCGGGCTGACCTGGATCAACGCCACGTCGATCCGCACCCGGCGGCTGCGGATCAGCTCGGGGATCTCGGACAGGAACACCGGCATGAAGTCGGCGCGCCCCTCCTGGACCGCCTCGCGCACGTTGGCGCCGATGAAGAAGGCGCAGTGGCGGAAGCGGTCCTGCTGGCCCGGCTCCACGTACGGCGCCGGGCCCAGGGTGAGCAGGTGGACGATCTCGTTGTCCGCGCACTGCGGCGCGTCCCGGACCAGCGCCGACACCAGCGACACCGGCTCGGCCGCCCCGGACCCGATCAGGATCCGCCGCCCGGCCGGGATCAGTCGCACCGCCTCCGCGGCGGACATCACCTTGCCGGGGAAGGCGGCGGCCCAGGCGGGGGCCGGGCTCATCGGCGCGCCCGCTCGGCCAGCGCCGCGTGGGCGGCGGCCAGGCGCGCGACCGGGATCCGGAACGGCGAGCAGGACACGTAGTCCAGCCCCAGCCGGTGGCAGAAGGCGATGCTCCTGGGGTCTCCGCCGTGCTCGCCGCAGATCCCCACCTCCAGCCCGCGGCGGCGCTGCCGGCCCAGCTGCACCGCCATCTCCATCAGCTTGCCCACGCCGGCCTGGTCCAGGGTGGCGAACGGGTTCTCCGCCAGGATGCCCTTCTGCAGGTACTCCAGGAGGAAGCCCGTCTCCGCGTCGTCGCGCGAGATGCCGAAGGTGGTCTGGGTGAGGTCGTTGGTGCCGAAGGAGAAGAACTGCGCGTGCTCGGCGATGCGGTCCGCGATCAGCGCGGCGCGCGGGACCTCGATCATCGTGCCCAGCTCGTACTTCACCTGCGTCCCCTGCTCCTCCATCACCTTCCGCGCCTGCTCCTCCAGCAGCGCGCGCTCCACCTTCAGCTCGTTGCCGTCCACCGAGAGCGGGACCATCACCTTGGGCCGCACGTCCACGCCTTCGCGGATGCAGGCGCACGCCGCCTCGAAGATGGCGCGCACCTGCATCGCCACCAGCTCCGGCATGTGGATCCCCAGGCGCACGCCGCGCAGCCCCAGCATCGGGTTCTGCTCGCGCATCGCCTCCACCGCCTCCAGCATCCGCCGGCGCTCCGCCAGCTCCGCCTCCAGCGCCGGCCCGCCCTCGCCGCGCTCCCGCTTCAGCCGCAGCTCCGTCACCTCGCGCTGGAGCTGGTCGTGGTCGGGGAGGAACTCGTGCAGCGGCGGGTCGATCAGCCGGATGGTGACGCTCTGCCCGTCCATCGCGCGGAACAGCCCGGCGAAGTCCTCGCGCTGGAACGGGAGGAGCTGCGCCAGGCACGCGGCGCGCTCCCCGGGGCCGGCGGCGAGGATCATCCGCTGGACGACCGGCAGGCGCTCCGTCTGGAAGAACATGTGCTCGGTGCGGCAGAGGCCGATGCCCTCGGCGCCCAGCTCGCGGGCCCTCCGGGCGTCCGCCGGGTAGTCGGCGTTGGCGCGGACCCCGAGGCGGCGGAAGCCGTCCGCCCAGGACAGCAGCGTGAGCAGGTGCGGGTCCTGGAGGTCCGGCACCACGGTAGGGAGCCGGCCCTGGAAGATCTCCCCCGTCATCCCGTCGATGGAGATCCAGTCGCCCTCCGCGAGCGCGCGGCCGTCCGCCGCCGTCAACCGGCGGTTCGCCACGTCCACGTCCAGGGAGAGCGCGCCCACCACCGCCGGTTTGCCGAACTGGCGCGCCACCAGCGCGGCGTGGCTGGTGCGGCCGCCGCGGCTGGTCACCACGCCCTCCGCGGCGAGCAGCCCGTGCACGTCGTCCGGCTTGGTCTCCGGCCGGACCATGATCACCTGGCGCTTCTCCTGCTTCGCCCAGCGCTCGGCGGTGTCGGCGTCGAAGGCGATCTGGCCGATGGCCGCGCCCGGCGAGACGTTCAGGCCCTCCGCCAGCAGCGCGCCGCCGGCCCGCGCCGCGCGCCGCGCCTCCGGGTCGAGCTGGGGATGGAGGAAGTCGTCCACCTGCTCCGGGGTGACGCGGCGGACCGCCTCGGCGCGGGAGATGCGGCGCTCGTTGGCCAGGGCCACCGCGATCCGCACCGCGGCGCGCGCGGTGCGCTTGGCGTCCCGCGTCTGCAGCATCCACAGCTTGCTGCGCTCGATGGTGAACTCCACGTCCTGCACGTCGCGGTAGTGGCCCTCCAGCAGCCGGGAGATCCGCCGCAGCTCGCGGTCCGCCGCCGGCATCAGCTCCGCCAGCTTCTCGATGGGGAGCGTGGCCCGGGTGCCCGACACCACGTCCTCTCCCTGGGCGTTGAGCAGGAAGTCGCCGTGCAGGTCCGGCTCTCCGGTGGTGACGTTGCGCGTGGTGGCCACCCCGGTGCCCGAGCCTTCTCCCAGGTTGCCGAACACCATCGCCACCACGTTGACCGCCGTCCCCAGGCCGTCGGGGATCCCCGCCGCCCGGCGGTAGTCGTGCGCGCGCTTGCCGTTCCAGGAGCGGAACACCGCCATCACCGCGAAGCGCAACTGCTCCATCGGATCGGTCGGGAAGGGGCGGCCGGCCCGGAGCCCGGCGATCTGCTTGAACTCGGCGACCAGCGCGCGCAGGTCCTCCGCGGGGAGGTCCGCGTCGTTCTCGACCCCTCGGGCGCGGCGGCGATCCGCCAGCGCGGCCTCGAACGGCTGGTCGTCCACGCCCAGCACGACGGTGGAGAACATCTGGATCAGCCGGCGGTACGCGTCCTGGGCGAAGCGCTCGTCGCCGGAGAGGCGGGCCAGCCCCTCCGCCACGCGGTCGTCCATCCCGAGGTTGAGCACCGTGTCCATCATCCCGGGCATGGAGAACTTCGCCCCGGACCGGCACGCCACCAGCAGCGGGTTCTCCGGATCGCCGAAGCGCTTGCCGGTCGCCGCCTCCATCTGGCGCATCGCCTTCTCGACCTGGTCCCACATCCCGGCCGGGAAGCCGCCGTTGGCGGCGAGGAAGGCGTTGCAGGCCTCGGTGGTGATGGCGAACCCGGGCGGCACGGGCAGCCCCAGCCGCGTCATCTCCGCCAGGTTGGCGCCCTTGCCGCCCAGGAGGCCCTTGACCTCGTCCCAGGTGGGCGCCACGCGCTTCACCAGGTCGAGCTGGTCGAAGCGGTAGACGTACGGCGAACGCCGCCGGCGGCGCGGCGCCGGGGGCCGGCGGCCGGGGGTGCGCCGAGCGGTCGGGGTGCGTCGTCCGTGGACGTTCATGTCGATCTCCATGTGGGCTCTCTGGAGCAAGCACCCTGCCAGCATCGGCCGTTGCCCCCCGCGCTTCGGGCCGGCAACCGTTGCGCCGGTCTTCGTCGCTCCGCAGCGTTTGCGCGTTGGACCCAGCGGGCCAGGGCGCGCGGCTGGCAAGGTCATTGCTGGCCCCAGGGATGGGAGGTGCGCCGTGAGCATCCTGGTGACCCATGGCTCCTTGCGCGGCGGCGCGGCTGGAATCGCGGGCGAGCGCCCCACCGAGGTGAAGGAAGGCCCTCCCCGCGCGGTCCGCCCTCTCCCCTGGGCAGGAGTCTGGCTCTCGGCGGTCGCGCTGCTCGGCGCGGCGGCGGCCTCCATCGCCACGCTGGCATGGGACGGCGCGTTCCCGCCTCCTGCGCTCGGGCCGCCGTCCAACGGCATCCTCGGCGAGGCGCGCGGATGGAGCGCGGTGACGCTGGCGCTGGCGATCCCGCTGGGCGTCCGCGCCCTGCTGCGAGCGCGGGAGGCCCGGCTCCGCACCGTCCTCACCCTGGCCGGCGCGCGGACGCGCGTGGTCCACGTGCCGGCCCGCCTCAGCGCCGTCCTGACGCTGGCCGGCGTCCAGGCGTACCTGGTCTACACGTACCTGGAGATGGCGGTGAGTCAGCCCTTCACGCCGCTGTACCTGCTCTACGTCGCCACCTTCGCGACCGCCTTGCCGGCGCTGGTGCTCGCGGTGGGCTCGGTGCGCATTCCGGACCTCCCGGCGGCGTTCACCGCCCGCGCGCCGCGCCGCACCGTGGCCGCGTTCGCGCTGCTGTACTCGACCGTCCTCTCGGCGGCATGGCTGAAGGACATCCTCGGGCGCAGCTTCGCGGGCCAGTTCGGGTGGCGAGACGCGTACGGCACGGTGGCGCACGTGGTCCACGCCCTGGACCTCGGCCTGCAGGTGCCGTTGGCCGTCGCGGCGGCGATCCTCCTCTGGCGGCGGCGCCCGGCCGGGTACCTGGTGGGGGCCATCTGCGTGGTGATGGCGGCGTGCATGGGCACCGCGCTGGCGGCGATGGTGGCCGGGAGCGCCCTCATCTCCGGGACGACGCTGCTGGCCGCGGTCCCGTTCGCCGGGCTGGGGGCGGTCTCGGCGGCGCTGGCGCTGCTCTTCTTCCGCGCGATGCCGGACCAGGCCGCCGCAGGAACCTGAAATCATGCAGATCGAATTCCTCGGCGGTGCGCGGACGGTGACCGGGTCGAAGCACCTGGTGCGCACGGAGCGCGCGGTGGTGCTCCTGGAGTGCGGCCTCTTCCAGGGGCACCGGAGCGAGGCCACCTTGCGCAACCGGACGCTCCCGGTGGACGCGGCGGCGCTGGACGCGGTGGTGCTCTCGCACGCGCACATCGACCACTCGGGCGCGCTGCCGCGCCTGGTGAAGAGCGGCTACCGCGGGTCGATCTACATGACGCCCGCCACCCGGGACCTCTGCGTCCCCATGCTCGAAGACGCCGCCGCCATCCAGGAGGCGGACGCCCGGCACATCGCGTCGCTGATCGCCCGCGGCGTGGATCTGGAGCCCGTCGAACCGCTCTACGGCCGCGGCGACGTGTCCGCCGCGGTGGCGCAGATGGTGGGCCTCCCGTATCACCGCCCGCAGCAGGTCGCGCCCGGCGTGACGGTCACCTTCCTGGACGCCGGGCACGTGCTCGGCAGCGCGATCGTCGTGCTGGACGTGGAGGAGCGCGGCGCGCGCCACCGCCTGGCCTTCACCGGGGACCTGGGGCGCCGCCACATGCCCATCCTCCGCGACCCGGAGGTGCCCGCGGGCGTGGACTGGCTGATCACCGAGAGCACCTACGGCGACCGGCTCCACCCCCCTCGCGCGCAGATCAGCACGGCGCTCCGCGACGCCGTCCGGCGGACCTTCGACCGCGGCGGCAAGGTGGTGATCCCCTCCTTCGCGCTGGAGCGGGCGCAGGAGGTCATCTACGAGCTGGGGCAGCTGAAGTCGCGGGGTGAGCTCCCGCCGTTGCCCGTGTACGTCGACTCGCCGCTGACCGCGAAGCTCACCGAGATCTTCAAGCTCCACCCGGATTGCTACGACCGCGGGACGTACGAGCTGCTCGCCGGCGGCCGATCGCCGTTCGAGTTCGACGGGCTCCGGTACGTCTCGGACGTCGAGTCGTCGAAGGCGATCGACGCCGAGTCGCGTCCGGCGGTGATCATCTCCGCGAGCGGGATGTGCGAGGGCGGGCGCGTGCTGCACCACCTGCGGGCGACGATCTCCGATCCGAGGAACACGGTGCTGATCGTCGGCTTCCAGGCGGCGCACACGCTGGGCCGCCGCCTCGTCGAGAAGCGGGACCAGGTCCGCATCTTCGGCGTCATGCACCAGCGCGCCGCCGAGGTGGTGGTCCTGAACGGCCTGAGCGCCCATGCCGATCAGGGGGACCTGGTCGAGTTCGCCGCGGCGGTGCGGCGCCAGGGGAACCTGCGGAAGGTGTTCCTCGTCCACGGCGAGCCCTCCGCCCAGGAAGCGCTCCAGGCGAAGCTCGAGGAGCGCGTGTTTCCGGACGTGGTCGCGCCGGAGATGGGCGAGCAGTTCGACCTGGGCGCCCGGGCCCCCGCGCTCAGGGAACGATCAGCACCGGCTTGACGCAGGCGTGCGCCAGGCGGCTGGAGACGCTCCCCATCAGCACGCGGGCGATGGCGCCCTTGCCGGCCCGGCCCACCACCACCAGCTCCACGTCCGGGTCGCTCTCGGAGATCCGGAGCAGCTCCGGCGCCGGGAAGCCGACGAGCACGGCGCTCTCCATGCGCGCGCCGGAACCGGCCAGCTCCTTCAGCAGCTCGGCGCCCAGGCGCTCCGCCTCCTGCAGCTGCTGCTCGGTGAACTGCGGGACCGGGATGGTCGGGATGTCACCGGGAATGATGAGGGGTGGCACGACCTGCGCCACCACCAGCGTGGACCCGCGGCTCGCCGCAAGCTCTGCGGCCTTGCGCGCCGCGCGTCTCGACTCCGCCGAACCATCGAACCCCAACAGGACCTTGGCCATGGGCTTACCTCCCTCTCCTCGGCTTCCTGGTCGCATCCGCCGTGCCAGGGGCACCCGGCAAGGCGTACGCGCTGTTCGGCGAGCGATTGTTGCGCCACCCCCGGCCCGCGCGCAGCTGTTGCGCCCTGACCCGGTGCGAGCGGAGGGAACGGCCGGGAACGCTCCTTGCTTTTGCGTACAGCCATGGCGCAAGGACCTGATCTTCGAGACCGGCTGGAGCGCGGCGAGGCGATCGATCTCCGCGGTGATGGGAAGGCCGGCGGCGGGCTGGTGCTCGCCGTGCAGGCCTTCGGCGCGGCGCTGGCGGCGCGGGGCGATCTCGACGTGCAGGACTGGCCGCTGTTCTCCTCGGCCCGCAAGGGCGCCAACGTGCGCGCGTACCTGCGGGTGGCGCGCGATCACGTGGAGGCCACGGCGCAGGTCACCACCCCGGCGATCGCGGTGCTGATGAACGAGGCGGCCGCGGAGACGGTGGACTTCGCCGAAGGCACCGCGAGCGGGGTCTACGTGGTCAACACCAGCGGCGCGCCCGAGGAGGTCGCTCGCCGCTACCGGCTGGGCGGCACCGTGGTCACCGTCCCCGGCGACGCGCTCGGCAACGAGCACCTCGGCCGCCCGCTGGGAAACGTGGCGGTCTTCGCGGCGCTGGCGATCTCGACGGAGCTGGTCTCGCCGGAGGCGGCGCGGACCTCGCTGTCGAAGGCCCTGCGCAAGCGGCGGCTCCCGGAGCGGCTGGTGGAGGCCAACGGCCGGCTCTTCGACTCCGCCATGGCCCACGTCCAGATCGCCCAGGTCCCGTCCGGGCCGCACACCGACCACCGGCGCGCTCCCTTCCGGGGCTACGACGTGCTCCCCGCCGGCGCGCAGTCGGCGCTGCGCACCGCGCTCGGCAACCGCACCTCGGGCTACGGCCGGCCGGGGGTGAAGATCCGCTTCGCCGATCCCACCTCTCGCTGCAACGGCTGCTCGCTGTGCGTGGTGCAGTGCCCGGAGGGGATCATCGAGTTCACGCCGGACCCGGAGCGCGGCGCCATCGTCCACGGCGCCCGCTTCGACGACTTCTGCAAGGGCTGCCGCGAGTGCGTGGTGGCCTGCCCGCTGGACCTGTTCTCCGAGGTCGCGATCGTCGCCGCTCCGGACGGCGCGCACCGCGGCGCCTGAAGGAGCGCCACCCGCCATGCTCACCGCTCTGACCGCAACCACCGAACGGCGCACCAGCCCGCTCTACGGCGCCAGGTACGAAGGCGCGTTCGACCTGGAGGCGCTCCGCGCCGCGCACCGTCCGGCCTACCCGGACGGCGGCCGCGTCTCCGTCGACGGCAACACCGCCGCCGCCATCCCCTTCCTCCAGTGGTGGCGCGCGCCGATCGCCGCCGGCTTCCCCATCACCCCGGCGACGAAGTGGCTGGAGCACCTGGCGGCGGAGAGCGGCTCGGGCAAGTTCGACGTGGAGGTGGGCGGGGCGCGCCGGCGCGGCAAGCGCGTGAAGCTGCTGGAGTCCGAGCACGCCGCCGCCGACTACATCACCGGCGTGGCCTCCGCGTGCCGCGAGCTGATCGTCGGCACCGCCACCTCCTCGGTGGGCCTGGACCACATGGCGGAGTCGGTGCGGTCGCTGGGCGCGTCCGGCCTGGGCAACGTGGTGCTGGTCAACGTCTGCCGGGCCACCGCCAACTACCCGCTCTGCATCGAGGGCGACCCGTCCGACCACCTGGCCCACCGCGACTCGGGCTTCATCCAGTACATGAGCCGCGGCAAGCAGCAGATCTACGACGCGCTCCTGCAGCTGCCGGCGGTGGGCATGCACCCGGAGGTGCTCACGCCCACCATGCCCGCCTACTACGGGATCAAGGACAGCCACCGGGTGGGCCTGCTGGACGTGGCGCCGGATGACGCGGTGAACGCGTTCCTCGAGGAGGCGCTGCGGCTGGGGCGCTCCAGCCGCCGCCCCCAGGCGCAGGACTTCCTGGACACCGGCGCGCCCGACCCGGAGCCGCCGCCCGGGCTGCTGGACGGCGACACCGCCATGGGCAACTGCGTCAGCTCGGCGTTCTTCCAGGGCTTCAAGGTCGCGCAGAAGGAGCGCCTGCAGCGGGCGCTGGAGGTGCTGCCGGAGGTGGCGGCGCTGTTCGAGCGCACCTTCGGCCGGCCGGGGCTCTCGCTGTTCGAGCGGCACCGGATGGACGGCGCGAAGGTGGCGCTGGTGGCCATGGGGTCGGACGCGGGCACCGCCCTGCAGCTGCTGGAGACCATGGAGCGCGAGCTGGGCGCGCGCGTCGGGCTGATCGTGCTCCGGCTGCTCACGCCCTTCCCCTCCGAGGCGCTGGCCGAGGCGCTGGCGGGCGTGGAGGCGGTGGGCGTCGTGAACAACGCGCACCACCACGGCCGCGGCCACCTCACGCTGGACGTGGAGGACGCGCTCTCGGAGCGAGGCGCGGCGCCGCCGGTGGAGAGCTTCTTCTGCGGGATGGGCGGCGCGGACGTCTCCACCGCCACCTGGATGGAGATCGCCCGGCGCACGGTGCAGGCGGCGCGCGCGGGCCGGAGGGCGGCGCGGTGGCACCTGCTCCACGACGGGCTGGACCTGGGGAGGACCGGGCGATGACCAAGCCACTGCAGCTGTTCAAGCAACTGGCGCTGAAGGACGACGCCTTCTGCGAGGGCCACTCGCTGTGCCCGGGCTGCGAGGAGGCGGTGACCTTCCACACCCTGGGGCGCGCCACCGACAACGGGCACAAGACGGTGATGGTGATGGGCACCTCCTGCGGCGAGGTGTCCACGCTGATGTACCCGGGCACGGTCGCCTGGGGCCGCGGCGCCACCGAGCCGGAGGAGCTGGTCAAGAGCCTGGGGGTGATCCACCACGTCTTCGAGAGCGCGCCCACCGTGGCCGAGGGCGTCCGCGACGCGGCGAGCGCCCTGGAGGAGCTGGGGGCGTGGCGGGCGCCGGCGCCCAACGTGCTCGCCTGGTCCGGCGACGGCGGGGCGCTCTCCATCGGGCTGCGCGCGCTGCTGCACACCATCCACCGGCGGGCCCGCATCGCCATCTTCGTGAACATCAACGAGGTGTTCGCCAACACCGGGTTCCAGTACAGCCCGACCTCGGTCCCGTACGCGGACAGCTCCACGCTCCCCGGCGGCGGGCCCGCCGAGCCGATCGATCACCTGGGGCTGGCGCTCACCGCCGGCGCCGCCTACGTGGCCCAGGCCTCTCCGGCCTTCCCGCCGTTCTTCGCCGAGGTCGTCTCCGAGGCGCTCGCGTGCCAGGGCACCGCGGTGGTGTTCGTGCCGTCCCCCTGCATCGCCGGCTGGAAGTTCCGCGAGGGCCTCACCGCCGAGCTGGGGAAGCTGGCGGCGCAGACCGGCCTGTTCCCCATGTTCCGCAAGCACGCCGGCAAGCCCGGCGAGATCAAGTTCGTGGCGGAGAAGGCCCGCCGCCCGACGGTGGAGGGCTGGCTGGCCATGCAGCAGCGCTTCGAGCACCTGTGCGCGCTCGACGCCGGCGCCCCGAAGGTGAAGCCCGGGCGCGAGGCGGAGGTGGCGGCGATCCAGGCGTACGCGGACCACCAGGTGGAGCGGCTGCAGCGCTGGTGCGCGGCGTAGTGAGTGCGCCGCAAGCCTTGCGCGCGCGGCGCGCCCTGGTGGGCGCCTTCGAGCGTGGCCGGGCCCAGCACGAAAGGTGCAGAACCTTCCGCATGAGCAAGGAGGAAGTCGTGCTGAAAATCGAACAGCTGATGACCACCGGAGTGATCGCGGTGCGGGACAGCGACACCGTCTCGAAGGCCGATCACGAGATGCGGCAGGCGGACATCCGGCACCTGCCCGTCATCGACGAGGGCCACCGCGTCGTCGGGATCCTGTCCAACCGCGATCTCGCGCGCACGCTGGCCGCCCACCACGGGACCAAGCGGGTCGGCGCGGTGATGACCCGGGAAGTGCTGACGGTCCGCCCGGAGACGCCCGCCTTCCGCGCCGCCGAGGTGATGCGGGACCGGAAGCTCGGCGCGCTGCCGGTCGTCGGCGAGGATGGGGTGCTGGTGGGGATCGTCACCGAGACGGATTTCCTGGGCGTCGCCGCCAACGCGCTGCAGGGCCGGAGCGGCGCCTCGCTCATCGAGCGCTGATCATCCACGCGCCGCTGAAGCCGGCCCGGATCCCAGCCGCGGCTCGCCGCGAATGCGAGTGCCTCCCGCCGCCACGGTGGCGGCGGAGCAAGGGATTGGTCACTCGGCCTTCCGCGGCACCACCAGCACCGGCCGCCGCGTCTTCCCCAGCAGCGCCTGGCTCACCGACCCCAGCACCACCTTGGCGACCGCCCCGCGCGCGTGCGAGCCCACGCAGATGGCGTCCGCGCCCATGCGCTCGGCGGCGGCGGCGATGGCCGCGCTCGGCTCGCCCCACACCACCTGCACCGCGGCGCGCTTGGCCTGCTCCCCCGCCTGCGCCGGCACCAGCGCCCGCAGCCGCTGCTCCAGCTTGCGCCGCTCCTCCTCGGACGGCGCGGCGGGCAGCGCGTGCACGAGGTGCACGGTCCCGCCCGGCCTCACCAGGCTGAACGCGTACGGGACGGCATGGTCTCCCGACGGCGAGAAGTCCGTGGCGGCCAGCACCTCGTTCAGCTCGGGGATCTCCGCGTCCGCCGCCCGGTGGGCCGCCTCCGCCGGGACGCTGGCCACGGACATGGGCGCGTTCCGGACGGCGTGGTGCGAGACGGACCACAGCTTGCCCACGCCGCGCCGCTGGTGGGAACCCACGACCAGCAGGTCCGCCCCCTCCTCCTTCGCCATCGCCACCAGCTGGTCGCCCGTCCAGCCCATGCCGATCCGCAGGTGGACCCGCGGCGATACGCCGGGCGCGATCACTCCCACTTCGTGCGCCACCTCGCCGGAGAGCACCTCCTCCAGCGCCGAGTCCGCTTCGGTGAACATCAAGGGCTGCGGCAGGCCGAGCCGCGCGTACTCCACGGGCGGCCAGTAGACGTGCGCGGCGCCGGCGCTGACCGGTCCGTGCGCCGCGAGCTTCGCCAGGAAGGCGCGCGCCGACGTGAAGGGAACCGAGGCGTCCACCCCCAGCATGGCCTTCAGCGGACGTTCACGGCTGGCCCACGCCTCGAACGGCTCGGCCTCCCGCACCACCAGGCACGGGACCGCGCAGCGCTGGAGAACGGCGTCCGGCACTCCCAGCCTGGACGCCTCCGCCGTCGCCCCGGCGATCAGCAGCAGGTCGGCCCGCCTCGAGTCGGCGAAGCGGGTCACCGCCTCCGCCGCCGGGCCGACCACCACCTGTCCCTCCACCACCAGCCCGGCGCGCGCGCGGAGCGGCCGCAGCGCCTCTTGCATCCGGAGCTCCGCGGATTCCCGCTGCTCTTCCCTGGGCGCCGAGTGGACGAGCGCCAGTGGCTCGCCCAGCCGGACGGCGAGCGCGGCGGCGGCGCGCACCGCCGCGGCGGAGCGTTCGGAGAAGCTGGTTGCGCAGACGATGCCCATGTCTCTGCCTCCCGGGCCCACCTGTCTTCAAAGGTCATGCCTGGAGAGCGCCGCCGCAGCGTTGTCGGGACCCGCCGCTCCTTGCTGCAAATGCTGCGTGGCCGCTCCGCAGGGCGGTGGCCAGGTTGCGCGCCGAGCGGATGAGATGGGGAACCTGCGCCACACGTCCTGCCCGACGTGGTGACCGGTCTGCCGGACGAAACGCTGACGCGCGCCCGTTCGAGGCCTGGTACCGGGGCGAGCCGCGTGCGCTCAGGGGCCGGGTTCGGCGTGAGGAATGGCGCGCAGGTATTCGTAGACGGCGCGCAGGTCGCGATCGGTCATGTTCTTGTAGATGGGCCACGGCATCACCTGAAGGATGGAGCCGTCGCCCTCCCTGCCGGTACGAAGGAGGTGCTGGAAGTCCTCGTAGGAGAGCCCGGCCGGATTGCCCGAGGCATCCGGGGTGATGTTGGGTGAGACGAGGCTGGGGCCGAAGGGCGTCCCGCCCGCCAGAAAATGCGTCGAGTTGACCTGCTCCGGCTCTCCCCGGAAGGGGTCGCCTCCCGTGACGAGGGTCGGGTGGGTGTGGCAGTCGTTGCAGGCGGCCTGCGCGTTGACGACATAGCTGCCCAGACCCAACAGGTCGCGGTCCTTCCCATCCAGGTTGAGGGGTACGGGCGAGAGGGTCAGCCCCTTCTCGATTCGCTCCCGCTCCGAGGGCGGATGGGCGTTCTCATCATTGGAGCAGTCCATCCCCAGCATGGGAGCAGCGAGCATGAGGCCGGACACTGCCCACCTGCCCCAGTTGAAGTCGCGCATCGATGCCTTCTCTCTCTCCGGAGGATGCCGGGCTTGCGGATATTGGAGACTGGCCCCGAGGGACGCATCCGTCCGGCGGTTACATCTCCCCGGACGCGCCGGTCGAGACGCGGAAGCCGCCGGCGACGCCCCCGTGATCCGACGGCCACAGACCGGAGGGCGTGCGATCGCCCAGCTCGTCGCCGACCACGTCTGCCGCGTAGGGCTCCCGGAACCACGGGCCCAGATGGCCCATGGGGCCTCGGAGCAACAGCAGGTCGACCCGTTCGACGAGCCGAGAGGGGACGTTGCGGAGCCCTTCGGCCTGGCAGCACGTCAGGCCGGGAGCACCGTCATTGGCCAGGGTCCAGAGATCCGCGAAGCCGGACGAGGCGAGCAACTGATAGGTGCCTTCGCCCGGAGCAGAGTTGAAATCTCCGACGAGGGAGACCGGGCCGTGCTTGGCAAGCATCGCGAGGATGAGCTCGGACGCCTGTGCCTCCTGGACGACCTGGAGCGCCGGCGTGGAAGCAGGCTCGAGATGCGTGTTGGCGAAGTGCATCATCCCGCTCTCGAAATGGACGTCCGCCTCGACCCAGCCGCGCTGAATCGCGAAGCTCAGGCCACCCAGGTTGATGACCCGGTTGGTCGCGTAGTGGTGGCCGCGGGTTGCCTCGACGTCCACGTCGCTCCGGGCCAGGATGACGTCGCGATCGGTGAGTCGGAGGTCATCGCCATTCATGCTGGGTAGCTCGATGTCGGTGTTCTCCTGGACGATGACCGGGACGTAGATGAGCCCCCGCGCCGCCAGGGCGGAGAGCAGAAGCTGCAGGTTGTCCTGAACCACCGTGGTTGCCGGCACTGGATTTCCGCGGAAGAAGTCCCCCGGAGATTGCCGTCGAAGGAGCGCTACTTCTTGAAGCCCGATGAGCGCCGGTTGCGAGCGCGCCACCTCATCCGCGAGCGCCTCGGCGCGCTCGCTGAACCGCGTATCCTGGATCGTTTGGTAGATCCCGGAGACGACCCCAGGGATTTGGTCCAGCGAGGAAACGGAGAACAGACGGCCTACGTCCGCGCCGACGTAGAGGTTCCGCGTCATCACCTGGACGGAGGTGGGGGAGCTCGGGCGGCTCGACGAGTGGAGCGCGGCGGTCTGTGAGCGAGGTGACCCACCTTCGTCAGGCGCACCGCAACCCACGAGCACGACCCACCACACGACCAAACCGTTCCAGGCGCGCATCAGCGATCTCCCTCCGTGACGGACGGTCAATGATGGACATGGGCCCGCTCTCCGGAAGCCGTACCGGCCGCCAGCAGGTGGCCGGCGATGAAACGTTGCCCACGGCGTCCGAGCCAATCCGGGTCGCGCGGGAGATCCGGACGTGCCCGGAAACGCGCGTCAATCCGGCGGCTCGGCAGAAATGTCGTCAGCCCGGCCAGGCAGGGAACCGGCGACCCCCGGAAATCAATGGCCGGAAAGCGAAGGGATGCTGATTCATTCCGGGAAGCTCGGGGGGATCCTCATGAAAATGCGACCCAGAATCGTCATTGCCGTTGCTCTTGCCTGCGCGTGGGCGCTCGCCGGATGCAACGGTGGCGTGGCGCAGACAAGCTCGGGAGTCGTCGTGGGAGGGAACTGTCACGTCGGAGGTTGCTCCAGCGAACTGTGCTCGGACAAAACCGGCGTCAACTCGCCATGCATCTACAGGCGCAGGTTCGCATGCTACATCACCGCCATCTGCGAGCCCCAGCCGAATGGGGTCTGCGGCTGGACTCCGACGCCGGAGCTGACGGGATGCCTCGCCAACGGCGGGCCTCTCCCCGCGCCATAGCGAGCGGTGTCCAACAGGTGAAGCAGACCGGCCGCGACAGCCTCGCGAACTGCGCCGTCACGCGGTGGCGGGGCTGCGGCGGCGTCTCGCCGTAGACCAGGCCGCCCAGGTCGATTCGATCGGGGTTTTCGGGAGCGCCGAGTGAGCGCCCACCGGGGTCAGGGCGCCGATGGGCCGTGGAGCAGACCGCGGAGGTTCGGGAACTCGGTCTTCGCGTGATCGTCCAGCGCCCGGGCGTAGCTCCGGGAGAAGTACAGGCGCAGGAGGGGATCGAGGAGCCTGCCGGCGCCCCCGTAGCCCACCCGGGTGGTCTGGGTGATGGTGACGCCGCCGGCGCCATCCTGGAGCTCGAGCCCGATCCAGATGGGCCACCGGATGCCCTTCTTCAGCTGCCACACGAGCCGCCGCCCAGGGACGAGATCGACGACCAGGGCCTGCGTCCGCTCGTGGCGCCTTCCGACGAATTCCTCGAAATAGATGAGGTTGCCGATGTCGCCCTCGACCTGCTGGAGGGTGTGGAACTGCAGGTGCGTTCCAGGCCACCACCTCCGGTAGTCCTCGTCGCCGGCCCGGAGCAGGAAATCGGTCACTTCCTTGCCCGTCAGGCCATCCGCCCAGACCTTCGTAGTCAACGTGATCACCGGTCGCCCTCCCTTTCGCCTACCATGGGCATCAGAGCCGCCACTCGCATCCGAACGCGACGGACGGGCCCCCGACCGCCTCGTTCGAAGGGCCGTCGAAGATGGAGGCGTAGCCGATGCTCGCGGAGAGGATGACGGTCCCGCGGGCGCCCAGGCCGCCCACGTAGGTGCGCACGCCCAGCTCGCCGAAGGCCCAGCCGTTCTCCCCGGCTCCCCCCGCGCCGAACAGCCCCAGCTGCCGGGTGAGCGGGACGTTGAGCTCCGCGCGGCCGACGCCGAACACGAAGCGATCCATCCCCCCCGTGGCGAGGTCCGGTTTTCTCTCCAGCCTCTGGGCCGCGATGCGCACGCGCCTGCCCACCGCGAAGCCGTTCGCGGCCCCGGCGTCGAGGATCACCCGGCCGCCGCGGACCTCCAGCACCTTCGCGGGCGCGGAGGGGCGCGGGGGTGGGACGGCGGTCCTGGCGCTCTCAGCCGGCGCCGGCGCGGCCGCGGAGGGCGACGGCGCCCGGGGATCGGCGAGCGACCAGACCGTGGCCTCCTCGTGAGACTCCAGCAGGACGAGCGAATCACCGGAGACCAGGATCCGCGAGATCGGCCGCCCCGTCGCGAAGCGGCCGGCGATCTTCGGAGCCGCCGGGTCCGAGAGGTCGATGACCGTGACGCCCCCCGAGACCGGGGCGACGTACAGCAGGG